>JBBQJG010000044.1:0-25408 GCA_038325725.1 Polyangia bacterium | reverse complement strand
GAGCTTCGTCGACAACTCGGTCGTGCCCGCGACGACGGTCGCGCCGGGGTTGGCGTGCACCGCTTCCACACCTGCACCGACAGTTGCCGTCCGCCTCCCTTCAGTCGGGTTCCGTTGCTGCCGATCAGGGAAGCTGCCGCCGTAACGCGGTCGAGGTAACGTGGTCGCGCGCGGAAGACTTACCAGACGACTCCTGACGCTTTCGCTCGTCGTATGGGGGGCGAGCCTGCTCTCGAGCCCGGCGCGCGCGCAATCGCTGCGCCCGAACATCCTCGTCGTCTTCGACACGTCCGGGTCGATGCTCTACAACGACGCGAACGACGGCTCGGCGCTGTGTGGCAACAACGCGAACGGTAAGACCAGCCGCATCTACAGCCTCAAGAAGGCGCTCCGCGACGCGCTCACGCAGGTCGGCACCGACGAGGCGAACTTCGGCCTCATGCGCTACCCCGAGCTCGAGGATCCGACGAAGGCGCCCGTCTGTCCCGAAGGCCACTACAACAACGACACGACGACGGCGCTCCCCGTCGGATGCACGGGCACCTGTCGCGGCGCCTGCGAGTGCGGCTGCCGCTTGCCGACGCATACGACCGAGACGACCTACAACACCTGGTACGACAACGGGTACCGCAGCGCGCTCGTGGTCGACGTCACGAAGCGCCCCACGCTGCCCGCGATCAAGCCCGCCGCGAGCGACTTCGATCCGAACGACGGCAACATCGCCAACATCTATCGCTGGATCGACGGCACCGAGGACAGCGACACGACGGCGCCCATCAGCGATCCCGAGCTGCGCACGCACGCGAGCTGGTACACGCCCATCGGGCGCTCGCTCTTCTACGCGCGCATGTACTTCGACAACTTCGTCAAGCCCAACGACCCCAAGGGCGCCTGCCGCACGAACATCGTCATCTTCGTCACCGACGGCGACGAGACGTGCGACACGCAGAAGGGCACGACGATCAACACGGCCGACTGCACGACGACCGGCACGTGGGGCGCCTTCCACCCCGAGGTGCAGGCCTGCGCGCTCAACGTGACGTCGAAGGTCAAGACGTACGTCCTCACCGATGTCAGCACGAGCGCCGCGAACGACGCCATCGCGAAGGCCGGCGGCACGGGCAGCGCCATCCGCGTGACCCTGACCGACACGGCGGCCGTGCGCGCCGCTCTCGTGGGCATCATCGCCGCGACGGTGCCACCGGTCGAGGCGTGCAACGGCAAGGACGACAACTGCAACGGCATCATCGACGAGGGCGTCAGCAACATGTGCCCCGTCTCGAACGATCCCAACAACGCGGACAACAAGCTCGGCTCCGCGGCGGCCCATTGCGCCGTCGAAGCGTGCAACTGCAAGGACGACGACTGCGACGGCCAGATCGACGAAGGCTTCCCGCCGAACGCCTGCGGCGGGGCCTGCGGTTGCGCCGTCCCCGTCGAGAAGTGCAACGGCCTCGACGATAACTGCGACGGCAACATCGACGAGGGCTTCAACGTGGGCGCCTCGTGCGTCAACGCGGGCGTCGGCGCCTGCAAGCGCGGCGGCATCCTGGCCTGCAAGCCTGACATGACAGGCACGTTCTGCGACGCGCCCGTCGTGACGCCCACCACCGAGGTCTGCAACAACATCGACGACAACTGCGATGGCCTCGTCGACAACGGCGCGCTGCCCGGCGTCGGCGAAGCCTGCGGCAGCGGCCTCGGCACGTGCTCGCTCGGCACGTACGCGTGCGTGAACGGCAAGCTCACGTGCAACACGACGAGCATGCCGATGAACGAGACCTGCAACGGCCTCGACGACGACTGCGACGGCGTCGTCGACAACGGCAACTTCCCGACCGTGGGCCAGGACTGCGTGTGCGCGGGGCTCGACCCCGCGAAGGTCGGCGTCGGCGTGTGCAAGGGCGGCAAGCTCGCCTGCCGCGGCAAGGCCGGCATCGTGTGCGAGGGCTGCGTGCTGCCGAGCGCGGAGATCTGCGACAACAAGGACAACGACTGCGACGGCGTCTCCGACCAAGAGGCGAAGTGCCCGTCCGGCTTCGGCTGCCGCGAGGGCGCGTGCGTGATCGTCTGCAAGCCGGGCGAGTTCCCCTGCCCCTCCGGCTACAAGTGCGTGACCGACGTCTGCGTGCCCCAGCGCTGCGCTCAGGTGACGTGCGCGTCGGGCATGCACTGCGACGAGGCCACGGGCCAGTGCGTGGACCTCTGCGCGGGCGTCGTCTGCAACTCGCCGTCGGTGTGCATGCAGGGCCGCTGCCTCGACTGCGAGTCGCTCGGCTGCGACAAGGGCCAGGTCTGCTACCAGGGCGCGTGCCGCGCCGAACCGTGCGCGGGCGTCAAGTGCAGCGACGGGAAGTACTGCGCGGACGGCAAATGCGTCGACCTGTGCCCGCCCGGCAAGTGCAACGCAGGCGACCGCTGCGTCGCCGGCGAGTGCGTCGCCGACAAGTGCGCGACGAAGGTGTGCCTGCAAGCGCAGTTCTGCGACCCAGCCGACGGCGTCTGCAAAGGCGACGTCTGCCAGGCCAAGCAGTGCGGCTCGGGGCAGTCCTGCGTCTCTCAGACGGGCGACTGCGAGGCCGACCCGTGCCGCCTCATGGTGTGCCCGACGGACTGCTGGCAGTGCGTCACGTCCGTCGACGGCAAAGGCGCGTGCATCCCGAACGGCCAGTGCGTCCAGACGAAGACCAAGGTCGGACAGAAAGGCGGCGGCTGCAGCTGCGCGTTCGACGAAGACGCGGGACGTCGCGGCCCGTGGTCGCTGCTCGCCTTCGGCCTCGTCGCCGCCCTCGCCTCGCGCCGCCGCCGCGCGCGCTGACGAGCGGCGTATAGCCCCCGTATAGCCCTCGGTTGTAGCCTCTTCGTAGCCCCCTGGTGGCTCTCTGGTCCGGGAGGCTCTATTCTTCCGCGCTTCGATGGAAGCCGATCTCCGATCCCTGACGCCGGCCGAGCTGGCGACGCGCGTGAAAGCCGCGGGCGCGCCGGCGTATCGAGGCGAGCAGGTCTTTCGCTGGCTGCACGAACAGGCCGTCGAGAGCGTCGACGAGATGACGAACGTGCCGGCGGCTGTCCGGACGGCGCTCGTCGAAAGCGCGCCCTTCCGGCCTTTGAAGACCGACGTCGTCCAGGAGGCGCGCGACGGCACGCGCAAGCTGCGCTTTCGCACCGTCGACGATCGCGCCATCGAATCGGTGCTCATCCCCGAGGATCCCGAAGGCAACGGCCCGGGACTCAACGAAGATCGCAACCGGCTCACCCTCTGCGTGTCGTCGCAGGTCGGCTGCGCCATGGACTGTGGCTTCTGCGCGACGGCGACGCTCGGCTTCGGGCGCAACCTCACGGCGGGCGAGATCGTCGAGCAGGTCTACCGCGCGACGAAGCTCGCGGGGCGGCGCCCCACGAACCTGGTCTTCATGGGCATGGGCGAGCCCATGCACAACTTCGTCGAGCTCTCTCGCGCGCTCGAGCTCTTGCAGCACCCGTGGGGGCTGCACTTCTCGCCGCGCCGGATCACCGTCTCGACGGTGGGCATCGTGCCGGGGATCGAGAAGCTGGGCGCGCTGTCGCCGCCGCCGAACCTCGCGATCTCGCTCAACGCGACGACCGACGAGGTGCGCGACCGCATCATGCCCGTGAATCGCAAGTGGCCCATCGCCGAGCTGCTGGCGGCGGCGCGGAAGTTTCCGCTCGCGCACGGGCGCTACATCACCTTCGAGTACGTCCTGCTCGCAGGCGTGAACGACAGCGACGCCGACGCCGATCGGCTGCTGCGCCTCACGAAGAACCTGCGCTGCAAGGTGAACCTCATCCCCTGGAACCCGTTCTCCGGGCCGGCCTTCGAGCGCCCCTCGGCCGAGCGCATCCGCGCCTTTCAAGAGCGCCTCCGCGCGTCGTCGTTGCCGGTCTACATCCGCACGCCGCGCGGCGACGACATCGACGCCGCCTGCGGCCAGCTCGCGGCGCGCGGAGCGGACGCTCTGGTGCCGGCTTCGCGGCTTGAACGCGCGACGCCCGCCGTATAGAACGGCGCGCATGCCCAGCGCGCCGCCGTCCGCCTCGACGTCCGCCGCGAGCGCCGACGAAGAGCTCCTCCGCGCGCGCGACCTGGGCATCGACACCTGCGGCCGCATCGCCGAGTTCTGGGGCTTCACGCGCACGATGGGGCGGACCTTCGGGCTGCTTTATCTCTCGCACGCGCCGCTGCCCCAGGCCGAGATCCAAGGGCGCCTCGGCATCTCGGCGGGCAGCGCCTCGATGACGCTCGCGGCGCTGGGCCGGTGGGGCGTCGTGCACCGCGTGTGGGTCCGCGGCGTGAGGCGCGAGCACTACCAGGCCGAGACGGACTTCTGGAAGATGATCTCGGGCGTGCTCAACGAGCGCGAGCGGCGCGAGATCGGCGCCGCCGTCGAGGCCGTCGCGCGGGCCGTCGCGGCGGCGCGCACCGCCGAGAAGGCGACGTCGAAGGCGCGGCGCGCCGAGGCGAAGTTCACGGGTGAGCGCCTGCAGCGCCTGCACGAGATCTGCGCGCTCGGCGAGACGCTGCTCGACATGCTGCTCGGTCAGCTCACGATGGACGTCGGGAAGTTCCGCGACGTGCTCAAGGTCGAGCCGCCCGCGACCCGCGCGGGAGACGCCGCGCCCCCCACGCCGCGGGCCCGCGCGCGCGCTGCGAAGCGTCCCCGAGGGCGCGCGTCCGCGAGCGCGACGCCGCGGCGCTCCTAGGTCCGCGAGACATTCTCCTTGCCAGTTTTCAATTCATTTTGAATATTTAGAAACGTCGTGACCCGAGCCGCCTCAATGTCCAAGATACCGGCCATGTCGACGTCCGCCGCCACCGCCGAGCCCGCGATCGCCCGTCCTGCCGTCGAGGACGTCGTCGCCCTCGTCGCCGACGAGCTCGAGCAGGTCGAGGCCCGCCTCGCCGAGCGCATGGAGAGCCCCGTGGGGGCGATCCCGCAGGTGGGGGCGCACCTCCTGGGCGCGGGCGGCAAGCGCCTGCGGCCCCTGCTCGCGGTGTTGGGCGCGCGCGCCGCGGGCGCGTCGCTCGAGCACGGCATCGCCGTCGGCGCCGCCGCCGAGCTCATCCACACGGCGACGCTGTACCACGACGACGTCGTCGACGACGGCCGCGTGCGCCGCGGCCGCCCCGCGGCCCGCATGGTGTTCGGCAACGGCATCGTCGTGCTCGTCGGAGACTTCTGCCTCGCCCGCGCCCTCGAGACCGTCGCGCTCACGGGCTCGCTGCCCATGGTGCGCTCGCTCGCGTCGACGGTCACCGAGATGGCCGAGGGCGAGGTCGCCCAGCTCGAGCGCGCGGGCAACCCCGACGCGACCGTCGAGGACTACATGCGCGTCATCGACCGCAAGACGGCCTCGCTCATCGCCTGGTGCGCGCGCGTGGGCGGCGCCGTCCGCCCCGAGCTCGACGGGCCGCTCGAGCGCTACGGCCGCGCCGTGGGGCGCGCCTTCCAGATCGCCGACGACGTGCTCGACGCCGACGTCGACGAGTCGACGTCAGGGAAGTCCGTCGGCCGTGATCTCGTCGAGGGCAAGCTGACGCTGCCCGTGCTGCTCGCGTGCGAGGCCGACGCCGCCCTGGGCCGGCGCGTGCGCGCGCGCATCGCCGAGGCCGACGGCAAGGCCATCGCGCCGGCCGTCGCGGCGCAGATCCTCGCCGAGACGCGCGCCGCCGGTGGCATCACGCGGGCCCGGGAGAAGGCGCGCGCGCTCGCCGCCGATGCCATCACCGAGCTCGAGGCCGTGCCGCCCTCTGCGTTCCGGAACGCGCTGCGCGACCTCGCGATCCTGTCGGTCGAGAGGAAATCATAATGGCCGTCGCGATTGATCCGTCTGGCTCGCCTGCGCGCACGAACGCACCGGCCGTCCCGCCGCACTGGAGCGACCTGCGCGCGTTCGTCGCCTATCTCGAAGAGCGTGGGGAGCTCAAGCGCATCACGCGCGAGGTCGACCCCGTGCTCGAGCTGTCGGAGATCGCGCAGCGCTCGATGCGCGCGAACGGACCGGCGCTGCTCTTCGAGCGCGTCAAGGGCTCGCGCTTCCCCGCGCTCATCAACACGTACGCGACGCGCGCGCGCATGTCGTGGGCGCTCGGCGTCGCCGATCTCGAAGAGCACGCGCGCTCGATCGGCGAGCTCGTGAAGTCGCAGCCGCCCGTCGGCCTCATGGACAAGATTCGCATGCTGCCGAAGGTCGCCCGCGTCGCGGGGGCCATGCCGAAGACCGTGCGCACGGCGCCCTGTCAGGAGGTCGTCGAGCACGAACCGGATCTGACGAAGCTGCCGATCCTGACGACGTGGCCCGAGGACGGCGGCCCGTACATCACGCTGCCCATGGTCATCACGCGCGATCCCGAGAAGGGCACGCGCAACGTCGGCTGCTACCGCATGCAGGTCTACGGCCCGCGCGAGACGGGCATGCACTGGCAGCTGCACAAGACGGGACGGCGCCACATGCGCCTGTACAAAGAGCGCGGCATTCAGCGCATGCCCGTCGCCGTCGCGCTCGGCGGCGATCCCGTGCTGCCCTACGCCGCGACGGCGCCGCTGCCCGACGGCCTCGACGAGTTCATGTTCGCGGGCTTCCTGCGCCGCAAGCCCGTCGAGATGGTCCCGTGCAAGACGGTCGACCTCGAGGTGCCGGCCTCGGCCGACTTCGTGCTCGAGGGGTACGTCGACGTCGACGAGCTCCGGCGCGAAGGACCGTTCGGCGACCACACGGGCTACTACTCCCTCGCCGACGACTACCCGGTGTTTCACATCACCTGCATCACGCGGCGTGAGAACCCCATCTACGCGACGACCGTCGTGGGGCCGCCGCCTCAGGAAGACGCGTGGCTCGGCAAGGCGACGGAGCGGCTATTTCTGCCGCTGCTCCAGATGACGTTTCCGGAGATCGTCGACATGAACCTGCCCATCGAAGGCGTGTTCCACAACCTGTGCATCGTGTCGATCAAGAAGGACTACCCGCACCACGCGCGCAAGATCTGCCATTCGCTGTGGGGCATGGGCCAGATGATGTTCGCGAAGTGCATCATCGTCGTCGACTCTGACGTCGACGTGCAGAACGTCCGCGAGGTCGCGTGGCGCACGCTCAACAACATCGACGCCAAGCGCGACGTGTTCTTCGCCGAGGGTCCGATCGACGTGCTCGACCACGCGTCGTCCGCCTTCGGCTTCGGCGGCAAGCTCGGCGTGGATGCCACGCGCAAGTGGAAGGAGGAGGGCTTCACGCGCGAGTGGCCCGAGGTCCTCAAGATGACGCCCGACGTGATCGCGCGCGTCGACGCGATTTACGCGGAGCTGGGGCTGCCGAAATGACGGCGACCGCGCCACACCCGATCCCGACACTGGCCGAAGCCGGTCACGACGTGCGCGGCATGTTCGACCGCGTGGCACCGCGGTACGACGCCGCCAACCGCGTGATGTCGGGCGGCATCGACGTCCTGTGGCGCAAGAAGGCCATCGGGCGGTTGCTCGACGGACTCGGCGCGACGCCGACGCTGCTCGACCTCGGCGCGGGGACGCTCGACGGCGGTCTCGAGATCGTCAAGCGGGTCCCCGCGGCGCGCGTGGCGTCGGCGGACTTCTCGCGCGAGATGCTGCGCGCGGGGCGCTCCAAGATCCCCGCGGGCGCCGCCCTCGACACGCACAACGCCGATGGGCACGCCCTGCCCTACCGCGCCGCCGCCTTCGACGGCGCGTTCTCGGCGTTCTGCGTGCGCAACCTGCACGACCTGCCGCGCGGCCTCGCCGAGCTCCGCCGCGTCGTGCGTCCCGGCGGGCGCATCGCGCTGCTCGAGTTTTTCCGCCCCGAAAAGTCGCGATTCTTCTTCGACGCCTACAACGCACACGTGCTGCCGCTCGTCGGCTGGGCCATCACGGGCGATCGCGAGGCCTACCGCTATTTGCCCGATTCGATCGCGGCCTTTCGTTCGCTTCCGGAGTTCCTGGCGCTCGTGCGCGAGGCCGGCTTCACGAACGTCGAGGGCACGCCGCTCTTTCCGTCGGGCGTCGCGTCGCTCGTGGTGGCCTCGTGAAGCTCGTCTGCGTGGTGGCCTCGTGAAGCTCGTCGTCGCCGTCGGAGGCGCGTCCGGGTCGATCTACGCGAAGCGCCTCCTCGATGTCCTCGCAGCCGCGAGCGCAGCGGGGCTTCGCCCCGCGGAGCGAGCCGCCGGGGGGCTTGGGGACCCTCTCAGGGTCCCCGAACTGGAGGTCGGGCTCGTGTTCTCGTCATCGGGGGCCGAGGTCTGGAAGCACGAGCTGGGCGATGTGCCGGCCTACCCGTGGAAGCGCTACGGCCTCCGTGACTTCCACGCGCCGTTCGCGTCGGGCTCCGCCGGGTGGGACGCCATGGTCGTCATCCCGTGCTCGACGGGCGGTCTCGCGCGCATCGCGCACGGCATCTCCGACAACCTCATCGGCCGCGCCGCCGACGTCATGCTCAAGGAGCGACGCAAGCTCGTGCTCGTCGTGCGCGAGACGCCGCTGTCGACGATCCACCTCGAGAACATGTTGACGGTCACGCGCGCGGGGGCTGTCGTGCTGCCCGCGTCGCCGTCGTTCTACTCGAACCCGACGTCGATCGACGGCCTCCTCGACACGGTCGTGGGCCGCGTGCTCGATCAGCTCGGGCTGCCGAAGATGTCGGACGCCCTCATGCCCCGCTGGGGCGCCGACGTGGTGCCGGGAGGCTCGCGATGAGCGCCGACTCGGCGATGGTTCCCGCCCCCCCGACGCCCACCGAGGCCGCGCCCGCCGTCGAGGATCTGTTCTCCCTCGGCCGCCGCGCCGCCGCCACGCGCGACGCCGCCTTCGGCCGCCGCGGCACGTTCGCGCGCGTGCGACGCTTGCTCCCGACGGGCGCGTGGCGCGGGCCCCGCGACGCGACGGTCTCGTACGTCGAGACGCTCGATCTCGCGGCGCTGGGCGGCTGGGCCGCGGCGCGCGACGCCGGCGCGACGACGCTCGTGGGCGCCGACGAAGCGTCGCTGCGCCGCGCGGCGGCCGACGGCGCGCGCCTCCTCGCGCGTCTGCCGTTCCGCAGCGGCGAGCGCGAGGCCGAGCGCGTCGAGCGTCTGCACGCGCTCGCGGCCGCGGCCGACCTCCCGCTGTGGGGCGTGATTCCCACGCCCGAGGGCGAGGCTTACGGACTCGATACGATCCGCTTCACGGCGCTGTGCCGCCTGAGCCTGCCAGTTTCAACACACGTCGTCGCCGACGTCGAGGCGTTCGGGATCCGCCTCGCGCAGATGTGCTTCGGGTTCGGCGCCGACGAGCTGTTCGCCTTCGTCGTCTCCGAGCGCGCGCTCCGCCTCGGCGACAACGCCAACAACACGACGCTCACGCGCAACGAAGCGGTCACGCTGATCCGGGGCGCCGGGCTGGTCGCCGCCGAGAGACTTCCGAACGACACGCTGAAGGACGCAACCTGATGGCTTCAACAAACGCGCTGCCCCGGATCAGAGACAAGGTGCGGGACGGAGAGCCGCTCTCCCTCGAAGATGGCGTCGCGCTCTTCGAACACCACAACCTGCTCGAGGTGGGGATGTTGGCGAACGAGGTCCGCGAACGCCTGCACGGCGACCGCACGTACTTCAACCGCAACCTCCACATCAACGCCACGAACGTCTGCGAGGCGAGCTGCCGCTTCTGTTCGTTCGCGCGCCTCGAGGAGGGCAAGCCCGGCGCCTACACGATGTCGCACGCCGAGGCGTGGTCGAAGCTGCAAGAGCGCCTCGACGCCAAGGATCCCATCACCGAGATCCACATCGTCAACGGTCTGCACCCCGGCCTCGCCTTCGACTACTACACGGAGCTCCTCGCAGGTCTCAAGCGCCTGCAGCCCGATATCCACCTCAAAGCATTCACGGCGGTCGAGCTTTACTACTTCCACAAGAAGTACGGGATCCCCATGGTCGACCTGCTCACGCAGCTGCGCGCCGCGGGCCTCGATTCGATCCCGGGCGGCGGCGCCGAGATCTTCGCCGATCGCGTGCGCAAGAAGATCTGCGACGACAAGTGCACGGGCGACGAGTGGCTCGACGTGCACCGCACGGCACACAAGCTCGGGTTGCGCTCGAACTGCACGATGCTGTACGGGACGATCGAAACCGTGGAAGAGCGCGTCGACCACATGCTGCGTCTACGCGCGCTGCAGGATGAGACAGGCGGCTTCCAGACGTTCATCCCGCTCGCCTTCCACCCCGACAACAACGCGCTCATGAAGCTGCCGGGCCCGACGGGCGTCGAGGACCTCCGCACCTACGCCGTCGCGCGCCTGCTGCTGCACAACATCCCGCACCTCAAGGCCTACTGGATCATGTTGGGCGTCAAGACGGCCCAGTCCGCGCTCTGGTTCGGCGCCGACGATCTCGACGGCACCGTGCAAGAAGAGCGCATCTATCACATGGCCGGCGCCGAGACGCCGCAGATCATGCGGCCGCAGGAGATCGTCCGCATCATCCAGAATGCGGGCCGCACGCCCGTCGAGCGCGACACGCTCTACAACGTCGTCGCCGAGGGCGAGGCGCTCGTCTCCGACAAGCCCTTCCGCCGCGACGTGCGCCGCCGCTCGCTCGAGGTGATGCCGTGAAGAAGCTGCGCATCGCGGCCGTCTCGTTCCTCAACGCGCGGCCCATCACGTACGCGCTCGAGCGCGGCCTGGGCGAAGACCGCTTCGAGCTGTCGTTCGAATTGCCGTCGCGCTGCGCGCAGCTGCTGGCGTCTGGAGAGGTGGACGTCGGCCTCATCCCGACGGCCGCCTACGCCGAATCCGCCGTCCCGCTGCGCGCCGTCCCCGGTATCGCCATCGCCGGGCTCGGGCCCGTGCGCACGGTGCTGCTCGTCTCGGACGTGCCGTGGGGCGAGCTCGACGAGATCGTCCTCGACGGCGCCTCGCGCAGCTCGGCGGCGCTGCTCAAGCTGCTCTGCCGCGACCGCGGCCTCTCGCCGCGCTTCCGCGAGATCCCGCATGACCAGGTCCTCGGCGCCGCGTCGGGCCGCACGGGCGCCCTCGTCATCGGTGACGCGGGCTTCGTGGCCGCGAAGAAGCACCCGCACGTGATTGACCTGGGCGAAGCCTGGCGCGAGACGACGGGCCTCCCCTTCGTCTACGCCGTGTGGGCGGGCCGCCCCGACGTGCTCGGCGCCGACGAGATCGGCATCCTCCAACAGAGCCTGTCCGAGGGCCTCGTCCACCGCGCCGAGATCGCGCGCGCCTGGGCCGAGGCCGGCGAGAAGGATCCCGGCGCGCCCGCGCTCTACGAGCGCTACCTCACGGAGAACATCCGCTACCGCCTCGGCGCGGAGGAGCTGTCGGGCGTCGCCGCGTTCTTCGAGCGTGGCCACGCCGCGGGGCTGTTCCCGGAGCGCGCGCGCTTGCGCTTTTTCGAGCAGACGGTCTCCGGCAAGGCGCCGCCCGTCGTCGACGTCAAGCCCGCGCGCGCGCACTCCGTCGACACGCTGCTCGCCGACGCCGCCGCGGGCGCGCGCCTCTCGTTCGAGGACGGCCTCCGCCTGTACGGCGAGGCGCCGACGCTCGAGCTCGGCGCCGCGGCCGACCTGCGCCGCCGGTCTCTGCACGCCGGCAACGAGGTCACGTACATCATCGATCGCAACGTCAACTACACGAACGTCTGCGTCACGCGCTGCAAGTTCTGCAACTTCTACCGCCCGCCCACGCACAAGACCGAGGGCTACGTCCTGTCGCGCGAGGAGCTCGCCAAGAAGTTCCAGGAGACGGTCGATCTCGGCGGCGTGCAGATTCTCCTGCAGGGCGGCCTCAACCCCAACCTGCCGCTCACCTGGTACGAAGACCTCTTCCGCTGGATGAAGGCGAGCTTCCCCCTCGCGATCCACGGGCTGTCGCCCGAGGAGATTCGTTACATCGCTGAAATTGAACGCATGCCCATCCGCGGCGTCATCGAGCGGCTCATGGCGGCGGGCCTCGACTCGATCCCCGGCGGCGGCGCCGAGATCCTCGACGACGAGATCCGCTACGCGATCTCGCCGCTCAAGTGCACGACGGACGTGTGGCTCGAGGTCATGCGCCAGGGCCACGCGCTCGGCCTGCGCACGACGGCGACGATGGTCTTCGGCTTCGGCGAGCAGCCGCGCCACATCATCTCGCACTTCGAGCGCCTGCGCGCGCTGCAGGATCAAACGGCCGGCTTCACGGCCTTCATCTGCTGGCCGTTCCAGGCCGAGGGCACGCGCCTCAAGCTGCACGACGACACGACGGCGATGCGTTACCTGCGCGTGTTCGCCCTCGCGCGTCTCTACCTCGACAACTTCCCCAGCCTGCAGGTCTCGTGGCCGACGATGGGGCCCGAGGTCGGACAGGTCGCGCTGCGCTTCGGCGGCAACGACTTCGGCTCGGCGATGATCGAAGAGAACGTCGTGTCGCAGGCGGGCGCCGTCTTCAAGCTGTCGGCCGAAGACATCGAACGCTACATCCGCGAGGCGGGCTTCGAGCCGCGCCGCCGCAACATGCGCTACGAACGGCTCGCCGCAGCGTAGTCACATGCGACTCGTGAGCGCGCCCGTCGTCGTCCCCATGAGCCCGGAGGGGGCGCCGTGGATCGCCGAAGGCGCCGTCGCGCTCGACGAGGACGACGTCATCCGCGCCGTGGGCACGCGCGCCGAGCTGCGGCGCCGCTACGCCGACGCGCCCGAGACGCGCGCCGAGGGCGCGCTCCTGCCTGGCCTGGTCAACGCGCACATGCACCTCGAGCTGTCGGATCTCGCCGGACAGGTGCCGGGCGGCGCGGGCCTCGTCGCCTGGGCGGGCACCTGCATGCACGCCTCTGAGGAGCACACGCACGAGCAGCGTCGCGACGCCGCGCTGGCCGCCGCCGCCGAGGCCGCGCGCCTCGGGACCGCCGCCGTCGGCGACGTCGGCAACTCGCTCGCCTCGGTCCCGGGGATCGTCGCGGCCGGCCTGCGCGGCACGATCTTCCACGAGCTGCTCGGCTCGCGCCAGGCGCGCACGGGCGACGCGCTCGCC
This sequence comes from Polyangia bacterium, assembly GCA_038325725.1. Lineage (GTDB taxonomy): Bacteria > Myxococcota_A > Polyangia > Fen-1088 > Fen-1088 > DASZFV01. The sequence continues at coordinate 12,385 of JBBQJG010000044.1, read as the reverse complement.
GACGCCGCGCGCGAGCGCGCCGAGGTCACGAAGAAGCACCCCTGGCCCGCGGGCCTCGGGTACGTCCCCGCGCCGCACGCGTGCTATTCGGCCGATCCCGACCTGCTCGAACGCATCTTCTTGGCGGCGGCGCGCGTGGGCCTGCCGACGTCGATCCACGTCGCCGAGGACGAAGACGAGCTCGCGCTGCTCCGCGACGGTACGGGCCGCTGGCCCGCCGTGCTCGCCGCCATGGGCGCCGACGTCGCCGCGCGCGTGCCGCGCCAGGGGCCCGTCGAATACCTCGCGCACCGTGGCGCCTTCGCGGGCACGACGCCGCCGCTGCTCGTCCACATGGTGCACGCCTCGCGCGAGGATCGCCGCATCGCCCGCCAGGTCGGCGCGACGGTCGTGCTGTGTCCGCGCTCGAACCTGCACATCGGTGGGCGCCTCGCCGACGTCCCGGCGTTCCTCGCCGACGGCATCCCGCTCGCGCTCGGAACGGACAGCCTCGCGTCGACGCCCGACCTCTCGCTTTTCGGCGAGGTCGCGACGCTCGCGGCGCGCTTCCCCGAGGTGCCCGCGCTGCGCTGGCTCGACCTCGCCACGCGCGGGGGCGCGCTCGCGCTGCGCCTCGGCGCCTGCGGGACGCTCGCGCCAGGCCGCCGCCCCGGCGTCCTCGAGGTCGCAATCGAGGATCTCGCCGCGCCCCTCGAGTCCCTCGTCCGCAACGCCAATCCTCCCGTGCGCTGGCGCGCGCGCGCCTGAAATACATGAGTCTAGAAAACATCCATCCCTCCCCAGCCCCGATGCCCTCTACGCGCGGCGCGCTCGACCACGTCGTGACCTTCGGGCGCATGATCAAGTTCGAGCACACGATCTTCGCGCTGCCGTTCGCGCTGTCCGCCGCGGCGATCGCAGCGCGCGGGCACGGCCTCACGGTTTTGCGCCTCGTCGGCATCGTCGTTGCCATGGCGGCGGCGCGCACGGCGGCGATGGGCTTCAACCGCATCGCCGATCGTCACATCGACGCCAAGAACCCGCGGACGGCGCGCCGCGAGCTGCCCGCCGGCGCCGTCACGCTGCGCGCCGCCTGGACGCTCACGCTCGTGAGCGCCGCCGTCTTCGTCAGCGCCGCCGCCCTCCTCGGCCCGCTGTGCCTCGCGCTGTCGCCCGTCGCCCTCGCGTTGCTCTTCGGCTACTCGTTCACGAAGCGCTTCACGTTCCTGTGCCACCTCTTCCTCGGCCTCGCGATCGCCGCGGGCCCCGCGGGCGCCTGGATCGCCGTGCGCGGCGACTTCACGCTCGCGCCCGGGCTGCTCATGATCGCCGTCGCGTCATGGATCGCCGGCTTCGACGTCCTGTACGCCCTGTCCGATCGCGACTTCGATCGCGGCGCGGGCTTGCACTCGATCCCCGCGAAGTTCGGCGTCACGGGCGCCCTCGCGATCTCCGCGGCGCTGCACGCCGTCGCCCTCGGCGCGCTCCTCGCGCTCGCGCCCACGGCCGCCCTCGGCCTGCCCTACCTCGTGGGCGTCGCCGTCGTCGCCGCGCTCCTCGTCTACGAACACTCCATCGTGCGCCCGAGCGACCTGTCGCGCCTCGACGCCGCCTTCTTCACGCTCAACGGCTACGTCTCCGTGGCGTTCTTCGTGGCGACGCTCACCGATGTCCTCGCCCGCTGAGCCTGCGATGGAGATCGGGGACGGGGATGACGACCTCGTCGCCGTCGGCTACTTACTTCTGCGCCCCCTCGAGCGAACCTCATTCCTCTCGTCCGACCTCGTGCCACGTTTAATCACGAGCGCGAGTGAGTGCCTCTGTCCTCGGTTCCCGGGGGTCTACGCGATCGATTGGTCGTCGACGTCGAAAGACGCTCGCGCTGAGGCCTTCGCGAAGATCGGGATTCCGCCGGACAGCCAGCCGGCGGCGCGCGAGTGGGCGACGCGCGCCTTCGACAACGACTTCGGCTGGCCGAGCGTGTTCTATACGCGCGACGCTGCCCTCGAAGCCAGGCGCACGATCCTCTCTCACCTCGGCGATGCCCGCGTCATTGGGGTGGGAGTCGCGAGGGACGCGCTCGATGACTTTCTCGAAAGCGCAGCTCCCCAGCCCCTCCCCGGCGGCGGGACGGCCGGCGGCGAGACGGGTTCCTTCACGACGGCCAAACGTCGGGAGGCCCTAGCGCCGGGCGGCCGAAGGCTCGGCTTCGAGCTCTTGAACGTCGAGCTCGGCGAGCCGCACCACTCCTGGTCCTGCGACAATCTCCAAGATCACCTCTTCACCGCGCTCGGCGTCCGAACCAACGCCGAAGGGCTCCTCGACCGGCTCGTCGACGCACGACGATGCTGCGAGGAGATCTCGAGCGGCAGGGTCGGAGCCGAACCTGGCCGCTGGCTGCCGTTCGCTCTCGTGGAGTACGAAGCGCCGACCCTGGCCGGCGAGGGACTCGCACTCTCCGACAGATCTTGATTGGGCGATGGTTTCGGCCCCACCGAGCCGCTGGCCGGGGTTCCCGCGCTCCTTGATTGAGCGATGTTTGCGAACGGCCAGCCCTCGCTCGAAAATGACCAAGCGACGCCGAACAAACGGAAGGGGCTAGCCCAACCCGCCGAGCACGCCCGGGAACCGCGGGTCGCCGAAGCCTGTCGCCGCGATGCCGAACATGTTGAGGAACGCGGCGAAGAGCTTGTTGTGCGGGTCGCCCGTGTTGTGGACGTAGCGGCCGGGGCGCAGCGCGCCGTTGCCCTGACCCGCGAGCACCCACGGTAGATCGCGGCGGTCGTGGACCTCGCCGTGCGACAGCTCGTTGACCCAGAAGACCACCGACCCGTCGAGCAACGTCTGCCCGTCGCCGTCGGTGATGGCGGCGAGCTTGTCGAGCAGCGTCGAGAACTGCTGCGCGTACCACGTGTTGACCTTCGTGAGATCACCCGCGTTGTTGACGTCGTCGTGCGACATCCGGTGGTGCTCCTGCGAGATGCCGAGCTCGCCATGCACGAGCGTGCTCTCGGCCGTCGACCACTGGAGCGTCGCGACGCGCGTGAGGTCGCACGCGAGCGCGAGCGTCATCACGTCCATCTGCGCCTTGCCGATCGCGACGAAGTCACCCACACACGTCGCGGGACGCGTGTCCTGCACGCAGGCGTAGGGGGTCAGGCTCACCGTCGGCTTGCTCGGCGTGATGCCGCGGCAGCTCATCGTCGTGCTGCCCGCCGTGACGAGCTGCTTCTCCAGCTCGCGGATCGACGTCGCGTGCGCGTCGAGCTTCGCCTTGTCGCCCGTGCCCACCTTGCTCGACAGCGAATTCAGATCCGACAGCACGGCGTCGAGCACCGTCCCGCGGCGCTTCTGCGTGTTGAGCACGGCCATCTGCGACGCCTGCGTGTCGCCGAACAGCGCCAGGAACGCCCGCCCCGGATCGTCCTCTGGGATCACCGGATCGCCGGAGGCGCGGTAGGCCATCTTCGTCACCATGGGCTCGAGGATCGTGCTCGTCGACTGCACGCCGAGCGACAGCGACGTGAAGCGCTGGCCCACGCCAATTGACTTGGCGATGACCTGATCGATCGAGGGCCCGCCCGACGTGCCGTCGATGATGTGGTTCGCGCGCCCGAGGCCGCTCGGGCCCAGCTTCATGGGCGTGGCCGTCATGAGCGTGCCCATGGCGAGATCGTGCGCGTTGCTGCCGGGCGTGTTGTACGAGACCTCGTTCGAGAGCCCGCGCAGAATGAGCAGCCTGTCTCGGTGCGACGCGAGCGGCGCCAAGATCGGCGACAGCGTGAAGTCCGTCTCGCCGCCGCCGGGGATCCACTTGTCCATGATCGTGCCGTTGGCGCTGAAGAAGACGATGAAGCGCTTGGCGACGCCCGCGGCGCGCGCGCGGCGCGGCCGCGACATCGCATCGAGGAACGGGAGCGCGATGGCGATGCCGCCCGCGCCGCGCAGGAACGTCCGTCGCGGGAGCGTCTTCTTCACGGCGTCACCTCCAACTGCAAAAAGGCCGGCACCTGCGTCGCCGCGACGAGAAGGTCGACGACCTGCTGCCGGCTGGCTTGAAAACCGGCCGTGAGCGCCGCGAGCGTCGGCTTGTCGGCGTCCGTCTCGAATCGTCCGAACCCGAAGCGGAAGAGCTTCTTGACGGCGCACGCCTGCACCTGCGGGCTCGCCGCGAGCTTCTGCGCGAGCGCGACGGCCCCCACGAACGGACCGTCGACGTCGGTGCCGCGCAGGTTCCCCGACGCGTCGATCGTCTTGCCGCCCTCGCTGTCGCGCCAGCGCCCGAGGGCGTCGTAGTTCTCGAAGGACAGGCCGATCGGATCCATGAACTGGTGGCACGCCGCGCACGTCGCGACCGAGCTGTGCTCGGCGAAGCGCTGGCGCGCCGTCGTGCCGGGCGTGATCGCGGGCGGCGTCGTGTTCACGTTCGCCGGCGGCGGCGGCACGCTCCCGCACAGCAGGTCTTCGAAAATGAACTTCCCGCGGTGGACCGGGTCCGTCGAGTCAGCCTTCGCGAACGTCGCGAGCACGGCGGGTTGAGTGAGCAGGCCCGCGCGCTGCTTGGGATCGAGCATGAGCTTGCCGTCGGCCGCCGGCACGGCCGTCCCGTAAAGTGGCGCCACCTCGGGCGGCACATACGTGTACGGCGCGGTCAGCAGCGTCCCGAAATCGCCCGGCCCCGCGAAGATCGTCCGCGTCACGAAGGCCTGCGTCTCGAGCAGCATCGCCGGCCCCAGCGTCGCCGTGAACGTCGGAAAGGCCGTCTTGTCCTTCTGCAGGCTCGCGAGGTTCACGAGGTGCAGCCACTCGGTGAAGAACTGCGCGACGCGATCAGTGGCGGCGCCATTCGTCGCGATGAGGAGCCGCCGCGCCTGCGCCGCGACCTGCTCGGGCGTGCGCAGCGTGTCGGCGGCCGCCGCCGAGAAGAGCGCGTCGTCGGGCATCGAGCCCGTGAGGAAGTACGACAGGCGCGAAGCGACCTCCCACGACGTGAGTGACACCACGTGCGCGCCGGGCGCCGCGACGCCGTGCTCGACGCGGTAGAGGAAGCTGGGCGACATCAAGATCGTCTGCAGCACCATCTGCACGCTCGTGGGCACGTCGAAGTCGAGGTGCCCCTTCGTGTAGACGGCGACGAGCGTGTCGACCTCGGCCGTCGCGAGCGGCCGCCGCCACGCGCGCTGACCGAAGCGCCCCACGAAAGAGCGCACGCAGGTCTCGCCCGCGGAGACCGCGTCGCAGCCCATGAGCCCGACGAGGTTCTTCGTCGCGGCGACCGAGAGCGCCTCGGCCGCGCCGAGGTACTGCTGAGCCAGGCTCGTCCCGACGTTCTGCGTGTCGGCGTTGTTCGTGAAGCCTTCGGCGAGCGTGTCGGGCTCGAACTGCCGCGCCGGGTGAGAGGTGTCGCCCAACAGATCGCGGACGGTGTTGTCGTACTCGACGCGCGACAGCCGCCGCAGCGGCGCGCGCCCCGGCACGAGCGGCGCCGCGATGGCCCCCGCCGCCCCGGCGGCGCCGACGGTGCCACCCGCCGCGCCCGCGGTCCCCGACGTCCCCGCCGCGCTCGACGAACCGGCGGCCCCCGTCCCGAGCCCGGGGCTCACCTGCCCCCGGCACCCGGAGAGGGAGCCGGAGAGGACAACCAAAGTGGCGAGCACAAGTCCGCCTTCGCGCGACGCCTGCATACCCATATATGTCCGGACGCTGACCTTTTCGTGTGCTCCGAACAAACTTTTCTTTTTTTTGGATTCCCGCTGCGGCTGCCAGGCCGGCGGGATTACCGCTGCGGCTGCCAGGCCGGCCCCTTGGCGGGCTCGCCGGCAGGGGGCCGCTTGGACGCCTCGGCGCGCTCCTTCTCGGGCGCGGCCCGATCCGGCGGCACGGCCTTCGGGTGGCGCACGTCGAACGCGGGCCGCTGGTTCGGATCGCAGTTCGGCCCGAAACCATTGGCGTCGAAGCGATAACGCAGCCGGCCCGACGTCCCACGCGCATGCGCCTCGACCTCGACGTCGTGGGTTCCGGCCCGGGACGGCGAGCAATAGGACAGCAGGTAATAGCGCTTCGACGCCGCTTCGATGCGGGCGCCGATCTCATCGAAGCCCTTCTGGATGTCCGAGCGATCTTTCGACGCGAACGTGCCCGAGCGCCCGATGCGACCCAGCTGCGACTTGTCGACCTCTTGGCCGACGCCGATGGCGTAGGTCTCGAAGCCGGCGCCGTCGAGCGCGTGGCCGACGTCCTCGGCGCTCTCGCGGTGGGCGCGGTCGGTGCCGTCGGTGAACACGACGAGCGTCCCGAAGCGCAGGGGCACGGGCGCGTGCTCCATCTGCTGCGACAGCACGCGCACGCCTTCGATGACGGCGCCGTTCAGGTTCGTCGACGGATCGCGCGGCCGCCGCGTCGCGAGCGCCGCGATGCCTCCGCGCGCGTTGCCGCCGAACCCGACGAGCGGTTGGATGTGCGGGCTACCGTCGAACGTATAGACGGCGACCTTCTGGTACGGACCGACGCGCTCGGCGAACGCCGACGCCGCCTGGACGAGCGCGGGCATGTCGCCCGAGTCGACGACGCTGCCGCTCATGTCGACGAGCAGCAGCGTGTAGTGAATCGCCGCGACCTCGGGCTGCAGGATCGTCTGCTTGCTCTCGAGGATCGACACGGGATCGCCGTCCTCGTAGATGCGGAAGTCCGGCGGCGACAGATCGGCGACGGGCTCGCCGGCGTGCGTGTCGACGGTGAAGTACACGGCGACGTTCGACGGGTGTCGCACCGACGCGTCGACGAGCTGAAGCTTGAGCCCCGCGCAGCCACCCGCGACGACGAGCAAGGCCATCGCCAACGTGGCCACCAATCTATCCGAACCTCGAGGGTCACGCATGCGGCTGGGCATACCACGCGAATACCACGATCGCGGCGTCGCGTTCGTGGCGTCGCGCGACACCTCGATGCAAGGAATCCGATTCGCGCGACCTCGTATAAGATTGTCGGCGTGAACGTCGAGGATGCTGAACAAGCTCTGGAGAACGCCACGCTCGTCGACTGCGTGAAGGCGCCGCTGACGGACATCAAGGAGATCCGCGAGGCGTGCCTCGCCGCCGGGATCCCCGTGCTGCTCGATCGCGACGACGCCTGCTGCGGCAAGGGCGGCTGCGGCTGCGCCCCGAAGCTCAAGCTCGTGGCGCGCGCCGAGGACGCCGTCCGCGTCGCCCGCCTGCTGCAGGAGCGCTGGCGCACGATGGCGCTCGACGAGGGCACCGTCGACGAGGATCACCCCGCCGTCGCCGTCACCGGCGACGAACCGCCCTGCCCCGCGTGCGGCACCGCAGCGCCGCTGGACGCCGGCGCCTGCGTCGACTGCGGCCTGCAGCTGGAGTGAGTCGCGTGCGGCCCGGACGTATGCCTGTTTGGGTTACGATAGGCATATGAAGTCGAAGCTGACGCGCAAGTCCTTCTTCGTCGACGAGGGCGAGCTGCGGCAGGCCCGTCGCGCGCTGGGCGCATCCACCGACGCCGAGACGATCCGCGGCGCCCTGCGAGAGGTGGCTCGCATGCGGTCGCTGTGGCGCTTCATGCAACGCTCGGGGGGCACCTTACCACCGGGAAGCTTCGACCCTCTTTAGGGCCCAAGACAAGGACCCCGATGCGCACGGCAATGCTGGACACCAACGTGTACATCGACTTCTGGGAGAAACGCATGGCCACCGAAACGCTCGCGGCGATTCACGCCGCGTTTGTCGTCCGACATTCGGCCGTGGTCCTTTCCGAGCTGCGACGGGGCGCGCGAACGCAGCAGGCTCGACGTGTCGTGGAATCGCTCTTTCGACACGCGACCGAGCTTTGGGAGCCCAGCCCCAAAAATTGGTGGGAAGCGGGGAAGCTGATTCGCGACGTCGGGGATGAGCAAACTTGGGACACGAACAAACGTCGCGCGTTTCAGAATGACGTCTTGCTGGCCCTCACCGCGCGCGACAAGGGCGCGCTCCTCGTGACCTCGAATCGGGCGGACTTTCAAAAGCTCGAGCGGCACGTCGGCCTACGCGTTCAGTATCTCTAATAAGCACGTCAAGCCACGAAGCCGGTCATGCCCGCGGCCGCCATGCCCGGCAGGCCCATGGCGACCTTGCAGGTCGTCAGGAAGTCGAGCAGCGAGCCTTTGCGGATTTCCCGAGCCGCCGCCGCGCGATATCGCCCCCGTACAAAAGCGGCCCTGTGGTGATGATTGGTCTCGGGTCGGTTCCCTAGGGATGCAAGCCGCATTGCCGCAATGCACACATGGGCCCAGGTGGACCCATCTTGGCGCCCCTCGTTAGCCCTGGCGCATCAAGCTCGGACCGCAGAGCGCCGAAGTGTTTCTACGGACATGACACGCCGACCCGCCGCCCCTGGTCTCCTTCGCGCCACCCTCCTGCTCGGCGGAACCCTCGCCGCCCACGCATTTGGCGCTGGCGCCGCGGTGGCGGCGACCCTGCCGAACGACAAGGCCGCCGAGCCCGCCGTCATGGGCGGGCCCAACGACCTCGAGTACCTACGAAAGCTCCACGCCCACGTCCACAAGCGGTGGGCCGACAACTTCCTCCAGCTCATCGGCCAAAATCTGAAGCTGTCGGATCCGCTCAACGATCCGACGCGGGTCGCCGAGGCGGACGTCATCATTGGCGGCGACGGCAAGCTCCTCAACGTCACGCTCACGAAGAGGTCGGGCTTCGCCGGCTTCGACGACGCCATCCCGGAGATCCTCAAGGACAGCTCGCCGTTCCCGAAGCCGCCGCAGGCGGCGCGCTCGGACGACGACAACCTGCACGTGCACTGGACGTTCGCGCGCGACGAGCGCCGCTGCTCCGGCATCGCCGTGCTGCACGTCGACGATCCGCTCGAGGTCGCGATCCCCAAGCTCATGCGAACCGGGCGGCGCGACGAGATCGTCGGCCGCGTCATCGCGGCGCGCGCGTCGGGTCTGCCCGCCGATCCCGCCGTGAGCGCGCTCGCGAAGGAGTGGCTCGTGGGCGCCGCGAAGCAGCCGTGGGTCACGATGAAGATCGCGACGTCCCTCGCCGACCGCGGCGACGCCGACGCGATCGCGTGGCTCAAGGCCGCGCTCAAGAAGCCCGACCAGGCGCGCGCCGCGGGCGCCGCGCTCGCCGCGAAGAAGATCCCCGTGTGTCCGCTCGTCAAGGCCGGCCTCGAAGGCGCGAACGCCGCCGAGCAGATGGCCGCGGCGCAAGCGCTCGCGACGGCGGGCGAGGTCGCCTGCGCGCCCGGCCTCGTCAAGCTGCTCGAGACCCCCAAGGCGAAAAGCGACGCGCGCATCGCGGCGCTGATCGCGCTCGGACCCATCGACGACGACGGCGCGAAGGCTTCGCTCGCGACGGCGACGAAGGACGACAACGCGGGCGTGCGCGCCGCCGCGATGCTCGCGCAAATTCGCCCGATGTCGGGCCGCGCGAAGATGCTCTCGATGGTGCACCTCGTGAAGGACCCGGCGATCGAGGTCCGCACGGCGGGCTCGGCCGGCGTCGTGCGCGCGGGCGGCGACAGCGACTTCGACGATCTCTACATGCTGTTCAAGGACACCGACCCGCGCCCCGCCGTCGCCGTCATCAAAGAGCTCGAGCGCGTGCCCAGTGAAGAAGCGACGAAGATGATCGCGAAGCTCATGCGCCGCCCTCTGCCCGCCGTGCAGAAGGCCGCCGCGCAGCTGCTGGTCAAGCGTCACGCCAAGAGCGTCTTCCCGGCGTTCAAGACCTTCCTCGAGCCGCCCTCGTCCGACGCCGAGCTGCGCGGCCTCGCCCTCGTCGCCGCCGACGACGCGCAGCTCGCCGCCCAAGCCAACGACCCCAAGATGGGCGGCTGGGTCTACGGTGCGCTCCTCGCGCGCGGCGAGCGCGACCGCGCCGCCGACTGGCTGCTCTCTCACGCCCCCGCGATGACTCCCGTCGCCCAAGCCGACGCCATGGTCGATTGGCTCACGTCCGCGGGCGTTCCCACGACGTCCGCTTCAAAGGGCAAACACTAGCCGAGTCCTGCGCTCGGCGGTTCCCGCGCCAGCCATCCAGCGAGCGCGCCAGCGAACGCGCCAGCGAACGCGCCAGGGAACGCGCCAGCGAACGCGCTTCGATCGTCGGTCGCTACGCGGTCACTTGCGTGACCGGGACGTTGCCCTTCTCGATGAGGCTCTTGCCGTTGGTCGCGACGACCTTGCGGTACCACTCGTACGATTCCTTCGGGATTCGCTTCTGGCTCGGGTAGTCGACGTAGATCATGCCGAAGCGCTGCTTGTAGCCGTCGGCCCACTCGAAGTTGTCGAGGAGCGACCAGGCGTAGTAGCCATCGACGGGCACGCCGTCCTTGATGGCGCGCGACAGCTCGAGCAGCACGCGGTGCATGTAGTCGATGCGCTGCGGGTCGTGAACTTTGCCGTCGAGGAACACCTGGTCGCGCGTCGACAGGCCGTTCTCGGTGATCGTGAGCGGCATCTTGTACCGGTCGTAAAAGAACCGCGGGCCCCAGTACAAGGCGGCCGGCGTGATCGGCTGCCAGTCGACGCCCGAACGCGGGTAGCCCGGCGGATACGGGATCATCTCCGGCTTGCCGTCGGCGCCCTTCTTGTACGTGTCGGCCTTGTTGATGTTGAGGCCGAGGTAGTCGATCGGCTGCTTCATCTCGTCGAGATCGCTCGCTTTGAACTTCGGCATGTCCTTCGCGTAGAAGGCGAGGCCGTCCTCGGGGTACTTGCCGAAGATCACCGGGTCGGTCCACCAGGCGTTGCGCCACGGGTCGTGCTTGTCGACGGCGAAGATCGCCTGGCGCGCCGCCTCGAGATCGGCGGCGCTGTCGGTCGCCGGCTGCGTGATCTGCGCGGCCAGCACGTAGCCGATCTTCAGATCCTTCGCGTTGCCTTTGACATGAGCGCGCAGCGCCTGCACGCCTTTTCCGTGCGCCCGCATCGAGTTGTGCGCGGCCGTCAGGTACTCCGAGAACTTCAGCTTGTCGCCAGGCGCGTGCATGCCGTCGAGCAGCGCGAGGCCGATGAAGCACTGGGGCTCGTTCTGCGTCGCCCACGTCTTGACGCGATCGCCGAGCTTGTCGGCGATGACGGCGACGTACTCGGCGAACCAATCGGCCGAATCGCGGTTGAGCCAGCCGCCCCTGAGGTACAGCGGCTGCGGGTAGTCCCAGTGGAAGGCCGTGCACATCGGCTTGAGATCGTTCTTGAGGATCTCGTCGACGAGGCGATCGTAAAAGGCGACGCCCTTCGGGTTCACGGCACCCGTTCCATTGGGAATGATGCGCGGCCACGAGACGCTGAAGCGGTAGCCCTTCGCGCCGAGCTGCTTCATGAGCGCGAGGTCTTCTTTGTAGCGGTGGTAGTGGTCGCAGGCGACGTCGCCCGTGTGACCCTCGAAGACGGCGCCTTTCTTCTTACAAAAGACGTCCCAGATGGACTGGCCCTTGCCGTCCTCGTTCGCCGCGCCTTCGATCTGGTACGAGGCCGTGGCCGCGCCCCACAAGAAGTCCTTCGGAAAAACGTCCGGGACCTTCCCGGAAGCCTTCTTTGGGTCGGCTTTCGTGTCGCCCCCCTTGCTCGCTGCCTTCGCCGACGCCGCCGCTGCCATGCTCACTGCGGAAACCCCCAAAAACTTTCTCCGACTCACCCCGGAAGCCCCGTTCCGCTTGCTCATCGTGGGCCTCTGTCTATCACGTCGGGGCTTGGTTGTGATTCGTTCTAAGTTGGCTGGGTGCAACATTTTCGGGGCATGGTTTTGACGGTCCGGCCGGTTGGCCGAGCCGCAGCCGCGCTTACGTCGGCGCGCGCGAAACTTTGTTCGACCCCTATCCGATGCGGGGGCTTCCCCGACAAAGAACGATTGGGTCAGACCCCCGTTCCTTCCCGCTGCCGCCCGTGCATCGCGCGGGTGGGAATCGACACGTCTCAGTCTTTGGGCCGGTCGCGCGTCAGGCCGATGAGCGCCCGCGCGCCGTCTTCGTCCATCGGCTCGAGCGGATCCCCCGACGAGAACACGACGGCGCCCGGGAGCGCTTCGGCGCTCGGGGCCGCCGCGCGCAGCGCGAGCAACGCCCGTCGTTCGCGGGCCTCGGTCGAGAACCGATAGACGAGCACGCCAGCCGCATCGAGGTCGATCTCGCCGCCGAGCTCGCGCACGGCCGCCTCGAGCTGCGGCGTGACGTCGGCGCCGTCCTTCTCGCCCGTCGCGGCCAACCACGTTTTTCGCGCCGCGGCCGGCGACAGCTCTGTCACGCCACCCGCTTCGGGCAGCACGACGCTCATGAGGGCGCGGCGCCCGTTCTCGGCGGCGATCTCCCGCTGCTGGCGGCGCCGGCGCAACAGCCGCCGCGCGGGAAGCATGAAGAGCCCCGTCGAGAACACGAGCGGCACCCAGCCGAGCAG
>JBBQJG010000043.1:0-25992 GCA_038325725.1 Polyangia bacterium | reverse complement strand
CCGTCACCCCAATTTGCGCGTTGGACGATCAGCCTCAGCGGCGGCCCGATCGCTCTGTTCGAGAGCGCGCAATCGACGACGCCCTCCTGGAACGTCGGCGGGCAACTCGAGGGGCACCTGCATCTGGGACCTTGGTTCGTGGGCCTGGCGATCGACGCCGGTCCGCGCGACGCTCACCCGTTCGGCGGCGCGTTGCTGTTCGGCGCGGAGCAGCGCCTCGGGAAGAAGCTTCGCCTCGAAGAGTCCGCGGGCTTCGGAGTCGAAGAGTTCCGCGTCCGGGTTCAGCCGCCCGGTCCGGGCGGATCCAGTAGGCAATTTTGGGAGAAGCAGGCCGCCGGCTACGGGCGCGCGGCGCTCTCGACGAGCTATGCGCTCGTGCCGAATCTGGACGTTCTCGCCCAACTGACAGGTCACCTCACGACGACCTCTCGCGCGGATGGGGTCTTCGTCGGCGTCGCGCTCGGCTTGTGTCTGCGGCTGCCGTGACGCCGCCCTGACGCGCGTTGCGCCCTGAGCTCCTGCGATCAAACGCGGAGGTCGGCGGACGGCGCGTTCGTTGACGGGAACAAATTCGCAAACGGCCGCCGGTTCGGCGGGCGACTTTTGTTGACACCTCACATCCGTTCCGTACCATACGAATGTTCAGTGGGGCCGTTTCGGCGACTTTCGGAGGAGATTTCATGGCGTTGACCCTCGTTCGCGATGACACGCGCGGTGTGCTGACCGATCGGCAGCGCGCGATCCTCACGTTCATCTCGCAGTCGATCGACGAGCGCGGCTACCCGCCGACCCTGCGCGAGATCGGCGAGCACTTCGGCATCCGCTCGACGAACGGCGTGAACGATCACCTGCGTGCCCTCGAAAAGAAGGGTCACCTCCAGCGCGAGGATCTCAAGTCGCGCGCGCTGCGCCCCGTGGGCCCCGCGCCCGTCGTCGCCGCTCGCGAGGCGCACGCCGTCGACGTCGTCGAGATCCCCGTCATCGGGCGCGTCGCCGCCGGCTTGCCGTTGCTCGCTGTCGAGAACGTCCAGGACACGGTGCACGTCGATCGCTTCTTCATCGGCCAGACACGCGAGGTGTTCGCGCTGCGCGTGAAGGGCGAATCGATGATCGAGGACGGCATCTTCGACGGCGACTACATCTTCGTGAAGAAGCAGCTCCAGGCGAGCCGCGGCGACATCGTCGTCGCCATGATCAGTGGACCGTCGGGCGACGAGGCGACCGTGAAACGCTACTACCCCGAGGGCGACACCATCCGCTTCCAGCCGGCGAACGCCGCCATGCAACCGATCATCGTTCGCAAGAAGGACTTCCGCTCGGTGAACCTCATCGGGATCGTCGTCGGCGTCTATCGCAAGATGACCTAGGGTCTTTTGAGGCCCGGGTCACGCGGGGCGCCAAGGCCCGCGTGCTAGGCTGGGCGCTCGTCATGCCCCCCGCCCGCAAGACGCGAGGGCGCGGCTATCTCGGCCGCGGCTCGCTGCTGTCGCTGCTCTTGCACGCGCAGCTCCTCGTGCCGCTGGCGATCGCCGCGTTCATCTACGGGGGGCGCGAAGAGGCGCAGCGGGCCGAGGAGGTCGACGTCGGGTTCGAGGCCGTCGCCGACGACCAGCTGCCGAAGGATCTCCCGCCGCTCGAGCCGCCGAGCGCGGACGACGCGCTCGAGCGCTTGCCGCCCGACGCCAAGAAGCCGCGGCCCGAGAAGGTCGACAAAAAGAAGAAGAAGCCGGACCCGCTCGCCGAGAAGCAGCGCGCGCCCGATAAGAAGAAGGCCGACCCCGAGATCGTCGTGCCGCCGATGCCGCCGATGCCCGAGTCGCCGCCGCCGCCGCCCGAGCGCAAAGACCACGAGAAGATGGTCGACCTCGACAACGACAAGGACGTGCCGCCGCCGCCCGACGCCAAGTTCCTCGCGCAGAAGAACAACCGCGCCGCGGTCGAGACGCGCGCCACCGAGACGAACCTCGACAAGGCTCAAAAGGGCGAGGAGGCCCCCGCGTCGGCGCCCTCTGACAACGAGTCGCCCGACATCGGTGGCGGCAAGCAGAAGATCGCCCAGCTCACCGACGAGAAGTCGAAGGCGGGGCGCGAGGCGCCGAGCGTGACGCCGCACGTGAACCCGGAGCTCGCGTCGGAGGATCAGCGGCGCGAGCAGTCGCTGCTCGCGCTGCGCGATCCGGCGCCGCGCCACCACGAGATCACGCCCGAGACCGCCGACCCGTCGCTGCCGAAGGCGGCCGACGGCGAGCTGCGCGACCCGCGCCCCACGACGCGCGGCGCCCCCAGCCGCGCCGATCGCGCGCGGGGAAAGAAGGTGAAGCTCGCCTTCACGGGCAGCGACTACGAATACACGTTCGGCGCCGACGCCGAGGCGGATCGCCGCCTCGCGCAAACGTTGAAGTCGACGCGCAAGGGGAAGTTCGCCCAGCGCCAGGCGCGCGTGCGGTCGTCGCTCGAGAACTTCATCCCCGAGGTCAAGCCGGGCAACCAGACCGCGCTCAACACGCGGGCCGCGCCGTTCGCCGCCTTCGTCGCGCGCATGCACCGAAGCATCCACGCGCTGTGGGGCTTTGGTGCGCTCGAGGATTGGGACGAGCTGCCGGCGACGAGCCCGCTCAACAACCAAAACCTCCTGTCGACGCTCGAGATCGTCCTCAACGCCGACGGCACGGTGGACAAGGTCACGATCGTCAAGGCGTCCGGCTATCTGCCGTACGACACCGCCGCGATCGACACGGCGTTCTCCGCCGGCCCGTACCCGGAGCCGCCGCGCGAGATCCGCTCGAAGAACGGCAAGATCTACGTGCACTGGCGCTTCTACCGAGACGGGCGTCAGTGCGCGACGTCGGGCGTCGACTACTTCATCCTCGAGAACCCGCCCCGAGACGCCGACCGCGAGTCGCTCGCCCACGCTGAGGTCCCGGCGGCGCCCGTCGCGCCCCCGCGCGAGGGGCCGCGTCACCTCCGGCGCGATCTCGACGACGCCCACCGCGCGAAGGCCCGCGCGCTCGACGAGGAGGTCGCGCGCGCCGAGGGACAGCAGGAGTCCGAGGAAACACCCGCGCGCCCGGCGCCCAGCTCCTCAGGCGTGCCGCAGGCGAGCGATGCGAAGGCGCGAGCGACCGCGAGCCGCTGGTTCACGGCGCTGTTCGCTGGCGACGGCGCCATGCTCGCGACGCTCGCCGAGGTCCCGTTCCGCGCGACGGGCGGCGCCACGGTGAAGGACGCGTCCGAGCTCCCGCCCATGCTGAAGGATCTCGCGGGCGAGGAGGGCCGCCCCAGCGCAGGTCGCGTCCAGGTCTTCACGAGCGCCGGCCTGCGCGCCGTTCTCGGTCGCCTGCCTCCCGGCCTCGACGACGGCTCCGGCCTTCTCTTCGCGCTCGCGCCGCTGCACGACGGCCAGTCGCTGATCGCCGCGCTCGCGAAGCGCGGCGATGACTACCGCGTCGTCGCCCTCGTCCGACGCTGACGGCGCCCTCGTCCGACGCTGAGGGCGGTCGTTAACGAAGCTCGTACTGCGCGACGTGGCGCAGGTTCAGGAAGTTCACGAGGAAGTGCGCGAGCACCGGACCCGCGAGGTCGCCGGTCCATAGGAAGATCGCGCCGAACAGGAACCCGGCGCCGAGCGACGAGAACGTCCACGGCAGGTGTCGCGCCCTGGGGCCGATGTGCAGCACGGAGAACAGCAGGCTCGACCCGACGAGCCCGATCGCCGGCAGCAATGCCCCTCGGAAGAAGAGCTCCTCTCCGAACGACGACGCGAGCGCGAGGATGAGGATCTCGACCTCCGTCATCGGGAACAACAGCCCGCGGAATTCGCGGTGCAGCGCGCGCGCCCACTCGAAGCGATACAGCGCCATGCGCGACCAAAAAACGATGGCCAGCCCGAGCGCGAGGCCGCTCGCCAAGCTCGCGAACACGAGCGGCTCGGCGCGTCCCGGCAGCCGCCAGATGTTGGACTGACCGCGCAGGTTGCCCCAGGTCACCGCCGCCGCGCCGAGCGCGAGGTACATCACCATCACGAGAATCGGTCGGGACCAACTGGAGCCGCGTGTCCGCACGAGAGTTTGCGAATACTACGCCAGGCTTTTCTCGCTGACCCCCGGCATTTTATGTGCATCGCGTCATCGCGGCAAGGCTTTGTAAGCATTCGCGAAATAAGAACCCGGGTTTTCCCGGGACCGTCGGAGGTTGGCGTGGTAAACGTGGCGTCCGGTCATGGCGGTCGCGATGCTTCGCCAGAGACGAAACCCTTCGCGCAGCGGCGCGAGGAGCGCTTCGCGCAGCGGCGCGATCGTGCCGACGACCGTGGTCCGCGAGGTCGGCTTGCAGAAGCTGCTCGCGACGCGCATCTGCGATCTGTCGCTGCGTCCCGAGGGCCCGCTCGCCGAGTGCGTCGAGCAGGTCATGGGCGAGCTGCGCGCCCGCGGCATCACGTTCTTCCCGCAGTACTACCTCGGAGACGAGGACTTCTGGACGGCCGACCGCGCCGTCAGCGTGAACATCCCGTGGTACCTCGCGAACCCCACGCTCTGGCGCCTCGTCAACGATCACCTCTTCGAGTACACGCGCGAAGAGGTGCTCATGTACCTGCGCCACGAGGCGGGGCACGCGCTCAACTACGCGTTCGAGCTGTGGCGGCGGCGCGACTGGGCGCAGACGTTCGGCGACTTCCGCCGCCCGTACCGCGACGTCTACAACCCGAACCCGTGGAGCCGCGACTACGTCCGCTACCTCCACCGCGCGGGGATGTACCACTACGCGCAGAAGCACCCCGACGAAGACTGGGCCGAGACGTTCGCCGTGTGGCTCGATCCGGCGGCGCCGTGGAAGCGGCGCTACCGCTCGTGGCAGGTCGCCTTCGCGAAGCTCGAGTTCGTCGACCGCGTCGTCGGCATCGAGAACGCGTGCAAGGGCAGTCCGCCGAACGTGCGGATCGGGCTGCGCGCCCCCTACACGGACATCAAGGAGACCGTCGCCCAGTACTTCGACATCGGCGACGTCGTCGACGAGGACCTCCTCGAATACCGCCGCGATCTGCTCGAGATCTTCCCGCGCCGCGCGCCCCGCGGGAGCACGCGCGCGCGCGCCGCCACCGGCACGTCGCTCATCGCCTCGCGAACGACGAACGCGCAGTCGGCGGCGCGCTTCATCCAGCAGCACCAGGAGGTGCTCACCGATCGCATCAGCCGCTGGATCGGCAACTCCGACCGCCGCGTCATCATCCGTTTTTTGCGTCAGCTGCAGGCCGTGTGCACGGCCGAGCACATGGTCGTGCCCGAGAGCCGCCGCACCGAGAAGCTCGTCGAGCTCACGGTCGTCGCGACCTGGCACGTCGTCGACGGCATCCACCGGTTGAGCTGAGGGGCACCGTCGCCGTTGACAGGCGGCGGCCGCTCCGTCTATATCAACCGGGCTTTTCGCGAGGATGGCGGAACTGGTAGACGCACTAGCTTGAGGTGCTAGCGGTTAAC
Source organism: Polyangia bacterium (assembly GCA_038325725.1). GTDB lineage: Bacteria > Myxococcota_A > Polyangia > Fen-1088 > Fen-1088 > DASZFV01. The sequence goes on along the minus strand of JBBQJG010000043.1, from coordinate 20,518 downwards.
AGCCATCGGGGTTCAAGTCCCCGTCCTCGCACCATTCGCTGGAGCGGGGGGGCGGCAAGCGCCCCCCCGCACCACCCTCGCTCCGCGCGGCGAAGCTGCGCTGCGGTCGCTAGTCCCCGTAAGCTGCTTTCGCCGTGGGCACCAGCTCCCTCGGTGGGACTTGGTGCCGGGCCGGCTTCACCGTCTTCTTGAGATAGACGACGAGCGCGTCGAGGTCGTCCTCCGCGATGCCCGCGTAGTGCGGGACCATGACCGACATGGGCGGGGCCATGCGCTTGCCGTCAAAGCGCACGCCCGTGCGGATCGTCTCCTTGATCTTGTCGGGGAAGAATCGGCCGATTCCAGTTTCCTTGTCGGGCGTGAGGTTGCGCGCCCACACCTTGCCGAAGCTCGGGTCCTCGAACGGGCCCTCGCTGCCCGAGAGGTACTGCGGGTCTTCCGGCGCGCGAGGGCCTTTCTTCGTGAGCGAGTGGCAGCTCGCGCAGGCCGCGATCGTCGCGACGTACTCGCCGAGCTTCGCCTGATCGTTGGGATCGGGGGGCGGCACGTCGCGCGCCGGCTCGTGCATCTGCACGCCGACCTTCGTGAAGAGAAGGCGCGGGATGAGCGACAGTTGATTCTCCGTGCGCGCCTTGGGCTGCTTGAACGCGGGCACCGAGCGCAGGTAGACGACGACGGCGCGCACGTCCTCGTCGGACAGGTGGCGGTAGGCGTCGAAGGGCATGAATGGCAGCAGGAAGTGCCCGTCGCGCGCGACGCCGTCGCGGATGGCGCGCGCGAGCTCGTCGTCGCTCCAGGCGCCCACGCCCGTCTGGACGTCGGGAGTGAGGTTGGGGACCCAGATGCCCTCGGCCACGCCACCGGCGGCGACGAGGTTGCCGCCGCCCAAGAACGCGTCGGTGCGCTCAGGCTCCGACGCGATGTTTCCGTGCGCGCGCGTCGTGTGGCAGGCGCCGCAGGCGCACACCTGGTTGACGAGGTAGCCGCCGCGCACGACGCGCGCGGGCGTGACCTCGAAGGTCTCGGCCGTGACCGCTCGAACGTACTTGCCGCTGCAGCCGCCCGTCGCGAGCGCCGTCGCCGCGGCGAGCGCGGCCGTCGCCATCAACGATGATCGTCGTCCAGTCATGGCGGCAGACTAGAGCACATCTGCCGATCGCGCGTGAGAACGCAGGGGGACATCCTTGGAACGGTGCGGCCCGTAAGCCGGTTTTTCCTCGCTCCTGGTGGCATTTGTGGTTAGAAACGTCCCTCGAACCGCCCCCGGTGGGCTCGGTTCGCTCCCTTGGACTGAACTCTATTTGGAGGCGCGTCTGAAATGAACAAGCTCAATCTGTCGATCGGAGTGCTGCTCGTGGGCAGCCTGCTCATGGCCTGTGGAAGCAAGTCGCCGGGTGGCACCGCGGGCACGACCGGCTCGGCCGGCGCGACGGCGGGCACGGGCGGCGCGGCCGGCACCGGCGGCGCGGGCGGCGCGGTCGCCATGTGCGGGACGTGCGACAGCGGCGCGGTCGCGACGCTTCCCGACGGCAACTGCAAGTCCATGGCCTTCAAGCACAACATGGTTTGCGTCTGTCAGGAGACGACGCCCAAGGCATGCGCCACGGCGTGCGTTGACCTCAAGACGGACAACGACAACTGCGGCGCCTGCGGCATGGCCTGCGCGAAGAACGCGACTTGCGTCGCTGGCGTCTGCGGCGCTTCGCCGACGGTTGCCGTCCCGAAGCCCGCAGCTCCTGCCACGTGCGGCGCGATGTCCCTCGTCGCTTCGGCCGGTATGCTCTACTGGACGGACACGGCCAACAAGAAGGTCTACAGCCTCAGCACGTCGGCCGCGGCCGGCACGGCGCCGACGGCGATCTCGGGCGTCGAGACGCTCTCGCCGACGATCATCGCCGTGCGCGGTGCGAACGTGTTTTGGCTCGACGGCATGGTCATCCGCAAGGCCGCCGCTGGGGCGGTCTCGGTCGTCTACACGAGCACGGTCCCCATCCACGGCTTCTCGCCGTCCGATGACGGCGCCTCGGTCTACTTCACGTCGGGCGATGGCATGACGCCGGCGACGATGGGCAAGGTCTCGAAGGTCGCGACCGCCATCACGGCGACGGACGTCGCCCTCGAGGAGAAGATGGGCGTCCCGACGGGCCTCGCGGTTCAGGGCACGCTCGCCGTCTACCCGTGCGCCATCAACGGCGACGTCGACATTGCGACCATCGGCGCGACGCCGGCGCAGTGCTGGGCTTCGGCGGGCGAAGACGCTCCCGGCATGATGAACATGGGCTGCAACCGCATCGCGCGTTCGCAGGGGTCGCTCGACCCGTCCATCGTCCTCGCGGCCGGCGCCAACGTCGTGTGGGTCGACGGCCACAACGTGAAGATGAATGGGCTCAGCGCCACGGCGGCGGCCTCGAACAAGGCGATCGCCTCGCCGGACAACAACGTTCACGGGATCGCGGTCGGCGGCACGAAGGTCTTCTTCACCGAGTTCGACGACAACGTGGCGACGACGGGCACCGTCCAGAAGGTGCCGATGATGGAGGGCGCGACGGCCATTCCGCTCGCCCGCAACATCAACGGTCCGGGCTCTGTGGCGGTCGACGGCAAGAAGGTCTTCTTCTCGACGGCCGACTGCGAGATCCAGACGACGGCGACGGGCGAGTAACCCCGCTCTGAACGTCTGATGATCGAAAAGGCGGCGCCGAATCGGCGCCGCCTTTTTTTGTGCCGAGCGTCCGCGCGCCGCACGTGCGTGAGGGGCGCTTACTCGACGAGCTTGATGAGCCGGACCTCGAAGACGACGGGGCCCGGCGGCGGGCCGAAGGGCAGGGGCGACTCGCCCGGCGGCAGATCGCCGAACGCGAGCTTGCCCGTGAGCCACAGGCGCCACTCGTCACCTTCGACCATGAGCTTCATCGCTTCGCGCCAGCCCGGGGGCAGCAGCTTGACGCGCACCTTCATGGAGTCGCCCGCGACGATCGACGTCTGGAACAAATGGCCGTCTGGCGTCCAGGCGTTGTAGACGACTTCGGCGTGGCTCTCGTCGACGGGGTGAGTCTTCCCCGTGCCCTTCGTCATCACCTGATACACGAGCCCCGACTTCGTGGTCTTGATCGACTTGTCCTTCGGATCCGTCGGCGGCCCCGCGACGTCCTTCGGCGGGAGCGGCAGCGGCACGATGCGCACGAGCTCGATCTCGTAGGTCATGTCGCCCTTGGGCGCGTTGGCGAAGTTGGTTCGCTTTCCGTAGGCGAGCGCGGCGGGGACCCAGATACGGCGGCGCTCGCCTTCGACCATGAGCGAAAGCTCGTGCTGCAGGCCCTCGATGAGCTCTGTCGGGTCGTAGCGGCCCGGCGTGCCCGCCGTGCTGGTGCCCTCGAACTGATGTCCGTTGCGCTCCCAGCCGGCGTAGCGGAGATCGAGGACGGTGTGCTTGAGATCGGGGTGCGTCGTGCCCGTGCCGCGCGTGAGGATCTTGCGAGCGAGGCCGCTCGGATCGCGCTCGGCGTCGGCGGGCGCGGCGAACACGTCGAGAGGCGCCGGCGTCCCGGCCGGCGGTGTCATCGCCACGCCCGCGTCGCCGCGCGCCCCCGCGGCGCTGGTCGCCGCGGGCGCCGCGCCTCGATCGCGCGGCGCGCGCGTGCAGCCGAGCGCGCTCAACGACAGAGGGGCCGCGGCCGTCAACACGAGAAGGCGGGTCAATCGCATGACGCGCAGTGTACTCATCCGAGGCGTGACCACGCCAATTGGGTCAACGAGCGCCGCATTCTCGATTTTTACGGCTGATCTAACGGCGGTTGTAATTGCTCTCACGGTCGCCTTTTTTTCCCGCGGAGCGCTATCTTTTTCCTGGAGCAAAGGGGGGACCTGTGTTTACGTCCCCCAAAATCGGTGGGCGTGGCCCTGGTGGGCGGGCGCTCGGACAAAGGGAGAGACGCCATGAAAAATACGCTGATCCTATTTTCGATTGTTGCGCTCGCGGGTAGCTGTAGCTCGTCGCCGCCGAAGCGCGGTGGCGCGGCCGGGACGACGGGCGCGGCTGGCGCGACGGGCGCTGCTGGTATGACGGGCGCGGCCGGCACGACGGGCGCGGCTGGCACGACGGGCGCGGCTGGCGACACGGGCGCGGCTGGCACGACGGGCGTCGCCGGGACGACGGGCGCGGCTGGCACGACGGGCGCCGCTGGCGAAACGGGCGCGGCCGGGACGACGGGCGCGGCTGGCAGTGCGGCCGGCACGACGGGCGCTGCCGGGACGGGCGTCGCCGGGACGACGGGCGCGGCGGGTGACACGGGCGCGGCGGGCGCGACCGCTCCTGCGGCGTGCGCTAACTCCACGGTCGTGACGGCCGGCGGGGCGGAGACGAACTGCCCCGCGAAGGCGACGTGGAAGGCGATGGGGATGCCGGCGGCCGCGCATGGCCTCTACAACATCCCCGACAACCAGCTCCTCGCGCAGTACGCGATCGATGGGTCGACCACGACGCGCTTCACGAGCGGCATGACGATGGCCGACGGCTTCTACTTCCAGGTCGATCTCGGCGTGGCGAAAATGATCTCCGGCATCGTCGTGACGACGACTCTGAATGCCACGGACAGCACCTACGACGTCGCGGACGGCTACGAGGTCGGCGTGTCGACGGATGGGACCGCCTTCACGAAGGTTTCGGGGTGCACGACCAGCGCTGCTCCCGTCGAAACGATCAACTTCACGGCGACGATGGCGCGGTACGTCCGCTACACGGCCAAGGGCGGTCCGGTCCCCCCGACCAACAGCCCCACGGCCTGGCTGTCGATCCACGAGTTCAACGTTCTCTGTAACTGAAAGCCTCTCATAGGAGAGAAAAGGGCGCGCGTGGCTTCGGCCATTCGCGCCCTTTTTGCGTCTCCACCCGCTTTGAACGGCCTTCGTCGAACACTAAAGCCCGACGCCCGTCGCGCACCAGGTCGACGTGAACGCGCCCTCGAGTGTGCCCGTCGAGAACGTCGCGTTCAGCGTGCCCACGACGCTGACGCCGGGCTTGACGCTCGTGATGACGACGGAGCCGGTCTCGCCGATGCTGTCGATCACCGGGGCGGCCTGATCGATCTCGTGAATGATGTAGGCGTTCCCGGGGCGTGGGGGCTTCTCGGGCGCGACGGTGTACGTCCCCGGCGTGGTGCCGCCGACGATGATGCCCATGAGATCCGTCGGTCGGACCTTCGTGACCCAACCCGGCGTCGAGAGCTCGGAGCAGGTCGCCGCGTCTTGATAGATGTAGACCTCGAGGCGCGTCGGGTCGTTATCGCCGCCGAACCAGTAGATGCTGCGGACGTAGTCGAAAACCGCGTGAGCGTGCAGCTTGCCGTCGACGTAGCCGGGGGAGGCGTCTTCGATGAGAGGGGCGGCGTCTCCCACCGGGGGGCCGCCGTCGGCGATGCGTCCGACGAGGGCGGACTGAGTGCATCCCGCGCAGAGGCCGAGGCTGCCGAGGCCGGCCAAGCGACCGACGAGCAGCGGCACGAAGCGCCACCGCGCGCTCGATCGTCGCGCCGCGGGGCGCGACGTGGATCGTCGCGCCGCGGGGCGCGATGTGGAGTCAACGCTCAACGTGAGCGGAGCGTAGCATCGATCATCGGCCACAGCAGGCTGCCGGGGTAGCGGCCGCGGAACGCATCGGCGCGGTGCTGAGCGCGCTCTTTGTCGCCCGTGAGAACGAGCGCGTGGATCATCATGGCCTCGCGCTCCTGGGCGAGCGCGCCGTCGGGGAAGCGGCGCGCGTGCTGATCGAGCAGCGAGAGCGCGGCAGCGCCGTCGCCGTGGGCGAGCGCGGAGCGCGCCGGATCGAGCAGCGTCTGTTCATCGGCGAGGGCGCTCGCGAGGCGCGGCGCGCGCTCGAGCGTGCGCGCGGGCGCTGCGTGTCGCTCGACCCGCTCGACCCGCTCGACCGTGTCGGGCGAGGCCGCGAGGTGCGCGCGCGCGAGCGGCGTCGCCGGCGGCGCGGCGACCAGAGCGGGCGCGGGCGCCTCGGGCGGCGCCTGTTCGAAGCCGGACACGCGCTGGCTCGTCTCGGCCGCGACGACCTTCGCCGCGACGGGCGCGTTCGCAATCTTCGAGCTGCCGTTCGGCTTCGGAGACTTGACGACGTAGGTCGTGAGCGCCGCGCCGAGCACGACGCCGACGCCGACGCTCGCGAGCGGCGCCTTCGCGAGCAGCGCCAGGCGACCCAAGAGCGAGATCGTGCCGACGGTCGTCGACCCAGCCGCCGTCGAGCCGGCCGCAGTCGCGCCGGCCGCAGTCGCGCCGGCCGCGGCTGTGGTGGTCGCAGCGCCCGCCGAGCCCCCGAGGAGCTCCGCGACGGCGATGACGGCGACGGGTGCGAGCCCCAAGCTCACGCCGACGGCGGCGTACACACCCCGGCGCACAGAGTCCGACGGCCCGGGGCGCTGATTGTCGGCGTCGATGAGCGCGCGCAGCGCGGGCGACATCGTGGGGGGATCGAACGACGTCACGGCGTCACGTCCTCTTTGAGGAGCTTGAGTTGTTGCATCTGGTTTGCCGTCAGCACGAAGCGCGCGCGCGCCGTGCGGAGGCGCGAGTACACCGTCTTGACGGGAATCGAGAGCTCGTGCGCGACGTCCTGCGCGGAGTGTCCGGAGAAGTCGTGCATCACGAGCACCACGCGGTGAGGGAGGTCCATCGCGGCGAGCGCGCGATCGACGATCGTCCACTCTTCGTGGTCGCCCACGCGCTGCTCGGGGCCGGGCGCTGGGTCGTAGACGTCGCTCGGCATGTCGTCGAGCACTTCGCGCGCGTTGCGACCGAGGTGCTGGTGGTCGGAGGCCACGCGAAAGAGCACGCCGAACAACCACGGCCGAAACGGGCGGCTCGTGTCGTAGTTCGCGAGGCTCTTGTGTAGCTTGAGAAAAACGTCATGAGTCACGTCGGGCAGATCTCGGGCCGGGATGCCCAGCCGTCTCAGGCTGTGCCACACGTAGTCGAAATCGCGGTCGTAGATGGCGCGGAATGCCTCGCGATCCTCCATCGGCGATGCCGCGGGTGTTTCCGGCCTTCCCACGTCCATCTCATTATTGGGCATCCAATCCAGACTTTCTCACTCTAAAAAAAACAGGATGTCGATGCCCGCCAGGAAGCTGACGCCGCGTGTTGCCGAAGCCGCGGCATTGCCCACGAGAAACGTCGTGCGAGGTAGGAACATGTCTCCCTCGACGAAGGCCCGCAGCCGCGCGGGGCCGACGTCCTGACCGTAGCCGCCGCGCGCGCCCGCGCCGGCCATGACCCGCCACGCTGAGAAATCTTCGGCGAAGCCGGAGCGGACGCCGCGAAGCGCGACGAGCGAAGCCACGCCGCAGGCCTCCCAGTGGATCCACGTGCGGCACGGAACGGCGGCGAGAGCGAGGGGCAGGACGGACACGGTGCCCGTGGCGAACTTCACGTCGCCGGGCGCGAAGCCGGCGAGCTCGAGGCCGAGCGACGCGCGTTCGGCGCGCACGAGGGCCGAGACCGCGAGCCCCGCCGTGAACGAAGGCGTGACGCCCCAGGCGCCGCGTGGCCCCGCGCCGAGCGCGAACCGCTTGCGCGGAATGGCCGAGGGCGGCGCCGCGATGAGCGGAGGTGGCGGCGGCGCGGGCGCGCGCAGGATCGACGTCGGATCGAGCGCGAGGCTAACGACGAGCGCCGCCGCGGACGCGACGTCGGCGCAGCTGGTTTCAGAGCGCAGCTCGCGCGCCGCGCGCTTCGTTCGATCGGCGTCGGGAAGATCGACGAGCGCGATGTGGCCCTCACCGTCGTGGCGGAGCGAGACGTCGATCGTCACCGTCGCCGGCTCGCCGAACAGCTCGCGCCCGGCGCGCGCGTTCACGGCCGCGCGGAACTCGTCGGCAGTCGGGCAGGCGCCAGGCTCGGGCTCGGGCGTGTAGACGAGCCGCGCGCGCGCGTCCGCCGCGAGCGCCGGGGCAGGCGCTCGTACGCCCGCCGCCGGGTCGGCGGCGAGCAGAAGAAGAACGACGAGGGAAGCGGGCACCAGCGAGCGGCCTCGGGCCGTAGAGTAGGGCCGAGGCCGGGCTGCTGCCTAGCGATCGTCGTTTCTCAGAGGGGTTTTCTCTGAGGCGTTTCTAGGAGGCGTTTCTAGGAGGGGCGTCCGCCGCCGAAGCGGCGACCGCCACCGCCGCCGCCGCCGCCGCGGCTGTTGCGGCCGAACCGGCCCCGGGCGCCGTGGCTCCCGCGGGGGGCGCCGCTGCTGTCGGACAGGGGCGCGACCATGCCCGCGAACGGGTGGTCCGAGACGACCGGGACCTCGGCGCGGATGAGGCGCTCGATGTCGCGGAGCGAGCCGCGCTCCTCGGCGTCGCAGAACGACAGCGCGACGCCCGAGGCGCCCGCGCGCGCCGTGCGGCCGATGCGGTGCACGTAGCTCTCCGGCTCGTCGGGGATCTCGAAGTTGATGACGTGGGTGACGCCGTCGACGTCGATGCCGCGCGCGGCGATGTCGGTCGCGACGAGCACGCGCACGCGGCCGCCCTTGAAGGCGTCGAGGGCGCGCTGGCGCGCGTTCTGGGACTTGTTGCCGTGGATCGCCGCGGCGCCGACGCCGAGGCGGTCGAGCTCCTCGGCGACCTTGTTGGCGCCGTGCTTCGTGCGCGTAAAGACGAGGACGCGCGACATCGCCGGATCCTTGAGCACCTCTTTGAGGAGCGCGCGCTTGTGACCGCGATCGACGAAGAGCACCCACTGGCGCACCTTCTCGGCCGTCGACGAGACGGGCGCGACGGCGACCTTCACGGGATCGACGAGGATCTTGTTGGCGAGCTTCTGGATCTCGTCGGGCATCGTCGCCGAGAACATGAGGTTCTGACGCTGGCGCGGCAGCGCGGCGATGATGCGGCGGATGGGCTCGATGAAGCCCATGTCGAGCATGCGATCGGCCTCGTCGAGGACGAGCATCTCGACGGCGTCGAGCGGCGCGTGGCGCTGCTGCATGAGATCGAGGAGGCGCCCAGGCGTCGCGACGATGATGTCGGTGTTGCGGCGGAACGCCTCGACCTGCGGGGCTTGTCCGACGCCGCCGAAGACGACGGCGCACTTCGGCGCGACATGGCGACCATAGGTCGCGAAACCTTCGTTGATCTGCAGCGCGAGCTCACGCGTGGGCGTCAGCACGAGAGCGCGCGGTCCGCGCGCGCCGGGCCTGCGCGTCGCGCGCGCGAGGCGATCGAGGATCGGGAGCGCGAACGCCGCCGTCTTGCCGGTGCCGGTCTGCGCGCAGCCGAGCACGTCGCGGCCGGCGAGCAAGTGAGGGATCGCCTCGGACTGAATCGGCGTGGGCGTTTCGTAGCCGGCGGCCGTGATGGCGCGCTGAAGCGGGTCGCTGAGACCAAGGGTCTGGAACGATTGCATAGAGAACGGATGTCCTTTCGGGGCGCCGCTCGCGTGCGTCGAGAGAGCGGCTCGGTCGGTGGTTGATTCGGGGCTGTCCGTGCGAAACCAAGTGAGACAGCTGCGCCGCCGACCGGTCCCTGACGCACACCGCATCCAAGTGCGGGGGCAGGACAAATTCGTTCCGAAGTTGGACACAGGGTGCGGGACGGGGCCCGCTAAGTCAAGGAACAGCCCGGCCGCGCGCGTCAGCACCGCGGCTCGCCGGCATGAGTACTAGGCGGCGATCGACAGGAGCTCGCGCCCTGGCAGCTGCAGGACGAGCACCGTCGCGTCGTCGCGCCGCGGGTTGCCGTCGTCGAGCAGCGCGTGACACAGCCGCGCGGCGGCGTGCGCCGCGCGGTCCCCCGCGATGGAGAGCGCCTCGAGGCGCTGGATGAAACCTTCGGAGCCGAGCGGATCGTCGTCGTTCGACAGCGGATCGGTGATGCCATCGGTGACGAGGACGAGCGCGTCGCCCGGGTCGAGCTCGAGGGTCGTCTCGACGTAGGTCTCGCCCGGCAGGAGACCGAGCGGGACGCCCGTCGCTTCGTTGGTCGCCTCCGCGAAGCCCCCCGCGCGTCGCACGAACGGACCCAGGTGGCCGGCGCAGGCGACCTCGGCGGTGCGAAGCCGCGCGTCGATGCGCACGGCGACGGCCGTGACGAAGCGATCGCGTCCGCCTTGTCCCGTGAGCCCGTCGTTGAGGGCCGCGAGCAACCGACCGGGCGAGTGTCCGCACGCGAGCGCGCAGTGCAGGGCGGGGCGGACCTCGGTGGCGAACCCGGCGGCGATGAGCCCGTTGCCGCACACATCGGCGACGACGACCGAGACGCGTCCGTCGTCGTGCTGGAACACCTCGAAGAAATCGCCGCCGGCGCCGCTCTGCGTGGACTGCCGCGCGGCGACCCGCAGGCGGCTCGGCAGCGTCACCACGGTCGCGGGCTCGCCGCTGCCGGCCGAGAACGCGCGCGCGGGGGCGGCGAGCGTGGCCGCGAGCGCGGCCTGCGTGAACAGGTCGACAGGCTCGCGCGATTTCATCGATTGCAACGATTTCATCAAGGTGAGCTGCGACAAATGCATGCGGCGTTCCAACGCGGAAGGCGCGGATTTACGCCTCAGTTTTGGTTCCCGTAGACCCCGGGCGCGCGGCTTTTTCGCGCATCAAGCGCGACGGTTGCACAAGCTGTGCAGCGTGAACGTCGTCGGCGGTTGCCGAGCGGTGGCGTCGCACCCACGCGTGGTAGCGTTCGAAGCATGGCGCCGCCGCCGCCGGTACGAGTGGAAACACGCAAGACAACCTGCAACCGCGATTGCCCGGATGCGTGCTCGATCATCGCCACCGTCGAAGACGGGCGGGTCGTGCGGCTCGCGGGCGATCCCGACCACCCCGTGACGCAGGGGTTCCTGTGTTGGCGGACGAATCACTTCCTTCCGGTGCAGGACTCACCCGAGCGCCTCACGACGCCCTTGCTGCGCGGCGCGGACGGCGTCCACCGGCCGATCTCGTGGGACGATGCGCTCGACTTCGTGGCCGAGCGGCTCGGTACGATCCGCCGCGAGTCGGGCCCCGCGGCGATCTTCCACTACCGGAGCGGCGGCTCGCTCGGGATGCTCAAGATGCTCTCGGACTGGTTCTTCGAGCTCTACGGTCCCGTGACGATCAAGCGCGGCGACATCTGTTCGGGCGCGGGGGAAGCGGCACAGGAGGCCGACTTCGGCGCTTGCGACAGCCACGATCTTTTCGATCTGCTGAACGCGCGCAACATCCTGCTGTGGGGCAAGAACGTCTTCGTCTCGAGCCCGCACGCGATCCCGGTGCTCAACGACGCACGCGCACGCGGCGCGCGCCTCGCGCTCGTCGACCCCGTCCACCACCGCACGGCCGAGCTGTGCGAGCAGTACTGGCAGCCGCGGCCGGGCGGCGACTTCGCGCTCGCGATGGCGGTCGCGCGCGTGCTGCTGGCGCGCGGCGCGGTCGCGCGCGACGGCGGCATCGGTTGCGACAACCTCCCGGAGTTCACGGCGCTCGCTGAGTCTCGCCCCGTCGCGGACTGGTGCGCGGACGCCGACGTGCCCGTCGCCGCCGCCGAGGACCTCGCGGCGCGGCTCGCCGCCGGTCCGACGGCGATCCTCGTGGGGTGGGGCATGGGCCGGCGCGGGAACGGCGGCGCGATCGTGCGCGCGCTCGACGCGCTGTCGGCGCTGTCGGGGAACCTGGGCGTGCGCGGCGGCGGCGTTTCTTTCTATTTCCGTCGCCGCGGGGCCTTCGACACGTCGTTCATCCGCGGTCAGGCAGCGGCGCCGCGCACGATCTGTGAACCGCTGTTCGGACGCGACGTCCTCGACGCGCGCGACCCGCCCGTGCGCGCCGTTTGGATCACCGCTGGCAATCCGGTCGCCATGTTGCCGGAGTCCGAGACGACGGCGGAGGCGCTGCGTACGCGCGAGCTGGTCGTCGTCGTCGATTCGTTCCTCACGGACACGGCGCGCCTCGCGCACCTCGTGCTGCCGACGACGACGCTGCTCGAGGCCGACGATCTCGTCGGCTCGTACGGCCACCACCACCTCGGCGTCGCCCGGCCCGTCGTCGCGCCGCCCGAGGGCGTCCGCAGCGATCTCGAGATCATTCAAGGGCTCGCGGCGCGCGTCGGCCTGGGCGACGCGCTCGCGGGCACGCCGCGGCAGTGGAAGGCCCGGCTCATCAGCGGCGCGGCCGCGGCGCGCGGCGTGAGCGTCGACGCGCTCGAGGCTGGCGTCGTCAAGAACCCGCTCGCTGCCGAGGTGCTGTTTTCCGACGGCCGCGTGCCAACGGCGACGGGGCGTGTGCAACTGCTCACCGAGGCGCCGCCCGAAGCGAAACGCCCGTCCGAGTTCCCCCTCGCGCTGCTGTCGCTCTCGACCGATCGCGCGCAGTCCTCGCAGTGGTCGGCGCGCCTCGACGGCCCCGCCGTTTGCACGGTGCACCCCGACGTCGCCGCCGCGGCCGGACTCACCGACGGCGCCTTCGGCCGCTTGCAATCGGCGATCGGTGAGATGCAGGTTCGCGTCCGCTGCGACCCGCGCCAGCGCCGCGACCTCGCCCTCGTGCCAAAGGGCGGCCACCTGCGCGACGGCCGCGCCGCCAACGCCCTCATCCGCGCCCGCACGACCGACCTCGGCGAAGGCGGCGCCCTGTACGACGAAGGCGTCCGGCTCGTCGGCTAGGTGTCGATCTTGTGGTGCTGGGTCTCGCGGATGAAGAGGCCGCCCACGACCACGGTGAGCAGCGCCACCGAGATCGGGTAGATGAGGCCCGCGTACATCGCGCCGTCGCCGAAGGTCGCCTTGGCCCACGCCGAGCCCGTCAGAGCCGTCGCGATGAGCGGCAGGCAACCGCCGAAGACCCCGTTGCCGATGTGGTAGGGCAGCGACATCGACGTGTAGCGGATCGACGTCGGGAAGAGCTCGACGAGGAACGCGGCGATGGGTCCGTAGACCATGGCGACGTACACCATTTGGATCGTCAGGAGCGCCACGGTACCGGCGAACGCTCCCGCCGACAGCGAGAGGACCTTCGGCGCGAGCGTCGGGTTGACGACCTGGCGCAGCCCCATGAAAAGAGGCACGTACGTGAGCGCGCCGAGCAGGCAACCGGCGAGCATGATCTTCTTGCGGCCGATGCGATCGGAGAGGCGGCCGAAATAGACAAAAAGCGGCGTGCCGAGGGCGAGCGCGACGGCGACGGCGCCGTAAGCGAGAGGCCAGTCGAGGTTGAGCGACTTTTGCAAGAACGTCAGCGCGTAGAACTGGCCCGTATACCAGACGACGGCCTGGCCCGCCGTCGCGCCGAAGAGCGCGATCAGCACGAAGCGTCGGTTGCGCGGGTTGCCGAAGCTCTCCTTGAGCGGGCTCTTCGAGACGCGCCCCTCGCTCTTGAGCTTCGCGAAGAGCGGCGACTCGGCGAGCTTGAGGCGGATGTAGAGCGACACGCCGACGAGGGCGATCGACAGCCCGAAAGGCACGCGCCACCCGAAGGCCTTGAAACCGTCGGTGCCGTAGTGCGCGCGCGTCGCGGCGATGACGCCCAGCGAGAGGAAGAAGCCGAGCGTCGCCGTCGTCTGGATGAAGCTCGTGTAGTAGCCGCGGCGATCGTCGGGGACGTGCTCGGCGACGTAGGTCGCGGCGCCGCCGTACTCACCGCCGAGCGCGAGCCCCTGCAGCAGGCGCAGCGCCACGAGCAGCACGGGCGCGAGGAGTCCGACCTGCGCGTAGGTCGGGAGGAAGCCGATGAGCGCCGTCGAGAGGCCCATCGTCACGATCGTCACGAGGAAGGTGTACTTGCGGCCCACGAGATCGCCGATGCGACCGAAGACCAAGGCGCCGAGCGGGCGGACGACAAAGCCGGCGCCGAAGGTCGCGAGGCTCGCGAGCAGCCCGGCGTTGCCGTTCGTCTTCGGGAAGAAGAGGTCACCGAAGAAGATCGCGAGCGTGCCGTAGAGGTAGAAATCGTACCATTCGAACAGCGTCCCCAGGCTCGACGCGAAGATGATCATGCGGAGGTTCTTGTCTCCGGGCCCCGCCGTCGCCGCTGTCGCCGTCGCCATGTCGGGCGAATGTCGGCCGAGACCGCGGGGTCGTCAAGGGCGCGCGCCGCGCGTGCTAGCTTCGGCGCCGCCATGCCCTCGGACGCGAACCGTGTGACCTTCACCGTCAGCGAAGCCGACGTGGGGCTGCGACTCGATCAGGTCCTCGCGTCCCGCGTGCCCGGCCTCTCGCGCCGCCGCGCGCGGCTCTTGCTCGACATCGGCGGGGTCTTCATCGACGGCCAGCGCGTCAAGATCGCAGGACGCGCCGTTTACGTGGGCGAAAAGATCGCCGCGAACCTCGGCGGCGCGTTCGAGCGCGCGACGCCAAAGCTGGGGCGTGACGCGCGCACGACCGATGACGCGCGCCTGCCTCCCTTCGCCGTCGTCTATGAAGACGACGACCTCGTCGTCGTCGACAAGCCGTCGGGTCTGTTGACGGCGCCCACGCCGGAAAGCGATCGCGGCAACCTGGCGGGCCTGCTCGCGCGCCGGCCCGGCGGCGCGCCGGTCTTCGTCGTGCATCGCATCGATCTCGAGACGAGCGGACTGCTCGTGTTCGCCAAGACCGACGACGCGAACCGCGCGCTGTCGGAGCGCTTCGTCGCGCACGATCTCGATCGCGCCTACCTCGCCGTCGTCGCCGGCGCCTTCCCCGACGCCGTCAAGACGATCGAGCGCGAGGTGGGTGGCCGCCGCGCCGTCACGCACGTCGCGATCGAAGAGCGCCTGGGCGCGCGCGCGACGTGGATTCGTTGTCGCCTCGAGACGGGGCGCACGCACCAGATTCGGTTGCACGCGCTCGCCCAGGGTCATCCCGTGCTCGGTGATCCGCGTTACGGCGGCGCGCCGTTCTCGCCGCGCCCACCGCGCATGGCGCTGCACGCGACGCGGCTCGGCTTCGCTCACCCGCGCACGGGCGAACCGCTGTCGTTCGAGAGCCCGTGGCCGCCCGAGTTGGCGACGTGGATCGACGCGCTCAGACGTTGAGCGCCAAGAACGTGACGGCCGCCTCGCCGTTACTCGTCACAGAGTTTTCGTAGGCCAGTTGACGAATCAATAACGTTTCGTCGCCGCGCCGCTTTTTCCGTATCTTCACGCGCGCGTCACGCGGATTCCCGCAGGATGCGGTGGGACTCAAGCCCGAGACGAGCGCGGTCGATGGGGAGGCGCGTCGCATTCAACCGGACGCTGGCAATTCGAGGAAGCACGGACCAGATTGAGCCCTCTAAGAAAACAAATGCCTAGCTTGGCCGATACGAGGGCGGAGGCGGGGAGAGACAGAATGACGACCGGCATGGGACTGAAGATCGAGATCTTGGCGTCCAGCGACGTGCGGCGGGCGCTGACGCCTGAAGGTGACCTGCGGGGGGACGTCGCTTTCCAGAACGACGTCAACGCGCTGCTCGCGCGCGTCGAGCAGATGTCCGTGCCGTGGCGCGCGCTGTCCGACGGCACGCCGAGCGCGCCGCCTCAGCGCGTCGTCGCCGACGCGACGCCGCTTCCGCGAAGAATCATGGGCCTGCCGACGCCCACGCGGACGCGGACGCTCGACGGCATCGGGCTCGCGCCGCTGGTCGTCGCGAACGTGGCGCGAGCGACCGCCGTGCGCCGCGCCGGACGCTAGAAGATCTTTTCTTCGGGCGACGACGTACGAGGCGACGACGGTCGAGGCGACGACGGTCGAGGCGACGACGTTCGAGGCGACGACGTTCGAGGCGACGACGTTCGACGTGACGACGTACGAGGCGACGACGTTCGACGCGACGACGTTCGCGCCTGAGAGGACTTCAGGCCGCGGCGGCGCTCGCGATCGCCGTGCCGACCTTCTCGCGGAGCACGAAGTAGTCTTCGCTGATCGCGAAGCGCAGGAGCTCGCGGAGCGGCTCGCTCGTGCGCGCAAGGGTGCGCAGCTCGTCGGCGCTCGCGGGCGCGGGCAACCCCGCGTGGCCGTTCTGCCCCGCGACGAGGCGCGCCGCCGTCGCGAGATCGCCCGAGAGCACGAGTCCGGCGCGGTTGCCCGTCGCGTACACGACCGACCGCCAGCGCACGGAGCTCCATGACGTCGTGCCGAGCTCTTGGAACAGCTCGACGAGCCGCTTCGAGATCTTGTAGGGCACGTTCTTCTTGAGGTCGGTCGCAGCGTCACCGTTCGCGCCGTCGGTCGAAGCGCGTCGCCGCGCGTGGCGCGGATGAAAGGCCTTGAGGACGTTGCCGAAGAGCTGCGCGAACTGTTTGGGGCGCACGCCCGCCGCGAGGATGTACTCGGGGCGCGACAGCTCGAGGCCGCGCGCGAGCGTGAAGCGGACCTCCGCCGCGGAGGCGCCGGCGCTCAGGTGACCACCGACGACGAGCGCGGGCGGCGCCTGCACGACGAGCGTCACGTCCTCGGCGCCTGGCGCGGCCGCGCCGCCCGGCCGCAGGTAGAGCGCCGTCTTCTTGTTGCCGAGCGCCTTGGCGACCTGTCCGTAGATCTTGCCGAGGTCGAGGTCGGAGATCGGCGAGACCTTGTCCTGCGCCGAAACGCCGAAGTCCTCGACGTGTTGGCCGACGAGGCCGGGCGCGCCCTCCCACAGCGACGAGAAGATCTCGGCCATGCGCAGCGTCTCGGGCGCCGCGAGGTGCTCTTTGCGATCCTGCTCGTCGAGCACGGCGGCGTATGGGTCGTCGGCCTTGAGCGCCGGCGTCGGGTGCGCCTCGAGGTACGCGAGCTCCTCGCGCGTCGCTTCGCCGAGGAGCGCGAGCACGTCGATGCAGCAGCGCGCGCGATCGACGAGCCCACGGCGGGAGTACAGCGCCGCGAGGGCGCGCAGGGAATCGGTGCGCGTGACGTCGGCGGCGAGCAGACGCCGGTGGATTTCCGCGGCGGCGTCGGCGTAATGCGGCTTGTCGCCGTACAGGCCGACGAGGGCCTCGCGCGCGACGACGCCGTCAGGGTCGAGGGCAACGGCCTGCTCCAAGGACGCGATCGCCGCGTCGGGATCCTTCCTGCGCTGGAGTTGGCCCTGTCGCTCCCAGAGGCTCGCGCGTCGCGCGCGTGTCGGGGCGTCGGCGTCGGCGTCCAGCGGCGGCAACGTCGGCAATGTCCGCGCGAGGCGCGCCTTGAGCACCTTCTTGTCGGCCGCCTTGTCGGGTAGCGCGCAGAGCGCGGCGAGCGCGCCCTCGTCGGACGGATCCTCGGCGAGCGCCTGCTCGAGCAGCGCGGCGGCCTCCTTCGGGCTTCCGCGCTCGGACATCAGGAGCGCGGCATCGCGTCGGCGCAGCGCGCGCTCCTTCGGATCGCGCACCAGATCAATGAGCAGCGACGATGTGCGCGCGGCGTCCTCGGCGTCGCCACGCTTGCGCTGGAGCTCGAGGATCTTCTCGAGCAGCCCGAGATGCTCTTCGCGCGGCGGCCCCTCGGCCTTGAGCGCGTCGCCGTAGGCCTTGAGCGCCAGGGCGTCCTCTCCCGCCTCGAGCGCCAGATCGCCGAGTTGCTCGAACAGACGCGCGCGCTCGGGGAGGTCTGTCGTCGTTTCGGCCATGCGACGCAGATAGGTCGTCGCCTTGGCGCGCTCGCCGCGCTCGAGCGCGAGGTCGGCGAGCGCACGCAACGACGGGCGGTGCGCGGGCCGCAGCGTGAGTGCCGATTCGTACAACGCGATCGTCTTTTCGGGGCGGCGGAGCTTCATCTCGGCCTGCGCGGCGTGCGCGAGCGCGTCGGCGACCTCATCGGCGTACTGCGCGGCGTCCGGGTGATCGGCGAGCCCCGCGAGGTGCAGCGCGGCCTCGCGCCACTTGCCCGCGCGGAACCGGTTCTCGCCGAGCGACAGCTTGAGCAGGAGCTGGCCGGGGCTCATGCGGTCCGCTTCGACGAGCTGACGGTAGGCCTCCTCGAGCTTGCCAAGCTTCTCGTGGACGTCGGCGAGGCGCTGATACAGACGCGCCGCCTGCTGCGGGTGCGCGCGCAGCTTGCGCGCCGCTTCGGCGAGCCGCTTCTCAGCGAGCTCCCACTGGCCTTCCTTGTAGTGGATGTCGGCGATCGCGAGCACGGCGGGCAGATGGTCGGGCGCGAGCGTGAGCGCCTCGTCGAGGTGCTGCTGCGCGGCCGCGACGTCGCCCGTGGCTTCGAACGTCGCGCGCGCCAAGTCGGTGAGCGCGGCGGCGCGCGTCTCGGGGTCGCCCGTCGCGGCGAGCTGCCGTTCGAGCATCTGCTTTGCCTCGTCCCAGTGCCCTTCGGCGGCGAGCAGGGCCGCGAGCGCGCGCAGCGCCTCGGGGTTCGCCGAATCCTCGGCGAGCGCTTCCTCGAAGCACGTCCGCGCGTGCTCGGGCAGGGCGAGTTGCTCGCGGTAGACGCGGCCCGCGTCGAGCAGAGCGGAAACGGCGCCGGGCTTGCCCCGCAACGCGCGCGCCTCGCGCACGCGCGCCTCGGCGTAGGCTTGAAAGTCGTTGGCCTTGAGATGTAGACGCGACAGCGCCGCCAGGGCCGCGGGGTTCTCGGGCGAGGACTTGAGCGCCGACTCGATCTCGGCGCGCGCCGCCTCGGGATCGTTGAGATCGTCGAGCCGCAGGAGCGACAGCTCGAGCGAGAGCTCGGAGACACGGCGCCGCTCCTCGATGCCGCTGCCGGACTCGCGCTCGATCTCGATCCGCTGCTGGAGCACGCGCGCCGCCTCGTGAGCGAGGCCCGCGCGGCGCAGGTTGCGCAGCATGACGCCCATGAGCTCGTCGTCTCTCACGGCGTCGGCGCCGAGCTCGCGCAGCGCGGCCGCGGCGGCCTCGGGGTTCGAGAGCTTGTCCTCGAGGATGCGCGCCCGTCGACGCACGAGCTCGATGCGGGCGTCCCCGCGCGTGAGCGCGGCGCGCCGGCCGAGCGTCTCTTGCAGGTCTTCGAAGCGACCGTGAGACTCCTGCAGCTTGTCGAGCGCGGCGAGCGCCTCGGCGTCGTCGGGCGACTGCGCGAGGAGCGCCTCGTACGATTCGATGGCGCGGTCGGGCTGTTTGAGCTCGGTGACGTAGACGTCGGCGACGCGGCGTCGCAGCTCGCGCGCGCGCGCCGGGTCCTTCGTGAGGTCGGCGTGGCGCTGCAGGCTCTCGACGACCTTGGCCCACATGCCCACGCGCGAATACAGACGCTCGAGCGCCGTGAGCGCCTCGAGCGTCTCGTCCGAGGCGGCGGCCGATTCGCTCGCGCGCTCGTCGAGGGTGGCCTCGCCGACGTAGCCCTCGAGCGTGTCGACGGCCTCGTAGGGCTTCTCGAGCCGCTCTTCATACAGAGCCGCGAGCTCGCGCATCTTCGTGCGTCGCTCGGTGCCGTGCGGGAGCGCCTCGGCGCCGGCGCCCGTGCGCCGATCGAGGACGTCGGCCAGCTCGCCCCAGCGCTCGTCGTGACGCGCGAACTCCTCGACGCGCCCGAGCGCGATCACGTCGTCCGACTTGAGCTTGAGGATCGCGCGGTAGAGCTCCTCGGCTTTTTCGCGCTGGCCGAGCCGCTCGCGGATGGCGGCGACGTCGTGGTGCAACGCCACCGTCTTCTCGATGGCGCCGAACTCGTCGACGGCGCCTAGATAGATCGCGGCTATGCGATCCCAATACCCGCCGCCGTCCTTCTCCTGATAGGCGGTGCCGATGCGCTCGAGCTCGGCGCGCACCTGCGCGTCCTCGGTGTCGAGGCGGAAGGCGCGGTCGAGGGCTTCGAGCGTGCGCTCGACGTCGTGCGCGCCACGCTCCCACACGTCGGCGACCTTGAGGAGGTACACGCGACGCTCGTCGGCGTCTTCGGCGGGCAAGGCCTCGTAGGCGGCGGCGAGCTCCTCCCATGGCGTCGCGTAGAGCGACGCGGCGGGGCCGGCGCGCCGCGAGTCGGCGGGCGTCGGCGGCGGCGCGAGCGTGGCAACGGGCGGCGGCGCCACGGCCTCGATGCCGTCGTCGTCGCCGAGGTCCTCGTCGAGATCCTCCTCGGACAGCTCGAGATCCTCTTCGGCGCCCTCGGTCGGAGTGGCGTCCTCTGCGGCGTCGTCTTCGGCGGCCGCCTCGGCCTTGGCGTCGACGGCGTCGTCGCCTTCGGTGTCGGCGGCGTCCGCGTCTTCGGCGGCGGCCTCGGAGACGTCCGTCGCGCTCTCGACGGCGTCGTCGTCGACATCGACGTCGACGTCAGCCGGGGTGGCCGCTTCGACGGCGGGCGCTCCGGCGTAGCGACCGATCTGCGCGGCGAGACGCCACAGGTGCCCGATGATCTCGTCGTCGTCGGGGGCCAGCCGGAACGCGTTCAGGTAGGCCCGGAAGGCGCGGACGAGATCCTTGACCTCGTGCTCGACGAGTGCGGCGGCGTTCCGCGCGATCGTGAGCTTCTCGGGGAGCTCCTCCGCCATCGCGAAGAGCTGGCCCTGGACCTTGAGGGCCTCCTCCCAGCGGTTCGTGACGCGCGCGAGGCGCAAGATCTCGTCGCGCGTCGCGGGCGCGTCGGGAGCGAGCGCGAAGCTGCGCAGATATTCGTCGAGGGCGCCCGACGCGTCGGCGAGGTGCGTCTCGCGCACGGTGGCGCGAAGGCGCAGCAGCTCGAC
>JBBQJG010000042.1:0-26823 GCA_038325725.1 Polyangia bacterium | reverse complement strand
GCCCTCGGCCACGGGGATGGCGACGGGGCCCGGCTCGTCCGACAACGTCATCGAAAGCCCCAGGTACGTGCACGAAGTCTGTCCCGCGCTCCACGCCGCGGCGGCGTTCATGGCGGCCGCCGAGACCTCTTCGATGGGCATGCGCGTGAAGGCGTGCGGATAGGCGACGACCGGCAGGCACGTCGTGCCGGGCCACGACCACGGGACGCCGTTCGAGCCGCGGTACTGCACGTAGGCCTCGGCGCGGGACGCCGCCGCCGTGACTCCCAGCAGGAGGAGCAGGGATGTGCTCACGCGAACGAGGGGGCGAGCCATGCGGTTTTGGTTTAGGGCCGCTCGCCGATCTCGACGATCGAGCAGGCGAAGATCGGTTCGAGGCCGAGGCGCTCGGCTTCGGCGAAGAGCTCGTCGCTTTCGGCGCCGGGATTCACGTAGAGCTCCTTGACGCCCTTGGCCTTGATGCCTTCGAGCACGCCGATGCCGACGTGGGGCGGCAGGTAGAGCGACGCGCGGTCGACGGGACCCGGGATCGCCGCGATCGACGGATACACACGCAGGCCCTCGATCGTCGACTCGGTCGGGTGCACGGGATAGACGGTCCAGCCTTGGCGCAGGTACGCGCGCACGGCCTTGTTGCCGTACTTCCCAGGTGCGCTCGAGGCGCCGATGATCGCAACGGTGCCGGGGGCCATGGCGGCTATTGTGCGCGACGGCCGCAGACGCGGCACGCGCCGTCGTCGCCGATGACGCCGACGCACGCGCCGTCGTCGCACAGGCGGCGCTTCGAATCGAAGCCGTTGTCAGAGGGGGCGGCACCACCTTCGGCTGGCGCGCCGTCGCTCGCGTCGTCCATGACGACGCTGTCCTCGCCGGCGGCGGCCTGCGCCTCGGTGCGGCCGCACGCGCGGCAGCGGCCGTCGTCACCGAGGACGCCGACGCACGCGCCGTCGGCGCAGAGGCGCCGGCGCGTCGGATCGAAGGAGGGCTCGGCGTCTGCAGCTTTCGTGTCGTCCATGGCGGCGTTTCCTAGCGCGTGGGTATCATGGATCGGTCCGGCGCGGGCGATTGGGTGCTGGCGGGCGGCTGCGCGCGGTGCAGGTCCTCGATGATTAGATCGATCTGCTCGCCCAGCGCTCGCTCGTCCGCGGTCGTCGCTTTCTCGGGCGTGCGCGGGCGGAACACGAGGTTGAGGCGGGCCGTCACGGGAAAATCATTGCGCAGCGCCCGGGGCACGTCGAGCGCGAGCGCGCCTTCGCGCAGGCATGACTCGACGCTCGGGCTCGCGAGGGTCGACGACACGACGACGACGCGTCCGACTTCCCCACGCGCGAGATCGATGTCGAGGCGCACGCGCCCCGCGAGATCGCGCTGGGCGGGCGTCGCGCCCGACCGGCTCAGGTAGCACGCCCGCGCGCGCGGCAAGTAGGCGAGGGCGAGGGTGTTGCGCACGACCGTGCGATCGAGCGAGCCCCTCGGCGCGGCGGGCTCGGCCACCACGGGATGGCTCACGGGCTCGACGAGCGCGACGAGCGTGTCGGTCGCGAGCAGGAGAGGGGACGGCGCCTGCGCGGTCTGGATGTGCGGCGCGAGCCAGGCGCGCTCGACGCGAACCGTGCGCGGGACCGCGCGCAGCTCGGTGGCGCCCACCTTCGCGGTGAGCCCCTCGTGTAGGGCCTTCCGCGACCCAGCGCCGAACCCTCGCCAGCGAGCCCCGGGCGCGAGGCTCGATGCGAGGATCTTCGACGAGCTGCCGTCTTGCGCGGTGAGGTTCGCGACGTCACCTCCCACGGCGAGCGCGGCCAGCGCGGCAGGAAGCGCGTCGGCGAGCTGGTTCGCTCGCAGCTCGCGCACGACGCCCCCGCGCGAGGCGACGAGGTCGCGCAGCACCTTCACGGAGTCCTCGGGCGCGGCCTCGTCATCGACGGGGCGGACGATCCAGACGCCGAGTTGCAGGCTGCCGCCCGGCATCGCGCCGAGCGCCTCGTCGAGGGCCGTCGCCGCGACGCCCGCCGGTAGGGCCCCATCCGTCACGAGCGCGAGGAGCACCCGCTGGGACGGCCCGGCCGCCTCGCGTCGCAGGAGCTCACCGGCCTCGCGCAGCGCGGCCAGCAGATCCGTTCCGTTCTCGAGGTGGTCGGGCAGCAGCTCGGCGTCGATCGCGGCGAGCGCCTCACGCGTCGCGGTTCGGCTCGCGGGGAACAGGCGCTTGCGGGTCTGGTCGAAGAACAGCGCATCGAAGCGGGTCGACGGCGGCAGGAGGTCGAGCAGCGCGTGGGCGAGGTCCCGCTCGGCGGCGGCGCCCGCGACACCGACGCTGCGCGATCGATCGATCACGAAGAGGACCTCGCTCGGGGGACCGTGGTCGCGTCCCGGGTGCGCGTCGATCGCCGTCGCCGAGAGCGTGACGTCTCCTCCTGCCTCGGCCCTCTCTGCGGTGATCGTCGGTCGCTCCGCGGGTCGCGACGTCGGAACAGTCCACGAGATCTCCCAGGCGCTCCGCGCCGGCACGCGCGTGGTCGCGCCGGTCCGCGCGGCGGCGCCCGCGATCTGGAGATCGACGGCGCCGCGCGCCGAGACGCGCACGTCGGCGGGCATGGGCAGCCGTTCCGTCGAGCCGGGCAGTTGGATTCGTCGCCGCCCGTTCACGAGGTCGACGAGCAGCGAGAAGCGCACGCGCACCTCGACGGCCGCGTGGGGCTCGCCCGCGACGCGCAGCCGCCAGGTCGTCGCGTCGTCGTAGGGTTCGGCCGCGGGGGCGAAGCCGCGCGCGCGCAGGCGGGCGAGGTAGGTCTCCGTCGCCGTCTTCGCGGCGGCGATCTCTAACGGGCGCCACCTGGGCCCGGCTCCCTGTCCTTCGCGCACCTTCACGTCGACGAGCGCGGCGCGCTCGGGCAGCGCGACGTCGAGCAGGAGCTCCCCGCCGCGCACGTTCTCCGCCGTGAGCGGCCGCGACACCTCGACGAGCGCGAGCGGGCCGCGCACCTCGACGGTGATTTGCTGCGTGGGTGGCCGAGGGACGGTGGTTGTGACGGCCAGGAGCAGCAGCGGCAGCGCCGCCGGCGTCACCGGAACCCCTTGCCGGCCAGGTAGATTTCGATGCTCTGCGCGCGCGAGCTTTCGGGCTTGAGCACCTTCACTTCACTGAAGCGCGTAGCCATTCGCTTGCGCAGACCTTCCATGTCCGGCCCCTGGAAGAGCTTGCCGACGAAAGCGCCCGTCGGCGCCAGCAGGCGTTCGGCGCACGCGAGCGCTGCTTCGAAGAGCGCCGCGGACCGCGCCTGATCCGTGGCGCGCACGCCGGTCGTGTCGGGGGCCATGTCCGATAGGACAACGTCGAACGCTTTGAGTTCCCCGAGCAGCTCGGCGTCGGTCGTCGCGTAGATGTCGCCGTGCAAGACGCGCGCGCCCGGGATGACGGCGTCCATCGGGTCGCGGTCGATGCCGACGACGCTGCCGTGCGCGCCGACGGCTTTGCGCGCGTACTGCATCCACGAGCCGGGCCGGCACCCGAGATCGAGCACGCGGGTCCCGGGGCGCAGCAAGCGCAGGCGCTTGTCGATCTCCTCGAGCTTGTAGACCGAGCGCGCGGCGAAGCCTTCCTCGCGCGCGCGCTTGAAGAACGCGTCGTGCCGGTGTCGAGGATCGCCGAGCTTGGACACGGGAGGGAGGCTCCCTGAATTGAGCTGGCGCGCGCCGCCCGAAGGCCGCGCGCGCTCAACGGAAGGGGACTACTTCTTGGCGGCCGACGCCGCGCCCTTCTTGGACGCCTTCATCGGGTTCTTCGACTCGACCTCTTTGATCTGGCGCGGCACGACGTACTTCTTGACGTCCTTGACGCTGCCCTTGATGAGGACGAGACCGTTCGGGCCGCCGGGGACGGCGCCCTTCACGAGCACGACGTTCTGCTCGTCGAGGATCTGGACGACGACGAGGTCGGACGACGTCTTCTTGACGTTGCCCATGAGGCCCGACATGCGCTTGCCCTTGAACGTGCGGCCCGGGGTGAGGCGGCAGCCGATCGAGCCGCCGTGGCGGAAGAATTCGTGGGTACCGTGCGTCGCCGAGTCACCCTTCATGCGGTGCCGCTTCATGACGCCCTGGTAGCCCTTGCCCTTGCTCGTGCCCACGACGTCGACGACGTCGCCGACCTTGAAGATCTCGCCGGCCTTGAGGACCTTGCCGACCTCGTACTGGGCGACATCCTTCGACTCGAGGCGGACCTCACGCAGGAAGCGGAGGGGCTTCTCGATGCCGGCCTTCTTGAAGATGCCCGACTCGGGGCGCGACAAGAGGCGCACGGGCTTCTCCTCGAAGCCGAGCTGAACGGCGGCGTAGCCGTGCTTTTCCTGAGTGCGCTGGCCGACGACGACGCAGGGGCCGACGGAGACGGCGGTGACGCCCAGGGCGGTCCCGTCCTCGTGGAAAACCTGGGTCATTCCGATTTTGCGGCCAATCAGGCCCATTTTGAGAGACATGAAGAAGCGGCTCCTTTGAAACAGCGAAACAAAACGGCGGCGAACGTCGCGCAGGAAAAACTCGTGAAAGCGGGGGTTTATAGTCCGGCCGCGCGCGTGTGTCAACGCCTGGTCCCGGGCCCACGTAAGCGTTGATTCGGACGGGCAACCTTCCTAGTCTGCAAAGCGATGTCGGGTCAAGGCGTGGAGGGAGGCGGCGCGCTCCCAGCGGCGGCGCAAAGCCCCGCGCGCCGGCCCATCCGGGTGCTGCCGCCGGCGCTCGCGGACCAGATCGCGGCGGGCGAGGTCGTCGAGCGGCCGGCGTCGGTCGTCAAGGAGCTCGTCGAGAACGCGCTCGACGCGGGCGCCCGGCGCATCGACATCGAGATCGAGGGGGGAGGGCGGCGGCTCATCCGCATCGTCGACGACGGCATCGGGTTGCTGCCAGATGATGCCCGGCTCGCGCTGCGCCGGCACGCGACCTCGAAGATCGAGGCCGCCGATGACCTGTGGGCGCTGACGACGTTCGGGTTCCGCGGGGAGGCGCTGCCGTCGATCGCCGCCGTGTCGCGGTTGACGCTGCTGTCGCGCGCGCGCGATGGGGACGCGGCCGCGACCGACGGCTTTCGCCTCACGATCGAGGCGGGCGTCGAGACGGACGCGCGCGCGGCGGGCGTGCCGCTCGGGACGCAGATCGAGGTGCGCGATCTCTTCTTCAACACGCCGGCACGCTCGAAGTTCCTCAAGTCGGAGAGCACGGAGGAGGCGAACATCTACGAGGCCGTCCTGCGCCTCGGCATCGCGCACCCCGACGTGCATCTGAGGTTGAAGGTGAAGGGGGGCGTGCGGCTCGACCTGCCGCCGCACCGCGATCTCGCCGAGCGCGTGCGCGCGGCGCTCGCGCGGCGGGGCGCGGGCGCGCTGCACGAGGCGCGCGGCGAAGAGAACGGAAATCGGGTGCGCGCGTTCCTCGCCGAGCCCGACGCGGCGACGACGACGGCGCGGAGCACGTACCTGTTCGTCGGAGGGCGCGCCGTGCGCGATCGGTCGCTGCTGCACGCGGCGGCGCAGGCCTACGGGACGCTGCTCGAAAAGGGGCGTTACCCGCTCGCGGCCATTTTCGTCGACGTGCCGGGCGGCGACCTCGACGTCAACGTGCACCCGCAGAAGCTCGAGGTGCGCTTCGCGCGCCCGCAGGAGGTGTACGCGGCCGTGCGGCACGTGCTCGCGGCGGCGCTCGCGCGCGCACCCTGGCTCGAGGAGGCGACGGCGAACGTCGCGGCTTCGCGCGCGCAGCCGATGCGCGCCTTCACGCTGCCGCCCACGCGCGGCGAGCGCGCGCCGACGGGCGCCGGCGCGTGGACCCCCATCGCGTCGACGCAGGCGGTGTTGCCGCTGCGCGCGCGCGACGCGGGCGTCACCGACAGCGCGCTCGGCGGCGCATCGACGAGCACGGCGGACGGCGAGGGCGTCGCGGCGTTTGGGGCCTCGGGTCCCGCGCCGTTCTTCGCCGGGCTCACGTACATCGGCCAGCTGCACCGGACGTACCTCGTGTGCGAGGCCGCGGGCGAACAGCGTGACCTGGGCGGTCTCATCTTGATCGACCAACACGCGGCTCACGAGCGCGTCGCCTACGCGCGCCTCGTCGCCGCGCACGGCCGGCGCGAGGTGCGCCGCCAGCGCCTGCTCTTCCCGCTGCCCATCGAGGTCGACGAGGCTTCCGCCGCCGTCGTCGAGGGGCGCGGCCTGGAGACAATTGCGGCGCTCGGCTTCGAGGTGCATCGCACGGGGCCGCGCACGGTGCGTTTGTCGGCCGTGCCCGAGCTGCTCAAGGACGCCGACCCGAAGCCGCTCGTGCGCGAGGTCCTCGGTCAGCTCGCCGAGGGCGACCCCACCTCCGACACCCTCGAGGGCATCGATCACGTGCTCGCGACGATGGCGTGTCACAGCGTCGTGCGCGCGGGCGACGTGCTCGGGCGCAGCGAGGCCGTCGGTTTGCTCGCGCAGCTCGACGAGGTGGATCTGCGGTCGCACTGCCCGCACGGGCGCCCCGTCATGCTTCGCTTGCCGCTCGCCGAGATCGAGCGGCGGTTCGGGCGCGTGTGATGACAGCAGACGTGACGTCGCTGCGCTTCGTCGCTGTTCTCGGACCGACGGCTTCGGGCAAGAGCGCGCTCGGGCTCGAGCTCGCGCGCAAGCTGCGCGGCGAGATCGTCTGCTGCGATTCGCAGCAGGTCTACCTGGGCATGGACATCGGCACGGCGAAGCCCTCGAGGAACGAGCGCCGCGAGATCCCGCACCACCTGCTCGATCTCGTCGCGCCGTCCGAGGCGTTCCACGCGGCGCGCTGGGCGGCGCTCGCGCGCGTCGCGATCCGCAACATCCGCCTGCGCGGGCGCGTGCCCATCGTCGTCGGCGGCACGGGCCTGTACTTCCGCGCGCTCACGACCGGGTTCTTCGCGGCGCCGCCTTCCGATGACGCCATTCGCGCGCGCCACCGAGAAGAGGCCGAGCGCCTCGGCGTCGAGGCGCTGCACGATCGCCTCGCGGGCGTCGACGCCGTCACGGCCGCCAAGATCGGCCGCCGCGATCTCGTGCGCATCAGCCGCGGCCTCGAGGTGTACGAGCAGACGGGCGTGCCGATCTCGGCGCTGCGCAGCCAGGCGGCGCCGCCCGAGGCCGTAGCCGCGCACGTCGTCGTCCTCGACCCGCCGCTGCCCGCGCTGCGGCGTTCGATCGAGGAGCGCCTCGGGAAGATGTTCGCGTCGGGCCTCGAGGACGAGGTGCGCGCGCTGCGCGTGGCGGGCTACGGCCCCGCGCTGCGCCCGCTGCAGGCGCTCGGCTACGCGCAGGTCGGCGCGCTGCTCGATGGCACCTGCACGCGGGCCGAGGCGATCGCCGACACGCTCGCGGCGACGGTCGCCTACGCGCGCCGGCAGCGGACTTGGTTTCGCAAGGAGGCCGCGGCCGCGCGCTTGCCGTCCGCGCCGCTCGCCGATCTCGCCGAGCTCGTGCGCGCCGTGCCCGTGGAGCTGCGCCTGTCGTGAGCGACGTCGAGGACCCGGAGCACGACGAGCGGGCCGAGGACGCGCGCCGCGCCGCCGAGGCCCGCGGCGACTGCGTGTTCTGCGCGATCATCGCCGGCAAGATCCCGGCGACGTTCGTCGCGCGTCAGGGCGACACGGTGGCGTTCCTCGACCGCAGCCCGCTGTTCAAGGGCCACGTGCTCGTCGTGCCGCGCGCGCACGTCGCCAACTTTTCTGAGCTGCCTGCCGACGGGCTCGCGCCGCTCTTCGCAACAGCTCAGCGCCTCGCGCGCGCCGTCGAGACGGGGTTGGACGCCCACGGCGCCTTCGTGGCGCTCAACAACAAGGTCTCGCAGAGCGTGCCGCACCTGCACGTTCACGTCATCCCGCGGCGGCGCAAGGACGGTCTGCGCGGTTTCTTTTGGCCCCGCCAACCCTACGCCAGCGACGCGGAGCGCGAAGAGTTCGCGGCGCGCATCGTTTCGGCCCTGGCTGCGCTAGTATGATGGCCCTTCCCCATGGCTGACTCCGCCCACGCGACCGCTCCCGACGTCCCCGCTCTGGACTTCGAACGTCCCGTCATCGACCTCGAACGGAAGATCGAGGCGCTCGTGCGCGCGAGCGGCGGCGCCTCCGAGCTGCGTCCGCAGATCGCGCTGCTCGAAGAGCGCGCGCGCGAGCTGCAAAAGGAGATCTTCGCCGACCTCACGCCCTGGCAGAAGGTCCAGCTGTCGCGGCACCCTGCGCGTCCTTACACCCAGGACTACATCGATCGTCTGTTCCCCGGCTTCCTCGAGCTGCACGGCGATCGCCGCTTCGCCGACGACCCGGCCATCATCGCCGGCTTCGGCGCGTTCGACGGCACGCCCGTGCTCGTCGTGGGGCATCAGAAGGGACGCAGCACGAAAGAAAAGGTGCTGCGCAACTTCGGTCAGCCGCGGCCCGAGGGCTATCGCAAGGCGCAGCGCCTCATGGAGCTCGCGGGGCGCACGCGGCGGCCCATCATCTGCCTCATCGACACGCAGGGCGCCTGGCCCGGCATCGACGCCGAGGAGCGGGGGCAGGCCGAGGCCATCGCGAAAAACCTCGAGGTCATGGCGGGGCTGCCCGTGCCGATCGTCTGCGCCGTCATCGGCGAGGGCGGCTCGGGCGGCGCGCTCGCGCTCGGCGTCGCGAACCGCATCCTCATGCTCGAGTACGCGACGTACTCGGTGATCTCGCCGGAGGGCTGCGCGTCGATCCTGTGGCGCGACGACAGCAAGAAGCCCGAGGCGGCCGAGGCCATGAAGATGACGTCGACGGATCTCGTGCGCCTGGGCGTCGTCGACGACGTCGTGCCCGAGGCGACGGGTGGCGCGCACCGCGACCACGACCTCACGGCGCGGAACCTGGGCGACGCGCTTCGGCGGCACCTCGCCGAGCTGCTCATGATGTCGGGTGAAGAGCTGCGTGCCGATCGCTACCGCAAGTTCCGCCACATGGGCGCGTTCGTCGAATCGGGCGACAAGCCCGCGCCCGGCGTCACGGGCTGAGCGTCGTGCCGGCCGACGCCGACGCAGCCGACGCGAAGCTCGTCGCCGAGGCGCTGCGCCTCAACACGCGCTACGTCGAGGAGGTCGTGCTCGCGTGGAACCTCTGCCCGTGGGCGGAGAAGGCGTTTTCGGACGGGCACGTCCGCCAGCGCGTGCTGCTCGCCGAGACGCCCACGCCCCAAGATGCGCTGCCGTTCCTCGACGAGCTCGAGGCTGACCCGGCGCTCTCGATCGGCCTGCTGATTTTTCCCCGGCTCGCGACGACGGCGCCCGCCTTCGACGCCTTCGCCGAGCGCGTGCGGCGCGCCGACCACGCGCGCCGGCCCGACGCCGCGACGTCGCCGCCCGCGCCTTCGTTCTTCCTCGCGGCGTTTCATCCGGCGGCGCCCGTGTCGTTCACGACGCCGCCGCAGCTCGTCTCGTTCGTGCGCCGCACGCCCGACCCGACGCTGCAGTTCGTGCGCACGACGGCGCTCCGCCGCGTGACGGGCGAGGATCCCGCCGTGTCCGACGACGTCACGCGCCGCAACTTCGAGACGGTGAACGAGCGGGGCGCCGCCGCGCTCGACGCCGTGCTTCGCGACCTGCGCCGCGATCGCGACGAGAGCTACGCGCGTCTCGGCGTCTTGCGCTGACGCTGGCCGCGGCCGGCGGGCGAGGGCTTGCGCGACGGAGAAGGTGTCTGCTTCGTCGTCTGCTTCGCGATCTTTTTCGTTGGGGTCTGGGCCGCGGGTTTGCGCTTCGGCGTCAGCCCGGGCGACGCGTTCGCTTCCAACCAACGTTCGAGTTCGGCGCGATCCTGATCGACGAGGGGCGTCCTCGAGGCTTGCTCGTATTCGCCGAGCGCCTGTCGCCCGAGGGTGAGCCCTCGATTGGGATCGCGGTCGAAGACGGCGCGAGCCAACGGGGCGCGAAGCTCGGCCAGTCGCAGCGGTGGCAGGTGGTTGGCCTCGCGGATGACCAATGCGGGCTCGAGGACGGCGATCGCCTCTTCGAACCGAGCGGTGCCCAAATAGCAGAGGCCCAACGTTCTCATCGGGTAGGTCACCGCCGCGCTGCCCGGTTTCGTCTCTCGCTCGAACCAGCCGACTGAGCCCCGAGCGATCTCGATGGCATCTCCGAACCGGCCCAGACGACACAGAAACTGCGCCCGATTGGAGTTGGCCATGACGCTGCGCGGGTGGTCGCTACCGAGCGTCTTCGTGAGGATCTCGGAGGCTCGTTCGTTGACTTCGAGCGCTTGGGCCAAGTCAGAGCCGTAGGCCATGTTGTTGGCCAGGTTCATGAGGCTTTGGCCGATCTCGGCGGATTCGGGACCGAGCACCCGTTCCTTCGCCGCAACGGCGAGACGGGCGTCCTCGATGGCCTCGGCGATCCGTCCCTGCTGTTGGCGCATGCTCCCGCGGCTGTCGTAGTACCAGCCCCAAGCGAGGTCGTGGCCGCCCATCCGGCGAAGGATCGCCTCGGCGTGCCGACTCCAGATCTCGCCGACGTCGAAGCGCGCCTTGAGGTAGCCCGTGAAGAAGACCAAAAGCGCGGCCGCCTCCGCCGCGACCTCGTCATGTCGCGCGACCTCAGCGATCCAGACCGCCTCCTCCATCGTCGCGGTCGCATCCATCGTGGCCTCGTACTGCAGCCATCCCCACAGGAGTAGGACCTCGGCCAACGTCGGCGCGTGAGCGAGCTGGCGCGCCTCCTCGACGAGCGGAGACACCGACGCCAACCCGTCGAGGGCCCGGCCGACGCGCGAAAGAGCTCGCGCTTCGACGAGACGCGCGCGGAACGCTTCGACGGCGGCGCGCTTCACGGGATCGTCCGGCAAGCGCACGACAGCGCGCAAGAGCTTGAGGTCCTGACAGCGCTCGAGCGTGCCGAGCGCATTGGCCGCTCGGACCGCATTCTCGACGACGTCAGCTGTCGGCACGCCGAAGAGGCGGCACAGCGCCTTCAGATCGTCGAGGCCCTCGTCGAGGCACGCCATCCGCAGATCCAGGGTCTCGGCCGATTGCTCTCCGCGGACGTGCGTCGCCTCGCAGACCTCGACGTAGAGCTCCGTCCACCGCTGCGCGTAACGATCGAGCAAGGCGCTCGCGCTCGCGAAGACGGCCGCGGCGTACGGCTTGCCTGTCGCGAGGAAGGCTTCGCGCATACGCTCCTTGCCGGCCGTGGAGACGGGGTCGCCGCCCACCGGCGCTTCCCAGACGCCGGCGAGCTTCGCGGCGGCGCCGGTCGCAAAGCCCTTGCGACCCGTGCCGGCGCGGCGATCGAGCTCCGTGAGCAGGTCGTTCATCGAAGGGAAGCGCTGCGCGGGCTCGGCGCGCAGCCCGCGCCCCAAGACCTCGAGCACCCACGCGGGCACGCGGCGCGACGGGCCCGGCTTGCCGAGCTTGCCGCCGACGACGTTGTCGGCGAGCTCCTGCAACGAGCGCCCCGTGAACGGGCGCTGCCCGTAAAGCGCCTCGTACAGCGCGACGCAGAAGCTGAACTGATCCGAGCGCGCGTCGGCGGGCTGGCTGCGAAACTGTTCGGGCGACATGTACGCGGGCGTGCCGAGCACGGCGCCCGTCCTCGTGATCTTGTCGCGGAAGATCGTCGTGGGCGATGCCGTCGCCGTGGGAGCCGTGGCGAGACTGAGGCCCGTGCTGAGCTCCATCGTCGAGTCGAAGTCGACGGCCGGCTCCTCGGGGGCCACGTGCTCGAGCGCCATGCGCGCGAGGCCGAAGTCCATGACGCGGACCTGGCCGCCTTGGGCCATCACCATGACGTTGTCGGGCTTGAAGTCGCGGTGGACGAGGCCCTTGTCGTGCGCGGCGGCGAGGCCGCGTCCGGCGGCGAGGAAGGCGTCGAGGATCTCGTGCCACGTGCGCTCTTGGACTTGGAGCCAGAAGCGCAGCGTGTGGCCCTCGACGAACTCCATCGCGATGAACACGCGCTCGCCGAAGGTGCCGGCATCGAAGACGACGACGACGTTGGGGTGCGAGACCTTCGCCGTCGCCTGGGCCTCGCGCATGAGGCGCGTGCGGTTGTCGCCTCCGTCGCCCGCGCCCCCGGCGCGCGGTCGCAGGAGCTTGATGGCGATCTTGCGATCGAGCTCGGGGTCGTAGGCGCCGTACACCTCGCCCATGGCGCCGCGGCCGATCAACCCCAGGACGACGAAGCGCCCCAGCGCCGTGCCGCGCGCGAGCACGGGCGCGGGCTCGAGCGCGGGCGAAGAGACATCGAAGTCGGATTGGCGCATGTCGTCCTACGCCGTGGCTCCATGCGCGGCGAGCCAGGCCTCGAGCTCGGCGCGATCGCGCGCGACGACGGGCGTGCTCGCGACCTGCGCGTATTCGCCGAGGGCCTGCCGAGCGAGCGCGAGGGCGCGCACGGTCTCACCGCCGCGCGCGAAGACGGCTCGCGCCAACGGGTAGCGCAGCTCCGCCAGCCGAAGCGGCGGCAGACGGTTCGCCTCCCGAAGGGCCAGCGCGCGTTCGAGCTCGGTCACTGCCTCGTCGAAGCGGCCGAGGCCGTAGTAGCAGAGCCCCAACGTCCGCATGGGGTAGGTCACGAGGAGGCCGCCCGGATCGGTCGAGGTCCGCCACACCTCGAGCGCCTCCGCGGCGAACGGCATCGCTTCTTCGAAGCGCCCTAGCCTGGCGAGGAACTGGGCGTGATTGGCCGTCGCGAGCGCCGTGCGAGGGTGATCGCGCCCCATCGTCGCCGTGAGGATGTCGAGGGCGCGCTGGTTCATCTCGAGCGCGCCTTCGAAGTCCACGCCGTAGGCTTTGTGGTTCGCGACGTTGAGGATGCTGACGGCGAGATCGGCGGAGTCGGGGCCGAACGCGCGTTCCTTCGCGGCCACGGCGAGGTGCGCATCCTCGATGGCCTCCGCGAGGCGCCCCTGCTGCTGTCGCATGCAGCTGCGGGAGTCGTAGTACCAGGCCCAGATGGCGTCATGTCCGCCCATGCGCACGAGGCTCGCCTCGGCGAGCCGGCTCCAGATCTCGCCGACGTCGAAGCGCGCCTGCAGGTAGCCGACGGCGAAGACCAAGCGCGCGGCCGCTTCGGCGGCGACCTCTTCGTGGCGCGCGACCTGGGCGATCCAGACGGCCTCCTCGAGCGGCTTGGAGGCCTCGCCCCCGATTTCGGCCCGCATCATGCCGTCGAGGAGGAGGACCTCGGCCAGCGTCGCGGGGTGCCCGAGGTGGCGCGCTTCGTCGACGAGGGGACCGCCGACGGCGAGACCGTCCGCGGTGCGGCCGACGCGCGCGAGGGCACGCGCGTCGACGAGCCGCGCGCGGAACGCCTCGACGGCGGCACGCTTCGCGGGATCGTCGGGCAAGCGCACGACGGCGCGCAACAGCTTGATGTCTTGACACCGCTCGAGCGTGCCGAGCGCGTTCGCGGCGCTGACGGCGTTCTCGACGACCGCGCCTGTCGGCGCGCGAAAGAGCCGGCACAGCGCCTTCAGATCGTCGAGGCCTTCCCCGAGGCACGCCATGCGCAGGTCGAGGATCTCGGCCGACTGCTCGCCGAGCACGTGCGTCGCCTCGCAAACTTCGACGTAGAGCTCGGTCCAGCGCTGTGCGTACCGATCGAGCACGGCGGACGCGCCCGCGAAGACGGCCGCGGCGTACGGTTTGCCCGTCGCGAGAAACGCCTCGCGCATGCGCTCTTTTCCGGGCGTGTGGACGGAATCGCCGCCGATGGGCGCCTCCCAGACGCCCGCGAGCTTCGCGGCGGCGCCCGTCGCGAACCCCTTGCGGCCCGTGCCGGCGCGGCGGTCGAGCTCCGTGAGCAGGTCGTTCATCGAGGCGAAGCGCTGCGCGGGCTCCGCGCGCAGCCCGCGGCCCAGGACTTCGAGCACCCACGCGGGCACGCCCCGCGCCGCGCGCGGCGCAGCGACGTTTCCGCCGACGACGTTGGCGGCGAGCTCTTGCAGCGTCTTGCCCGTGAACGGCCGCTGCCCGTAGAGCGCTTCGTACAGCGCGACGCAGAAGCTGAACTGATCCGAGCGCGCGTCGGCGGGCTGGCTGCGAAACTGCTCGGGCGACATGTACGCGGGCGTGCCGAGCACGGCGCCCGTCGCCGTGATCTTGTCGCGGAAGATCGTCGTCGGAGACGGCGTCGCGTTGGGCGCGGCGACGAGGCTGAGCCCGGCGCCGAGCTCCATCGTCGCGTCGAAGTCGAACGACGGCTCCTCAACGGCGGCGGGCTCGAGCGCCATGCGCGCGAGGCCGAAGTCCATGACGCGGACCTGGCCGCCGTGCGCCGCGATCATGACGTTGTCGGGCTTGAAGTCGCGGTGGACGAGCGCCTTGTCGTGGGCGGCGGCGAGGCCGCGTCCGGCGGCGAGGAAGACGTCGAGGATCTCGTGCCACGTGCGCTCTTGGACCTGGAGCCAGAAGCGCAGCGTGTGGCCCTCGACGAACTCCATGGCGATGAAGACGCGCTCGCCGAAGGTGCCGGCGTCGAAGACGACGACGACGTTCGGGTGCGAGACCTTCGCCGTCGCCTGGGCCTCGCGCATGAGGCGCGTGCGGCTGTCGGCGCCATCGCCCGCGCCGCCCGCGCGCGGCCGCAGCAACTTGATGGCGATCTTGCGGTCGAGCTCGGGATCGTAGGCGCCGTAGACCTCACCCATGGCGCCGCGACCGACCAAGCCGAGGACGACGAAGCGACCCAGCGCCGTGCCGCGCGCGAGCACCGGCGCCGGTTCGAGGGCGGGCGAAGAGAGGTCGAGGTCCGATTGACGCATAGATCGCCGGGGCAACGGTTCCATCGGCAAGAACGGGGCCCCCGTAAAGGAAGCGCCGGGGAGACGTCACGAACCTGACGCCGGCGCACGCCTACCCGAGGCTGATGCGGCCCACGGGGCGGATCTGCGCTTCGGGCGCGAGCTCTTGGAACGACAGCACGGGCAGGCCGGGGTGCTCGGTCTCGACGAGGCGGCGGACGTAGCGGCGGATCTCGGCGTTCGTGAGCAGCACGGTGCCGGGGGCGCCCGTCCCCGCGGGGCCCACGGCGCGGCTCACGGCCGTCACGATGTCGCGCGACAGCTGCGGCTCGAGCGCGAGGTAGCTGCCGGTCGGCGTCCGGTGGATCGCCTCGCGAATGGTCTCTTCGATGAGCGCGTCGAGCATGAACGCCGTGAGGACGCCGCCGCCGGCATGCTGGAACGTGATCGTGCGGCGGAGCGCGCCGCGCACGTGCTCGACGAGCGCGACGGGATCGCGCTCGTGAGGCGCGTGCTCGGCGAGCGCGCCCAGGATGTCGCGCAGGTTGCGCAGTGAGATGCCCTCTTCGACGAGGCGGCGGAGCACCTCGGCGAGCAGGATCGGCGACACGAGCTTGGGCACGACCTCGCGCACGAGGGCGGGGTGCGTGCGCTCGAGGCTGTCGAGCAACGTCTGTGTCTCCTGCACGCCGATGAGCTCGTGGCCGTAGCGGCGCATGAGCGCGAGGATCGCGTCGCCGACCTGGGCGGACGCCGCGCGCGCGTCGTGCAGGGCGACCTCGCCGCGCGCGAGCGGGACCTCGTTGAGGCGCAGCACATAGGCGCCGCCCGCGAGGCCGGGCACGCCCGCGCGTAGCCGCACCGTGGGCAGCGGAATGCCGAGCTCGGCGAACAGACGCTCGCGCACGAACGGGACGGTCTCCCACAAGAAGAGACCATTGGCCTTCGGATCGGCGGAGCCGAGCGCCGCGCCCAGCTCGGCTGAAACCTCGACGGCGATCGGCGTCAGCACGGGCGGCGGCAGCGGCGCTTCGGGCCCACCGGCGCGGGCGCGCGTCGCGGCGCCGTCGGCCGTCGGCGCGGTGTCGTCGTCGCCGGCAGCGTCCTCGGCCGGCGCGCGCAGGAGGCGCCACGCGACGGTGCCAAGCGCCGCCGCGAGGACGAGAAACGGCAGCGCGGGCAAGCCGGGCACGATCGCGAGCAGGCCCAGCAGCGCCGCCGCGATCGCGAGCGCCTTCGGCTGCGCGAGCACCTGGCGGCCGATGTCGCGCCCGAGCAGGCCCTGGCCACCTTCGTCCTCGGACGCCACGCGCGTCACGATGATGCCCGCCGCCGTCGAGATCAGCAGCGCGGGGATCTGCGCGACGAGCCCCTCTCCGATCGTCAGGATCGTGTAGGTGCGGGCCGCGACGCCCGGCTCCATGCCGCGTTGGAGCACGCCGATGACCAGCCCGCCGACGACGTTGACGAGCAAGACGATGATGCCGGCGACGGCGTCGCCCTTGACGAACTTCATGGCGCCGTCCATGGCGCCGAAGAGCTGCGACTCGCGCGCGAGGGCGCCGCGGCGGCGTCGCGCCTCGAGGTGATCGATGTGCCCGGCGCGCAGCTCGGCGTCGATCGACATCTGCTTGCCCGGCATGGCGTCCAGCGTGAAGCGTGCCGCGACCTCGGCGACGCGCTCGGATCCTTTCGAGATGACGATGAATTGGACGATGGTCAGGATCACGAAGATGACCGCGCCCACGACGAGGTTGCCGGCGACGACGAAGTTGCCGAAGGCGTGGATGACCGCGCCCGCGTCGGCGCGCAGAAGCACGAGCCGCGTCGCCGAGACCTCGAGCGCGAGACGAAACAGCGTCGTGATGAGCAGCAGCGTCGGGAAGGTCGCGATGCGGGTCGCGTCGGCCACGTACAGCGACACGAGCAACAGCGTGACGGCGGCGGCGATGTTGATCGAGAGCAGGAGATCGAGCAGCACCGTCGGCAGCGGCACGATCATCATGGCGACGATCGCGACGACGACGCCCGCGAGGACGAGGTCGCCGTGGCGCGCGAGCCGCGTCGCGAGGTCGCCGCCGCGTTCGCCCCTTTTTTCCCTGCCGCCCTGACTCGAACCGTCCACGGGCCCGGAATAGACCCGGGCGCGGGCTGCGTCAAGTTGGGATGTCGAGACCGTCATTCGGCCCTTCTTCGATCGACGGTCGAGATGAGGCTCTCCAAGAGCGCCGGCCCGGTGTTGGGTTTCCTCGCCGCGCTGGCTTTCGGGGCGTGTTCTCGCCAGGCGCTGCAACCGTCCGGCGGTGACGCGGGTCGAGAAGGCGGCGCGACCGACGTAGCCGGGACGACGATGTCGACGACAGGCGCGAAGTCGGACGCGACCTCGGCTACCCCCGACGCCGGCACGGGCCCGATCGCGGGGCTCGATCCCGGGCGCGTCAGCATCCACCGCCTCAACAACCTCGAGTACGACAACACGATGCGCGACCTCGTCGGGTTCGTGGGGTTCTCGGGGGACGCGGGCAAGCTCGCGCAGACGACGTTCATATCCGACGAAAAGGATGACTTCGACAACAACGCCGACGCGCTCACGATCGGCGACGCCCGCTACGAGCAGTACTTCAACGCCGCCGACGCCATCGCAGAGGCCGTCTTCGCCGCGCCGAGCCTGCGCGCGCGCATCATGCTGTGTGGCCCCGCGACGCCTGCGGACCGGGACTGCACGGCGCGCATCGTTGGCGCCTTCGGAGAACGCGCCTTGCGGCGGCCGCTCACGGTGGCCGAGGTCGCGCGCTTCGTCGCCTTCGTAACGGCGCAGATAAGCGCGGGCAAGGATTTCGACGGCGCCATCAAGACGTTCGTCAAGGCGATGCTGGCATCCGTAGAGTTCCTGTACCGAATCGAATACGACGCCGACCCGGCGTCGCTCGTGCCCCACGCCGTCGCGCCCTACGAGCTCGCGTCGCGCTTGTCGTACTGGCTTTGGAGCACGATGCCCGACGACGATCTGTTCGCGCGCGCCGCTGACGGCACGCTGTCGCAGCCGGTCGTGCTCGTCGCGCAGGTCGATCGCCTGCTCGCCGACCCGCGCTCGCGGACCTTCGTCGAGAGCTTCGCAGGGCAGTGGCTCGGCGTGCGCGACCTCGCGACCCACCAGGTCGAACCCACGGCGTTCCCCGCGTTCGACGAGCCGCTGCGTGCCGCGATGTCGCAGGAGATGTACCTATACTTTGACGAGTTCCTGCGTGGCGATCGCCCGTTCGATGAGTTCCTCGACGCCGACGTGAACTTCGTCAACGCGCGCCTCGCGCGTCACTATGGCTTCGACACGACGGGCCTTGGCGAGGCGCCCCTGCGCGTCGAGAATACGCACGACGCGCGCAAGGGGTTCGTCGGGCTCGCCGGGTGGCTCACGCTGGCGGCGTATTCCTACCGCACGTCGCCCCTATTCCGAGGCCTTTGGCTCCTCCGTAACGTCCTTTGCGGCGAGCTGCCGCCGTTTCCGCCTGGCTTCGACGAGAGCTTGCCCCCCGGCCCCGATCGGACCCTTCGGCAGGCCGTCGACGAGATCGACGCCACCCCGAAGTGCGCCGCCTGCCACGGGCTCACGGACCCCATGGGGATCGCCCTCGAAGAGTTCGACGCCGTCGGCGCCTTCCGAGCGTCGTACGGCGACGGCACCCCGATCGACACGCACGCCACGCTGCCCGACGGCACCAAGGTCGCGAACGAGCTGGACTTCGCCGAGGCCGTCGCCCGCGACCCGCGTTTCCTCGACTGCGCGAGCGAGAAGGTGATGACCTACGCGCTCGGGCGCTCGCTCGCCGCCAGCGACCAGCCGTACCTGACGAACCTTCGCGCGGCGTGGAGCGGGCAGGGCCACAAGCTGCGTGCGCTGCTCGAGCTCATCGTCGTCAACGACATCTTTCGCTTCCGGCGAGGAGAAACCAACCCATGAAACCGAAGCTCACGCGGCGCAACCTGTTGCGCGGGGCCGGCGTCGCGCTCGCGCTGCCGTGGCTCGAATCGCTCGCGCCGCGCCGGGCGCGCGGTCAGGCCGCCGTGGCCCGCAAGCGCTTCGTGCCGGTGTACTTCCCCCTGGGCACGGCGTCGTTCTGGACGCCGAAGACCACGGGCGCGGGGAACGCGTGGCAGCTCTCGCCGATCCTGGCGCCTCTCGCGCCGGTCAAAGCTTCCGTCACCGTGCTCAGCCACGTCGACAACACGGCCTACGGCCGCGCCAACGTCGAGCCCATCTACCCGCGCGAGACCGGCAGCTTCCTCACCTGCGCGCCCGCCCAGGGAACGCCCCTGCAGAACGGGACGTCGGTCGATCAGGTGATCGCCGACCAGCTGTCGGGATCGATCGCGCCGCTGCCCTCCTTGCAGCTCGGCCTCTCGACGCTCGACTCCTACGCCGAGGATTTGCCGCCCGCGTTCTTGGGCGGTATCTCGTGGCGCTCGCCCACCTCTCCGATGTTCAAACAGATCGATCCGCAGGCCGTCTTCGATGCTTTGGTGAGGGCCGGGACTCCGAACGCGCCTTTCGCGGATTCGGCGGCGCTCGCGCGCGCCGCCACGAACAAGAGCGTGCTCGACTTCGTGCTCGCCGACGCGAGCGCGCTGCGGCCGCGCCTCGGCGTCACCGATCGCGTGCGCGTCGACCAGTTTCTGACTTCGGTGCGAGACCTCGAAACCCGCACGCAGGCGATCGCGATGCCCGTCCCCAACTGCCGGCCGGTCGCGCGCCCCGCCGCGTCCATCGCCGTTGGGAACGTGCCGGCGGGCTACAACCGCGACGACCACGCGAACGTCATGATCGATCTCATGGTGATGGCGCTGTCGTGCGACCTCACGCGCGTCATCAGCTTCATGCTCGACGACGCGCGCAGCGACTTCTCCTACGACTTCCTCACGGAGCGGACGTTCACCGACGCGGGCTCGACGCCGGGCACCGTCCCTCTCGCCGGCTACAGAGGCACCGCGAAAACGGGCCCCATGAACAACGGCTACGCGACGATCAACTTCTGGTTCGTCTCCAAGCTCGCCGCGCTTTGCCAGAAGCTCGCGGCGCTCCCCGAGGACGACGGCCGCAGCGTCCTCGACAACTCCGTCGTCTGGTTCGGCAGCGGCATGCACAGCGCTCAGGATCACTCGCTCTTCAACCTGCCACTGCTCTACGTCGGCAGCGGGGGCGGCGTGTTGAAGGTCGACCAGCACCTCAACTTCGCGGCGGACCGACGCCTCTCGGACGTCTACCTGACGTTCATCCAGAGGGTCTTCGGCGAGGTTTCAGTCACGGCCTTCGGCGACAGCCAGGGCATCGTCACGGACATCCTCGCCTGACGGCCCTGAATCAGGCCATCCAGCGCGGCAGGTGGGCGCGCAGCGCCTGGTCGAGCCCCAGCACGCGGCCCGGGGGCGCGCAGATGAAAAGCAGAAACACCGAGCCCATGAGCAACGCGTTCCCGGGCGGCACGGGGCCCTGGCCGCCGCCGAACGCGAACGAGAAGACGAGGGCGGCCCCGAGGATCGACGCCGCGCGCGTGCACAGGCCCAGCACCATCGCGGCGCCGACGATGAGCTCGCCCATCGTTACGAGCGTGCCGAAGATCTTCGGGTGGGCCGTCGCCGAGCGGATGGCGGGCACGAAGAACTCGTACGTCTTGTGGGCGGCCGTCCAGCCCTCGAGCGTCGCGAGGAGCGGCGTGCCGTGCAGCCAATCGCCCTTGAGCTTGCCCCAGCCCTCGAGGACGAGGATGAGCCCCCAGAAGATTCGCAGCGGCACGAGCAGTGCGAGCGGGACGCGCTCGTTCATGGGTCGACACTAGCACGACGTCCCGTCGCCGACGCCGTCGGCGTGATGGCATGTTAACGTGCGCGCCGTGACGGAGACGAGACGACCCACGAGCCCCGCCGCCGAGGAGATCCTCGGTCTCTATTTCCCCGTGCTCGACCACGGCTTCGTGTCGCTCGTCGACTACATGGGCACCGACGAGTGCATCGAGCGCGCCGCGCGCGTTAGCTACGGCTACGGCACGCGCAAGCAGAGCCTCACGCGCGGGTTGCTGCGCTACCTGCGTCGTCACAAGCACACGACGCCCAGCGAGATGGTCGAGCTGAAGTTCCACTGCTGCATGCCGATCTTCATCGCGCGCCAGTGGATTCGCCACCGCACGGCGAACGTCAACGAGTACTCGGGCCGCTACTCGTTGATCCCGATGCTGTTCTACACGCCCGAAGCCGACCAGCTACAGACGCAGAGCAAGCAGAACAACCAGG
The DNA here is from genome assembly GCA_038325725.1 of Polyangia bacterium. Classification (GTDB taxonomy): domain Bacteria; phylum Myxococcota_A; class Polyangia; order Fen-1088; family Fen-1088; genus DASZFV01. The sequence goes on along the minus strand of JBBQJG010000042.1, from coordinate 5,810 downwards.
GCCGCAGCGGGCAGGGCGTCGCGGGCGGCATCCACGCCGAGGCCGTGCGCCGCTGGAACGACCTCCGCCGCGCCAGCACCGAGTCTTACGAGTGGATGACGAGCAACGAGATCGCGCGCGAGCTCGCACGCATCGACCTGCCACTGTCGACGTATACGCAGTGGTACTGGAAGATCGACCTGCACAACCTGCTGCACTTCCTCACGCTGCGCGTGGACGGCCACGCCCAGTGGGAGATCCAGGAGTTCGGGCGCGTCATGGCCGGCATGCTCAAGCGCGTCGCGCCGCTTTCGTACGAGGCGTGGATCGACTACGACGTGTGCGGCGGCCAGTTGTCGCGCATGGAGATCGACGCCCTGCGCGCGCTCGTCACCGTCGATCCAGTTGGCGGCGGGCTCAAGGCGACGGGCGGCGCGCTCGCGAAAGAGGCGCTGCTCGAGCGCGGATTGTCCAAGCGCGAAATCGACGAGCTGCTCATCAAACTGGCGCCCACGCGCGGCACGCCCGACTTCGAGCTCGACGTCGCCAAGGCGAAGCCCGCCGAGCACTTCGCCCAGCGGTTCGCCGACGCCGTCCCCAAGGGCGACGCCGCACCCGCGACAGAAGCCGGCTGAGCCGGCCGCGTTCGTTCACGAGAACGGATTCAGCAGCGAAACGCCGCAGCCGGCGAAGTCGCGCACGTTCCGCGTGACGAGCACGAGCCCGTGGTGCGCCGCCGTGGCGGCGATCAGCATGTCGGCCTGAGCTCTCACTTGCCCGCGCGCGGCGAACTGGCCGCGCAGCGTGCCCGCGAGGCTCGCGATCGGTGTCGTCACGTCGAGGACCTCGCAGCTCTGCGCGAGGAAGCCGTCGAACCAAGCCCGGAGCCGCGGGGCGGGGCGGCGGCCAAGGCCGTAGGTCACCTCCTCGACGGTCACGACGCTGAGGGCCACGACGCGCGTCCGGGCGGCCCAAGCCAGGACGCCGGCGTTCGGGGCGCGGCGCGAGAGGTCACCAAGGATGTTCGTGTCGACGAGGACGCGCGGCTCGGCCATCGGCCCTCAGCGTCCCGCGCGCGCGAAGGCGTTGCGGCGGTTCCGTCGCGGGGGAACAACGATTCGGCCTGTCCCGAGGGCGCGCAGGGCGGCGAACGCATCGGCGACGGTCTCGCGCTCTCTGCCGGCCCGTTCGCTCTCGAGCGCCGCGTAGGCGCGGGGCGAGACGACGACGGCGATGGGCGTGTCGTGGCGGTACACGGCCTGAGGCTCGTGCGCCGCCGCCGCGAAGACCGCCGGCAGCTTGGCGCGTGCCTCGGCCACCGACCAGCGCGGCGTCGTTTTCTGCGGCGGGCTCTGTCGGGGGCGCCTCACGATGTACAGTTTGTAAACTGAAACTGTACAAGTCAAGGACATGGCGTCAGGGGTCGGCGTTGCGCTAGTCTGACCCGCTGTGTCCGACGACGTTCCCGCCGAAGAAGAAGCCCTGCTCGCGCGCGTGCTGCACAGCCTCGCGGCGCGCGCGACGGCGGCGGCGCGCGCGGGCGCGGAGCCAGCGGTGGCGAAGCCCGACGCCACGGCGGACCTGATCGCGCTGCGCGACGAGATCTCCGAGGCGCGGCTCGAGGACGTCCCGCAGCTCGTCGCGCAGATGGAGCGGCTGCAGCAGGTCTCGGCGACGCGGGCCGATCTGCAGACGCTGCTCGTCGATCCGGCCTCGCCTTACTTCGGCCGCCTGCGCCTGCGCGAGGACGTCGCGGGGCGCGGGAGCGTCGAGCGCGATGTGTTCATCGGGCGCGCCACCTTCGTCGACCCCGGCAGCCGCATCAACGTCGTCGACTGGCGCCACGCGCCCGTGAGCCAGCTGTTCTATCGGTACGCCGAGGGCAGCGACTACGAGGAGACCTTCGGCGGGCGCGACGTGCAGGGCGAGGTGCTCGTGCGGCGCACGCTCACGATCGAGGGCGGCCGCCTCACGCGCGTCGCGAGCCCTCGCGGCGTTTGGGTCCGCGGCGGCGGCGCCGAGTGGATCGAGCGGGACGCGCCCGTGCGGGCGCTCGCGGGCGGCGAGCGGAAGGGGGCGCGCGCACAGGCCGGTGCCCGCGGCGTCCTCGGCGCGGCGCCGGCCGGCGCGCAGGCGCTCGATCGCCACCTGCCGGAGATCGCGGCGCTGCTCGACCCGCGCCAGTTCGATCTCATCACGGCGCGCGACGCGGGCGTCGTCGTCATCCAGGGGGGCGCCGGCAGCGGCAAGACGACGGTCGGCCTGCACCGCCTCGCGTACCTCGCGTACACGTTCCCGGACAAGTTCCCGCCGCGTCGGCTCGTCGTCGTCACGATGGGCACGGCGCTCGCCGCGTACATCGGCGAGGTTTTGCCGTCGCTGGGCGTGCAGGGCGTTCGCGTCGTGACGTTCGCGGAGTGGGCCGAGCGCGAGCTCCGGGCCGTCGTCGCGTGGCTGCGGCCCGCCACAATCGACGAGTCGCCGCCCTACGTCACGCGGGTCAAGAGCCACCCGGCGCTGCTGCACGAGCTCGAGCGCCGCGCGGCCGCGCACACGGGCAAGCGGGGCGCGCGCGCCGCCGTCGATCTGTGGGCCGATCTCCTCACGGACCGCGCGTGCCTCCTGCGGCTGCTCCGCGACGCCGCCGAGTTGCCGATCTCGGAGTCCGACGTGCTCGAGGCGCACCGGTACATGTCGGATCGCGTGACGGCGGTCCTCGCCTTGGATCCGCGCGAACAAACAGTCGAGAAACAGCCGCCCAAGAAGAAGTCGACGCGCACCATCCGCCGCGTCGAGCCGGGCGACGCCTCGGACATCGCCGTCGCGGCGTTCGATCTCAAGCCGGGCCAGCGCACGGTCGACGCCGATCTGCCCGAGGCGATCCGCCGCATCGAGGACGCGCTCGCGGGCGGGCACGACGATCAGGACATGCGCGGCGACATCGGCATCGACGGCGAGCGCACCGAGGACGATCGCCCGCTGCTCGACGCCGACGACGTTGCTTTCTTGTTGCGCGCGCACCAGCTGCTCGTGGGCGTCAAGCAGCCGTTCGCGCACCTGTTCGTCGACGAGGCGCAGGACCTATCGCCGCTCAAGCTGTCGGTGCTCATCGGGCGCACGGGCGGCAAGACGCCGTCGATCACGCTCGCGGGCGACACGTCGCAGAAGTTGTTCCTCGACAACGGCTTCGGTGACTGGCGCGGCGTGCTCGAGCACCTATCGCTCTCGCACGTCGCCGTCGAGCCGCTGCGCATCGCTTACCGTTCGACGCGCGAGATCCTCGCGCTCGCGCGCGACGCCATGGGGCCGCTCGCCGACGCGCTCCCGCCCGAGGCGCCGCGCTCGGGCGCGCCCGTCGAGGCGTTTCGCTTTCCGGGGGCGGGCGCGGCCGTCGCGTTCCTCGCCGAGGCGCTGCGCGATCTGTTGTCGCGCGAGCCGCGCGCCACGGTGGCGTTGCTCGCGCGTCACCCCGAGCAGGCGGACCGCGCCTTCGACGGCCTCCGCCGCGCCGAGGTGCCGTCGCTGCGTCGGGTCCGCGCGCAGGAGTTCACCTTTCGTCCGGGCATCGAGGTCACGGACGTCCGCCAGGTCAAAGGGCTCGAGTTCGACTACGTCGTCATGCTCGACGTCAACGCCGCGAGCTACGGTGCCGACGATGAATCGCGCCACCTGTTCCACATCGGCGTCACGCGCGCCGCGCACCAGCTGTGGCTCGTCGTCACGGGCCCGCCGAGCCCGCTCGTGCCCGCGGGCCTGCTGCGCGAGTAGCGCTCAGGCCACGCCGCTGTCTCGTCACACGACGTCTTCGTGGTACGTCTTCGTGCCACGTCTTCGTGAGGTCGAGCCACATCGCGAGGCCTTGGTACGGCGAATACGCGCGGTACCGGCGCGCGATCGTCGCGTCGAGATCGGCGGCCTTGGGCGTGCGGGGGTAGAGCTTGCGGTAGCGGGCGCGGCACCACGAATCGAGGCCGAGGTGGTCGTAGTGGCCGAGCAGGCGCAGCAGGTTGTCGGTCGCGTAGGGGCCGATGCCCTTGATCGAGCTCAGGCGCTCTCGGGCGACGTTGGTCGGCGTGGCGGGGTCGCGCAGCGATTCGAGCTCGAGCTCCCCGCGCGCGACGCGCGTCGCGAGCGCCTTGAAGAACGGCGCGCGGTAGCCGCTGCGCACGACGTCGCGAAAGAACGAGACGGGCCGCCGCGCGAGCGCCTCGGCCGTCGGGAACGCGCGCGTGCCGTCGGGCCCCGCGGCGCCGCCGCGCGTGACGAGGCGCTCGACCATGACGCGCGTGAGGCCCCACGAACAGTTCGTCGTGCACAGCATCTTGACGACGTCCTCGAACACCGTGGGTGCGCGCAGCAGACGCCCGCCGCCTGCCTCGACGCACGCGAGCAGCGCGGGCGCGCCCGCGAGCGTCGCGCGCACGGGCGCGAGATCCTCGTCGAGCCTCAACACCGAGCGCACGACGTCGACCGCCTCTCGCTGCGCCGCCGCGCCGGTCGCCGACACCGTGGCGCCGAGCGCGCGGGCGCCAGCGCGCACGACGACCGAGACGACGACGCCCCCGCGCGTGTAACCGAACGTCAACGTCCGGGCCGCGCGATCGTAAGCGAACGGCGCCAAATCGAACCAGCCGTGGCCGCGAACCGTGCGGTCGAAAGAGAAATCTCGCGGGGTCGGAATCTGGATCGCGGCCATGGGCGACCTAAGATACAGGGACGACCATGAAGAGCGACGGCGCGCGACAGCTTTCGGACCTGCGGCTCTCCCTCGTCGGCGTGGGTCTCATGGTCGTGCTTGCCGTGCTCGTCGCCGTGCCGCGGGCTTGCGCCGAACCGGAGGGACCGCCTGCGCCGATCGGACCGCCAGCTCCGCCGTCGGATCCGGACGCCGAGGCGCCGAGCAAGACGTGCCTCGCCGGCCTGCGCGAGCGCGGCGTCTCGTTCATGGAGTGGCCCACGAAGGGCGTGCGCACGCCGCTGCGCCTCGTGGGCAGCGCGCTCGGCCCGCTCCGGCTCGTCATGCGCGAGCGCAAGCCGGGCGGCGTCATGCCCGTCATGGACTGCGAGCTCGCCCGCGCGCTGCTCGACGCCGCGCCGATCTTCCAGCTGGCCGGCATCCGCGACCTGCTCTTCTCGGGCATCTATCAATACCGCACGCGCCGCGGGTCCTCGAAGCTGTCCGAGCACGCGCACGGCCTCGCCATCGACGTGCACCAGTTCGGCATGGTCGACGGCCGCGTCATCGACGTTCAGCGCGACTTCGAGCCCGGCGTCGGGGAATGGCCGAAGGAGCGCGTCGCGGACCTGGTCACCTGCGTCGGCTCGCCGGAGAACCCCGCGGGCCGCACGCTGCGCGAGCTCGCCTGCTCGTTGCGCTTGTCGAGCGCCTTCCGCGAGATCATCACGGCCGACGACAACACCGACCACAACAACCACTTCCACATCGAGGCTTTCCCCGATGCCCTCACGCGCACGCGCGCGCTGCTCTCGCGCCGCGACCCGGCGATCGACGATTGAGTCAGCGCGTCCAGTCGGCGACGCGCAGGCCTCGAAACGCAGCGAAGTCTTTCTGGTTGGTCGTCACGAGCGTGAGGCCATGCTCGTGCGCGATCGCGGCGATTTGCCCGTCGACGAAGGGCGGCGTCTTCCCCGCGCGCCCGAGGCGCGCGCGCTCGCGACCGTGCCACGCGGCGGCCCGGTCGTCGTAAGGGAGGATCGGGAACGAGGGCGCGACGACGCGATCACCTGCCGCGGCTCGGCACCAGCCGCAGAAAAGCCGGCAGCCCTGAGCGCGCGGCGGGTCAGAAAGCCAGGCACCACCGGCGCCCGGA
>JBBQJG010000041.1:0-26827 GCA_038325725.1 Polyangia bacterium | reverse complement strand
CCGCCAGCGTCACCGTCAGCGCCGCCGCGAGCAAGTCGCTGCTGCGCACCTGCACAGAGATCGCGTTCCCCAGCAGCGTGTCCACCAGCACCCCTTGGAACGCACGCTGGATCGCCAGTGGAACTCCTCGGAGAACTTCGGGTCGACGCTCGCCGTCGCCCAGGCCGCCGTGAGCTCGTCGAGCGAGGGGATCAGCGTTTCGGCGACATAGCGTCCGCCGAACTCGCCGAAGCGACCGGGACGCGCGGGCAAACTCGGATTGGACGACGTGCTCATGGTGGCCTGACTATAGCGTGCGGGCCGCGGCGCGCACCGCATCGATGAACGCGCGCATCCGCGTCGGATCTTTTTTTCCGGGCGCGCTCTCGACGCCGCTCGCGACGTCGACGCCGTCGGGGCGCACGGCGACGATGGCGGCGGCGACGTTTTCCGGCGTGAGCCCGCCGGCGAGCCAGAGCGGCCGCCGCCCGAGGCGCTCCACGAGCGCCCACGGCGCCGTGACCCCCGCGCCGCCGTAGCCGACGACGAGCGCGTCGTACATGAACAGCGGCACGGTCCAACCCTCGGCGGCCGCGAACGAGGCCTCGTCTCGCACGCGGACGACGCGGATGAGCTGGGACGCGTCGACCGACGCGAAGGCTTCGGGCGTCTCGTCGCCGTGGAGTTGGGCCCGATCGAGGCCGAGCGACGCGAGGCGCGCTACGACCTCGGCCGCGGGCGTGTTCACGAAGACGCCGATTTTGAGAACGCCCCGCGGCACGGCCGCGAGCACGGCGCGCGCCGCGGCGTCGTCGACGTAACGCTTCGACCGAGGCCACAGGTTGACGCCGATGGCGTCGGCGCCCGCGGCGACGGCGACGGCCGCGTCCTCGGGCCTCGTGAGGCCGCAGATCTTGACGGTGACGCGAGTCATGACGGCGCGAGCAGCGCGCGGAGCGCCTCGGCCGGATCGGGCGCGCGCATGAGCGTCTCGCCGACGAGCATGGCGTCGACGCCCGCGGCGCGCAGGCGCGCGACGTCCGCGGCGTCGCGGATGCCCGACTCGGCGACGACGATGCGATCTCGTGGGACGTCCGCGCGCAGGCGGCTCGCGAGCTCGCGGTCGACGGTGAACGTGCGTAGGTCGCGGTTGTTGATGCCGATGATGGGCGCGCCCGCGCGGACGGCGCGCGAGGTCTCTTCGGCGTCGTGAGCCTCGACGAGCGTCTCGAGCCCGTAGAGCGCGGCGACGGCGAGCAGCGCCGACAGCTCGGCGTCGGTGAGCGCCGCGACGATGAGCAACGCCGCGTCCGCGCCCGCCGCGCGCGCCTCGGCGAGCTGGTACGCGTCGACGATGAAGTCCTTGCGCATGACGGGCACGGACACGGCCGCGCGCGCCGTCGTCAGGTCGGCGAGCGTGCCGCCGAAGAAGGGCTCGTCGGTGAGCACCGATAGCGCCGCCGCGCCGGCGCCCGCGTATGCGCGCGCGATGTCCTCGGGCCGCGCGCCCTCGCGGATCCAGCCCGCCGACGGCGACCGCCGCTTGAACTCCGCGACGCACGTGATGCCGCCCGCGGGCGCGTCCGCGGGGCGCAGCGCGGCCGCGAGACTCCGGTCGCTCACCTTCGTCGAGAGGGACTTTTCGATCTCGGACAGCGGTCGCGCCGTCTTGCGAAGGGCGACGTCGGCGCGCGTGCGCGTGAGGATGTCGTCCAGAATCACGAGACGCTCACGACGCCGAAGCCTTCGGCGTGATCCGGCGCAGCGTCTCCAGGACGCCGCGCGCGGTCCCGCTCTGGAGCGCGGTCGCGGCGCGCTGCGTGCCGACGCGCAGGTCGGACGCCTCGCCGGCGACGTAGAGCGCCGCGCCCGCCGTCATGAGCGCGACGGACCGGACGGCGTCGTGCTGGGGCACGCCGTACAGGACCTCGTTGATGACGAGGGCGTTGAACTCGGGGGACCCGCCCAGAAGGCCGATCGGGTCGGACGCCGGCAGGCCGAAGTCTCCCGGGCTCACGTCGTAGCTGCGGACGACGCCGCCGCTGAGCTCGGCGACGTGCGTGTTGCCCGTGGGCGCGAACTCGTCGAGGCCGCCCGCACCGTGGATGACGAGCGCTCGCTCCGAGCCGAGCACGCCGTGGGCGCGCGCGAGCAGCTCGCAGCGCTCCTTTGCGAAGACGCCGTTGACGTGGAGGCGCGCGCCCGCCGGGTTCGTAAGCGGCCCGAGCAGGTTGAACATCGTGCGGATGCCGAGCTCCTTGCGCGGCCCCGCGACGTGCTTCGTCGCGCCGTGATGCGCGGGCGCGAAGAGGAAAGCGAGCTTGGCCTCACGCAGACACTGCGCGGCCTGCTCGGGCGTGGGCGCGGCGTTCAGGCCCAGCGCCTCGAGCACGTCGTGCGAGCCCGAGCGCGAAGACTGCGCGCGGTTGCCGTGCTTCGCGACGACGACGCCGCAGCCCGCGACGATGAACGACGCGAGCGTCGAGATGTTGACCGACTGCGAGTTGTCGCCGCCCGTGCCGCAGGTGTCGACGAGCTTCTGCGCCGTGAACGGCACGGGCACCATGCGATCGCGCATGGCGCGCGCGGCGCCGACGAGCTCGCCCACGGTCTCGCCCTTCATGCGCAGCGCGACGAGCAGGCCTGCGATGAGGGTGGGTGTCCCCTCCCCGTTCATGATCTGCCCGACGACCTTCGCCATCTCGTCGGCCGACAGGTCGCCCTTGTCGACGACGCGCGCGACGGCCTCCTTGAGTCCGAAGACGGTCGGCGTACCGACGTTCGTGATTTCCGCCCCGAAGGGTGGGGTCAGCCGCGGCGACATCGTCTACCCCCCGTGGTCACGGCCGCCCCTTCCGCTCGAGGAAGTTGCGCAGCAGGTCCTTGCCCACGGTGGTCAGGAACGACTCGGGGTGGAACTGCACGCCCTCGACGGCGAGCGTCTTGTGGCGCACGGCCATGATCTCCTCGTCCCAGGTCTTGGCCGTGATGTCGAGGCAGTCGGGCACGCTCTGCCGCTCGATGAGCAGCGAGTGATAGCGCGTCGCCTCGAACGGGTTCGGCAGGCCCGCGAAGACGCCCTTTTCGTCGTGGAAGATCTTCGACGTCTTGCCGTGCATGACCTGTTTGGCGCGCACGATCTTGCCGCCGAACGCCTGACCGATGGACTGATGGCCGAGGCACACGCCGAAGATCGGGATCTTCCCCGCCCACTTCGTGATGACTTCCAGGCTGATGCCGGCCTCGTTCGGCGTGCAGGGGCCAGGCGAGATCACGATGTGCGTCGGCTCGAGCTTGCCGATGTCGTCGCAGGCGATCTCGTCGTTGCGCACGACGCGGATCTCCTGACCGAGCTCGCCGAAATACTGCGCGAGGTTGTAGGTGAACGAGTCGTAGTTGTCGATGAGGAGCAACATCGGCTAGACGACACCTTTCCCGCTCGCGCGTCGCGCGATCTCGACGGCGGACAGCACGGCGCGCGCCTTGCTGAGGCACTCTTGGTATTCGGCCGCGGGCTGGCTATCGGCGACGAGGCCCGCGCCCGCCTGCACGTAGATCGTGTCGCCCTTCGTCACGAGCGTGCGGATCGCGATCGCCGTGTCGAGGTTGCCTGTGTACGAGATGTAGCCCACGGCGCCGCCATACAAATTTCGGCGAAACGGCTCTTCGTCCTCGATGATCTCCATGGCGCGAATCTTCGGCGCGCCGCTGAGCGTGCCCGCCGGGAACGACGCGCGCAGCACGTCGCCGGGGCGCGTGCCGGGCTTGACCTGGCCGCGCACGTTCGAGACCAAGTGCATGACGTGCGAGTAGCGCTCGGTCACCATCGTCTCGGTGACACGCACGCTCCCCGAGGTGCTCACGCGCCCGACGTCGTTGCGCCCCAGATCAATGAGCATGACGTGCTCCGCGATCTCCTTCGGGTCGTTGCGCATCTTCGCTTCGAACGCGGCGTCTTCCTCGGGCGTGGCTCCGCGGCGCGCCGTGCCCGCGATGGGCCGCACCTCGACTTGACCCGCCTCCATCCTCACCATGACTTCTGGGGAGGCGCCTGTAACGATCGCCTCGGGGAACTCGAGGTGGAACATGTACGGCGAAGGGTTCGTCACGCGCAGCGCGCGGTAGACGTCGAAGGGGTCGACGTCGCCCCGAGGGAGCTCGAAGCGCTGCGAGTACACGACCTGGAAGGCGTCGCCCGCGAGGATGTACTCCTGAATCTTGCGGACGCCGGCCTCGTAGACCTCTTGCGTGACCGACGCCTTGGGCGCGGGCAGCGGAGACGGCGGCTCGGGATCGAGAGGGCGCAGCGAAGGCGCCGGCTTCGCGAGCCGCGCGAGGATGTCGTCGATGCGCGCGCAGGCGTCGTCGTAGGCCTTGTCGATGTCCGCGCCCTCGCCGACATCGGCGGCGGCCACGACCTTGAGCGTGCCGCGCAGGTTGTCGAAGATGACGACGGTGTCGGTGATCGCGAAGCACAGCTCGGGGATGCCGAGCTTGTCGGGCTTCGTGCTCGGCAGGCGCTCGAAGCTGCGCACGATGTCGTAGGTGAGCCACCCGACGGCGCCGCCGAAGAAGCGCGGCAGCCCCGGCGGGACGGCGGGCGACAGCTCGGCGAGGTAGGTGTCGAGGAAGCGCACGGGCTCCTTGGCCTTGACGCGCTCGGTGACGCGCAGCTCGCCCGTCACCGCGTCGGGCGTCAGCACCTCGACGTCTTCGCCGCGCGCGCGCACGACGGCGCGCGGCCGCACGCCGACGAAGCTGTAGGCCGCCCACTTCTCGCCGCCGACGACGCTCTCGAGCAGGAACGAATACGCGCCCCGGCCGAGCTTCGCGTAGGCGGAGACGGGCGTGTCCGCGTCGGCGACGACCTCGCGATACACGAAAGCGAGACGACCACGCCGAGCCAGCTCCTTGAAAGCGGAGCGATCTGGGACGAAACGCATGGGGCCAAGAACCTACCACAATGACCGCGGCCGCCCGCCCGGGACGCCCCTGTTCATCGAGGGGCGGCGTCCGGCGGATCGTCGGCTATTCTCCCGCCCCGATTGACCTTGTCGCCCGCAGAGCCATCTCCCCTCACCCGCCGCTTCGTCGCTTGGACGCTGCGGCGCGGGCGGCTCCTGTGGGTCGTCGCGCTCGTCATCGCCGTGCCCGCGACGTTCCGCGCGGCGTCGCTCTACCGCAACCTGCGCAGCGACGTCGAGGAGCTCCTCCCGCGCGAGGCGCCGAGCGTCGGGGCGATCGGCGAGCTGCGACGGCGCATGGCCGGCCTGCAGTACCTCGGCGTCGTCGTCGACGCGGGCCCTGGTGGCGACGTCGGCGCGGCCGAGCGCCTGCTGGACGATCTCGCGGTCCGCGTCCGTCAGTACCCGCCCGCGCTCATGACGGGCGTGCACGTCGGGTTCGAACGCGAGCGCGCCTTCATCGAGGACCACGCCTCGATGCTGCTCGCGCTGCCGGACCTTCAGGCCATCCGGAGTCGCGTCGACGACCGCATCCACTGGGAGTACGGCCAGGCGACGGGAACGCTGCTCGACGACAAGGAGCCCCAGCCCCCGCTCGATTTTTCGGACATTCAAAAGAAGTATCAGTCGCAGGTCGGCGGCCCCGATCTCGAGGGCAGTCGGTTCACGAACCGCAAGCTCGGTCTGTCGCTCATGCTCATCGAGGTCGGGGGCTTCTCGACGAGCGCCGCGCAGGCGAACGCGCTCATCGCGCGCGTCAAGGCTGACCTCGCGGCGCTCGGCGGGCCGGCGCGCTATGGGCCCGCGCTGCGCGTCGGCTTCTCGGGTGACGTCGCGATCTCCGCCGAAGAGATGGCGGCGCTCGTGGAGGATCTCACGCTGTCGTTCGGGCTCGTCGGCGGCGCTGTCGTCCTCGCGCTCGTCGTCTTTTACGGGTGGGGGCGCAGCGTGCCCGCGCTGTTCCTGCCGCTCGCCGTCGGCGCCGTGTGCGCGTTCGCGCTCGCGAGCTTGCCGCCCTTCGGCGTCACGGCGCTGAACTCGAACACGGCCTTCCTGGGCTCGATCATCATCGGAAACGGGGTCAACTTCGGGATCATCCAGCTTGGCCGCTATGTAGAAGAGCGGCGGCGCGGCGTGGCCATCTCCGAGGCGCTCGTGATCGCGCTCGACGCCACCCGCCGCGGCACGCTGCTCGCGGCGCTCGCGGCGGGGGTCGCCTACGCGTCGCTCGTCGCCATGCAGTTCCGTGGCTTCCGTCAGTTCGGCATCATCGGCGGGCTCGGCATGGTGCTCGTCTGGGTGACGACCTTCGTGCTCGGGCCGCCGCTCATCGCTTGGCTCGACGGCGGACGGCTCTCGCCGCGCGAGGGGGCGGCGCCTCGGCGGCGGCGCCACCGCTTCATGGCGGCGGTCGCGCGCGGGGTCGTGGCGCGCCCGCGGAGGATCGTCGTCGCGGCGGCGGCGCTGACGATCTTCGCGGGCGTCGAGCTGCGCCACTTCGGCGCCGACAGCCTCGAATACGATTTTTCGCACCTGCGCCGGCGCGACACCTGGACCTCGGGCGAGGGCTACTGGGGCCAAAAGATGGACAAGCTCATGGGCCGGTACCTGACGCCCACGGTGCTGCTCGTCGATTCAGAGGGCGAAGCGCGCGCCGTCGCGGCGCGGCTGCGCGTCGCGGCCACGCACCCTCCCCTCGACGCCATGATCGCGTCGATCCGGACGTACGACGATCTCTTGCCGCCCGATCAGGCCGCGAAGGTCGTCGAGCTCGAGGGCCTTCGGCGGAAGCTCACGCCGAAGGTGCGTCAACGGATGTCGGCCGAAGACGTGCGCCAAGTCGAACGATTTCTCGGCACGGGACCGCCGCCCGCCGTCATCGAGGCCGATCTGCCGGACACGCTCACGACGGGCCTGCGCGAGCGCGACGGCACGCGCGGCCGCGCCGTGCTCGTGTTCCCGAACCCGGCCACGAGCTGGTGGCGCGGCGAGACCATCGCGACCTTCGTGCACGCGCTGCGCGAGATCGCCGAGGTCCCGGTCGCCGCGGGCGGGCGCGCCGCGCGCGTCGCGGGGGGACCACCGCTGACGTTGGACATCATCGAATCGATGCGCCACGACGGGCCTCTCGCCTCGCTGCTCGCCTTCGTGGGCGTGCTCGCGACCGTCGTCCTCGTCTTTCGCCGCGGCCTCGCGACGCCCTTCGTCGTCGGCTCGCTCGTCGTCGGCGTCGCGTGGCTGCTCGCGGCCTCGCTGTTCTTCGGCATCAAGATCAACTTCGTGAACTTCATCGCCTTCCCCATCACCTTCGGGATCGGCGTCGACTATGCCGTCAACGTCATGGCGCGCTACCTGCGCGACGGCGGGCGCGACATCGAATCGGCCGTGCGCGAGACGGGCGGCGCCGTCGCGCTGTGCTCGATGACGACGATCATCGGGTACTCGTCGCTGCTGGTCGCGAAGAACGTCGGTCTTTTTCTCTTTGGCCTGCTCGCCGTGTTGGGCGAGGTGGCGTGCCTCGTGACGGCGATTGTCGTGCTGCCGAGTGTGCTCGGGCTGCGCCGCACGCCGACCAGGGTCGCGATCGGCTCAGAGCCAGCCAGCAGCGCGAGCGGCGGCGAGTAGCGCCGCGCCCCAGGCGCCCGCGACGACGTCGTCGAGCATGACACCCGCGCCACCGCCCAGGCGCTCGGCGGCGCGCGCGGGCCAGGGCTTCCACTGGTCGAAGATGCGAAAGAGAATGACGCCGACGACGAGGCCGCGGGTCGTGGGTGGCGCGGCCAGCCACGTCACGAAGACGCCGGCGACCTCGTCGATGCAGACGATCTGCGGGTCCTTCGTGCCGAGGCGCCGCTCGACGATGCCCGAGGCCCACAGGCCCACGACCGTCACGAGCGCGGCCGTTGCGGCGACGGCGGCGAGGCCGAGGGGACGGACGAGGAGGTACAGCGGAATGGCGCCCAGCGTGCCCGCCGTGCCCGGCGCGACGGGCACGTGGCCGCAGCCGAACCACACGGACAGGATGTGGGCCGTCCATGCGCGCGCGCCGCGCAGGGGTTCGATCTTCCGCGCTTCGGTGGGCCGTCCTTCGGGCGGCGTCGCGCTCACGATTTCCAGGTCCCTTGTCGCGCGACCTCGTCGAACACCTCCGCGAGGAGCGCGAGGCCGTTCTTCGCCGTCGCGGCGTCGATCGTGAGCGCGGGCTGGAGTCGGAAGCTGGGCGCGTAGGCCATCGTGAGCAGGCCGCGCCGCACGCACGCGAGGAAAATCTGCTCGGTCACGCGGCGCGGGAGCGGTTCTTTCGTCTTCTTGTCGCGCACGAGCTCGACGCGCAGGAACAGGCCCTCCCCCTGCACGAAGCCCACGAACGGGTAGCGGTCAACGAAGCCTTCGAGCTCGCGCAGCATGAGCGCGCCGACGACGCGCGCGTTCTCGGCGAGGTCCTCTTCGTCGATGATGCGCAAGGCGGCCGCGCCGGCGGCGGCGCCGAGGGGGTTGCCGCCGTAGCTCGACGACGAGCCGGACGGCACGCTCCACGGCTTGGCCTGCGCGATCTCGTCGGTGGTCAGCAGGCCCGACAGCGGGAAGCCGCCGCCGAAGGCCTTCCCGAGCGTGACGATGTCGGGCCGCGTGCTGGTGTGGTCGACCCCCCATCGCTTCCCCGTGCGGCCGAGGCCCGTGATCATCTCGTCGGCGATCAGCAGCGCGCCGACCTCGTCGGCGAGCGCGCGCACCGCGGGGAGGAACTCTTTGGGAGGCACGACGTTGCCCGCCGTGCCCTGCATCGGCTCGACGATGACGGCGGCGATCGCGCCGGCCGACGCCGTCTTGACCTGCTTGCGGCCGACCTCGGCGCACGCGACGCCGCAGCTCGGATAGGCGAGCCCGAGGGGACAGCGGTAGCAGTCGGCGTACGGGATCTGGTGCGCGCCCGGCGGCATCGGGCCGAGCTTGTCCTTGAACGTCGAGCCCATGAGCGCGAGCGCGCCCATGGTCTTGCCGTGGAAGCCGCCCCAGAAGCTCACGAACTCGTACTTGCCCGTGTACGACTTGGCGAGGCGCAGCGCGCTCTCGACGGCCTCGGCGCCGCCCGAGTACAGCTGCAGGCGGTGCACGCCCGGCGCGGGCGGCTTGGCAGCGAGCCGCTCGCCGAGCTCGACGCGCGCGCGCGACGTGAACGAGCCCACCGAGATCTTCTCGACCTGTACCTTGACCGCCTCGACGTAGCGCGGGTGCGAGTGGCCGAGGGCGTTGACATTGATGCCGCCGATGAAGTCGAGGTACGTGTTGCCGTCGACGTCGGTGACGGCGCTGCCCCGCCCCTCCTCGACGACGATGCCCGCGGCGATGGCGTAGTTCTGAAGGCCCGGGGCGGCGTGCGCGTCCTCGCGCGCGCGCAGGGCGCGACTTTGGGGACCAGGCACCGCCGTCTTGAGCTCGGCGTGCTGGTTCTTCGGCTGGGTGGGGTTCATGAGGGCGGCGCCATCTTCGTCGAAGATGACGGCCGCGAGAACACGAAGTATCGCTGCAAGGGATAGTTCCAGGCGTTGCTGACGACGACGGAGGTGATGACGCGGGCGAGCATGTACTGAAGCCCGAGCCCCTTGGTGAACAACGCTTCGCCCGCGGCGTTCCACCCGAGGCTCGCGCCCGACACGAGCGCGTAGCGCCAGGCATACGCGCCCACGGCGCCCGGCCCGACGCGGTAGATGTACAGGCGCCCCATCGTGAAGTTCGTTAGGGCGCCGCCGAGCGCCCCGACGACGGCGCCCACGACCGGCGACACACCGAGCAGCTCGACGGCGGCGACCATGAGGCCGTAGTCGACGATCGTGGCGACGATCGAGGCGACGTGGTGACGGAGGTAGGCGCGGAGGCCCAGTGGCGCGGGCGGTTTGTCTTCGAACGGTGCCCCGTGCAGGGCGCCCGTCACCCGAGGCTCACGGGTGTCTTCGCGTCGGCACCCGGGGCCTCTCCGGCGCTCGGCGCTCGGGCTTCGGGCTGTCGCGCGCGGAGCGTGTCCATGATCGCCGACAGGCGCGTCACCGTCGAGATGTTGCCGACGGCGGCGACGAGCGCGAGCGAGAAGATGAGCGGGAACTCGCGCAGCACGAGCGAGATCGAATCGCCCCACAGCGCCTTGGTGAGCGTCGTGAGGCCGGCCCCGACGAGGAGGTACGCGGCGCGCTCGGCCCGGCGCATCGCGCCGCGTGGCGCGGGCACGTTCAGGGCCTCGGCCTTGGCCGTCGTGTAGCTGACCATGAAGCCGCCAAACATCGCCGCGAGCGTCAACAGCAGGCATTTGACGTTCGTGCGGTAGTAGACCGCGACGCCCGCGAGGAACAGGAATTCGCTGTAGCGATCGACGGCGGCGTCGAGCGCCTCGCCCGCGTCGGACGCGACGCCCGTGCGCCGCGCGACCAGCCCGTCGAGCACGTCGCAGAGCGACGCGAGCGCGCCGAGCAACCCGGCGAGCGCGAACCAGCCGAGCGCGACGGCGACGCCCGCGAGCAGCGCGGGCACGAGCGAAAACAGCGTGATCATCGCGGGCGTGATGCGCAGCGCGACGAGGCCGCCCACGAGGGGCTCGGCCAGCCAGTACCCGATCTCCATGACGGCCTTGCTGAGAAACACGCTGCCACCGTCGAGGTCGGTGCGCGCGTGGCGCGCGCGCCCCTTGAGGAACGCGCGCACGAGATAGACGGCGACCACAAAGAGCAACGCGCCGAAGCCGTACAGGGCGATGTCGAGATCGGAAAAGCGCATCGGGCCTTACGGGGTGACGTCGCGGGGGCCGGGCGCGCCGTGCTGAAGCGCGCGCCGCTCGGTCACGTCGTCACTGTTGAGCGCCGCGAGGCCCGCGAGCGGCAGCTGGCGGCTGCCGTCGCGCGCCGACGCGTAGGCCGTCGCGATGAGCTGAACGCACAGGAAGGCCTCGCGCGCCTCGAGCCCCACGAACTCGCCGCGCCGCATGGCGGTCCGGAAGTCGTCGAACAGCGAGTTGAACCAGGTCACGTGGCTCGAGTCCATCCAGTCCGACGGGATCGCCTCGCGCTCGAAGCTCCAGCCGATCTGACCGTCTGGCTGCTTGACCTGCGTCGCGACCTCGATCGCGTCGTCCTCGACGCGCACGGCGCCGTGGGCACCGTGGATCGTGTACAGGACCTTGCGCACGCCGGCGTTCCACGACAGGTGCGCCGAGGCGATGCCCGTCGGGAAGGTCAGGCTGCACATGAACTCGTCTTCGGTGTCGTAGGGGCTGAGCGACTCCATGCGTGCCGTGATGGCGGTCGGGTAGGAGGCCATCCACTCGAAGGCCAGATAGAAGGTGTGGCTTCCGTGGTCCATGGCGATGCCGCCGCCCGAGGTGCGACGGTCGCGCCGCCAGTCGGGACGCCACTCGGCGACGCCCTTGGCGTGCGTGTTGCGGAAGGTCTGCAGGGTCACGAGGCGGACGGCGCCGATGCGTCCCGACGCGAGGATCGCGCGCACGGTCTTGACGACCGGCGCGTGCTTGTAGTTGTGGCCGGGGTACAGCACGCGGCGGGCCGCCTCAGCGTGGCGCAGCATCGCGCGGGCCTCGGCGACCGAGGTCGCGAGCGGCTTTTCACACAGCACGTGCAGCCCCGCGTCGAGCGCCGCGTGGGCGACGACGGCGTGATCGCTCGGGGGCACGGCGATGTCACAGAAGTCGAGCGAGCTCTTTTCTGCCGCGAAGAGCGCGGCGTGGTCGGCGTAGATGCGGGCGTTCGGGAAATGGCGCCGCGCGAGCTCGCGCCGCTCTTCCGAGACGTCGGCGACGGCGACGATGTCGACGTCGTTCGGACCGAGGGCCCGGGCGCGGTACCCGGCCGCGTGCCCCCGCTCCATGATGAAGCCGTACCCGACTAAGCTGCCGCGGAGTTTTTTGACGAGGTTTGCCATGCGCCGATTGCCCGGAAAGATAGCCGCCGAAACCGCGTTCGCAATGGGGTGTTTCCATTGACTGGCAGGGAGGGCGGGAATAGCTTGCGGGCCATGTTCAAGGCGGACGCCCTTCAGGCGCAAGATCCCGAGGTTTTTCAGCTGTGCGTCGCCGAGGAGCGCCGGCAGGCCGACACGATTCGACTCATCCCGTCGGAGAATTACGTCTCCAAGGCGGTCCTCGAGGCGTCGTCGTCGGTCTTCACGAACAAGTACAGCGAGGGCTACCCCGGCAAGCGCTACTACGAGGGTCAGCAGTTCGTCGATCCGCTCGAGCAGCTCACGATCGACCGGGCCAAGGCGCTGTTCGGGGCGGCGCACGCCAACGTGCAGCCGTACTCGGGCTCGCCAGCGAACCTGGCCGTTTATCTAGCCTTCTGCAAGCCGGGCGACAAGGTCATGGGCCTCGCGCTGCCCATGGGCGGCCACCTGACCCACGGCTGGAGCGTGTCGATCTCGGGCAAGTTCTTCCAGCCCGTGCAGTACGGCGTCCGCAAGGACACGGGGCGCCTCGACTACGACGAGATTCGTGACCTCGCCAAGCGCGAGAAGCCTGCGTTGCTGTGGGCGGGCGGCACGGCGTATTCGCGCCTCTGGGATTTCGAGACCATGGCCTCGATCGCGCGCGACGTGGGCGCGCGCTTCGTGGCCGACATCGCGCACATCGCGGGGCTCATCGCGGGAGGCGTGCACCCGTCGCCGATCCCGCACGCCGACGTCGTCACGACGACGACGCACAAGACGCTGCGGGGCCCGCGCGGCGGCATGATCATGTGCAAGGCCGAGTTCGCGCAGCCGATCGACCGGGCCGTGTTCCCGGGCCTGCAGGGCGGCCCGCACGTCCACAACACGGCGGCGCTCGCCGCCGCGCTCAAAGAGGCGGCGCTCCCGTCCTTCAAGGACTACGCGAAGCTCGTCGTCGCCAACGCGAAGGTCATCGCCTCCGAGCTCGTCGCCAAGGGCTACCAGGTCGTCTCGGGCGGCACGGACAATCACCTCATCCTCGTCGACCTCACGAACAAGAACGTGTCGGGCAAGGTCGCGGCGCGCGCGCTCGACCGCGCGGGCATCGAGCTCAACTACAACTCGGTGCCCTACGACACGCGCAAGCCGTTCGATCCGTCGGGCATCCGCCTCGGGTCTCCTTCGGTGTCGAGCCGTGGCATGGGCGAGCCGGAGATGAAGCTGATTGCGTCGTGGATGGACAAGGTGATCTCCAATCCGACGGACGAGAACGCCGACGCCGTGCGGGGCCAGGTCAAGGAGCTCTGCGCGAAGTTCCCCGCGCCGGGCATCCTGGTTTGAGCGGCCGCGGTCGAAGCGCTCGGGAGATCAGCATGAAGACGAACCGAGTGAAGGTCCGAGCCCTGTCCGCCGTGGCCCTGTTGGTGGCAATGGCGTCACTGGCAGGCGTCGCGCGCGCCGAGGTCATCGAGCTCGTCGACAAGACGAAGCTCAGCGGACGCATCGTCCACTACTACGACGGCGTCTACAGCGTCGAGGCGAACGGCCAGACGATCAAGCTGCCGAAAGAGAAGATTCGCAGCATCTCGTTCACGCTGCCGCCGGCGCGCCCCGAGTTCTCGACGCCCGAGAAGACGTTCGAACGCTGGCGCAAGGCGCTCAGCGACGGCGCGGTCGACAAGATCATCGACTGCTACGCGCTCGTGTACCAAGGCATGCTCGCGACCCAGATGGGCCTCGGCGACGCGCAGGGCGGCCTCAAGAAGATGCAGAAGGAGATCGAGGGCACGAAGTTTTCGATCAAGGGCTCGTCGACGAAGGGTGACACCGCGACGCTGAAGGTCCTCCGCCAAAAGGGCGAGGAGAGCGACACGGGTGAGATCGCCTTCGTGAAGGAAAACGGCGAGTGGAAGATGCTCCCTCCGCAGTAATGACGATCGCCCTGCCCTCGTGATCAGCCCTCGCCGCGTCGCCTTTCTCGTCACGCTCGGTCTTCTGACCGTGGCGTCGTCGCGCGCGTCGGCGGCGGCGCACCTCGGGCTCGACCCGTTCAAGCCGAGCCGCGCGAGCGGCCTGCCCGCCGCGAACGGGGCCAGCGCGTTCGATCCGTTCCGCGTCGCGGACGCCGAGGCTGCGCCCGTCTCGACGCCCGCACCCGTCTCGACCCCGGCGCCCGCTCCGACGCCCGCGGTCGCGTCGACCCCGAAGGCGTGTACGTCCGACGAGGAGTGTCCCGACGAGACGATCTGCGAGCAGAACGCCTGCCGGCCCGTCCCGTCGTCGATCAACATCGCGTACCTCTACTATCGCGACGGCACCTTCCGGGAAATCTTTGGCCTTTACTGGTCGAAGCGCGGCGCGAGCGGTTACACCGTCTTCGCGCCGTTCTACTGGCACCTGTGGGGCCCGACCGGCCGCACGCACATCGTCGCTCCTTTCATTTGGCGCTTCGAGGACTACAAACAGCACAACGTCCTGTGGCTCGGGCTGCCGTTCTTCGTGAGCTCGGCGAACCCGGATCGCTCGTTCACGTGGGCGCTGCCGCTGAACTTCTTTTGGCGTGAGAAGGACGCGAAGCACCAGCTCGTCATCCCGTTCTTCTATCGGACGACGTCGAAGGACGGCGGGTCGTTCTATTCGTGGTTTGGCTACAGCGCGAAGGACGGGCCGCGCACCGACGGCGCCGCGCTGTGGCTGTGGTGGTTCGGCGAGGATCGCAAGGCGCACACCGGCTACAACGTCGTCTTCCCGATCGTCTGGGACTTCTCGAGCAAGAACGAGCGCGCGACGGTCGTCTTCCCGCTCTTCTGGCGCTTCGGCGGCGGCGCGTCGACGACGACGGTCTTGGGCCCGTGGGTCTCGGTGCGACGGCCCACTTGGTCCTTCGATACCGTGCTCCCGCTGTGGTGGAGCGGTCGCGACACGAAGGCGGGCACGGCCTTCAAGATGCTGCTGCCGCTCTTCTACTGGCAGTCGCGCGACAACGGCCAGCGCGAGCTATGGGTCTCGCCCCTCGGGGGCTGGAGCCGCGACGACGAGGCGCGCTCGCGCACGCTGACGCTGCTGCCCCTGCTCTCTTTTTGGCGCCACGATCCGGACCACACGATCCGCATCTTCACGCCGCTGTACGTCCACTCGCGGTCCGAGGTCGCCGACTCGACGACGAACTGGCTCGGCCTCTTGCTCTTCTACCGGCGCGACGCCCCGCGCGGGTCGTCGATGGCGGTCACGCCGCTCTTCTGGCGCTTTCACGACGCCGAGACCGACGCTTCGGCGACGGCGCTGCTGCCCTTCTTCGCGCGCCGCGACGGCCCGCGCGACACGACGACCTTCGCCGGCGTGTTCCCGCTCGGCGTCTATTGGCGCAGCTTCAAGCAAGACGGCAAGAACAACGGCAAGAACGCCGGCTGGGCCGCAGGGTTGTTCCCGCTGGCGTTCTTCGGTGAAAACGCCGGGCGTTCGCATGGCGTCGTCTTCCCGCTGTTCTGGCGCACGGCCGGCGCCCACGACTCGACGACGGTCGCGGCCCCCTTCTTCTACTGGCACCAGGATCCGCGCGGCTCGGCGGGCGGCGTCCCGCTCGCGCTGATTTTCTGGGGCGAGCGTACGGGCGAGTCGTACGCCGTTCAGTTCCCGCTCTTCTGGCACTTCGCGAACGCGCACGAGCACACGTCGACGACGGTGCTGCCCGTCGGGTACTTGCACCGCGACGCCGACGGCTGGAGCCTGGGCGCTGGTCCCGTGCTGCCGATCCTCTGGATCCGTTCGGGGCAGACGCGGTCGCACTTCGTCCTGTTCCCGTTCATCTGGCACTTTCGCGACGCCAAGGAAGACCGCTCGACGACGGTCGTCGGTCCCTACTGGCACCGTTCGTGGGGGAACGAGACGACCGACGCCCTCTTCCCGTTCCTGCACTGGCGGCGCGGCGCGCACCCGGGCGGCACCGACGAGACGAGCTTCACCCTCTTCCCGCTCGTCCACTACCACCGCGACGCGCTGACGCGCGTCTTCGTGTCGCCGATCGCGGCCTCCGCGCGCGGGCCGAATCGCGCCGCCGGCTTCGTGGGGCCGTACTTCTGGTACAAGGGCGCCGACCTCGACGCGAGCTTCATCCCGTTCCTGCACGCCGACGTCAGCCGCAAGAGCACGGGCGAGCGAACGCGCCAGTACGGCCTGTGGTTCCAGTTCGACGGGCCGGGCCGCAAGGCGCGCGTGCTGTTCCCGTTCGCGGGTCACTACGCGGACGCGCACGAGAGCGACACCTTCGTCTTCCCGACGTTCTTCCACATGCGGCGCGACGACGGCACGAGCGTCGACACGTTGCTGCCGCTGTTCTGGCGGTCGTCCGGCGGGGGCCGCTCGACGACGATCGTGACGCTGTGGTTCGACCACCGGGCGCCCGGCAAGCACCTGACGGGCTTCGTCCCCTTGTACTTCCACGCGCGCACCGAGGCGCGGACCCTCACAATCGTTCCGCCCCTGCTCTACGTCCACCACGTCGACCACAAGGCCGACTCCGAGCAGATCTGGTGGGCGTTGCTGTGGCACTCGCGCGAGCACGACGCGAGCCGCACCGTCGTGTTTCCGCTGTGGTGGGCCCGCCAGTCGAACGCCGGCGGCTACAAGATCTTCTTCCCGCTGCTGTGGCGGTTCACCGATACGAAGGCCGACAAGGCCTCGACGTTCGTGGGGCCGCTGTACTGGTCGTCGTGGGGCACGGGCCGCACGATCGGCCTGTTGCCTGTCGTCTGGGGCTCGCGCAACAGCGCCGACGGGAGCGGTTCGACGGCCCTCATGCCGATCTTCTACGAGGCGCATGGGCCGAACCGCTTTGCGTTCGCGACGCTGCTGTTCGGCTTCGGGCACTCGCCGACGACGCGCTTCAACTACCTCGGCCCGCTGTGGATCTCTCACACCAACGTCGTCAAGGAGATGTCGACGCACGTGATCCCACCGCTCCTCTTTTTCCGCCGCACGAAGCCCGATGCTTCGCTGACGACGGTGCTCGCGCTGTTCTGGCGCCGCACCGATGTCACGTCGTCGACGACGCTCGGGTTGCCGCTTTACTACGACTTCCACGACTACACCCTGGCGCGCACGACGGTCTTCTTCCCGTTGATCTTCCGCCATGCGAACGAGGTCGAGCAGACCGTGACGTGGCTGGCGCCGCTGTTCTATCGCCACTCGACGCCGACGACGTCGACGACCGTCGTCTTCCCGCTCGTGTGGGACTACAAGCGCGGTACGGACCGCACGACGCTCGTGCTCCCGCTCTTCGCGACGTGGCACCGCGCCGACCACGACTCGACCTGGGTCTTCCCGACGATCTACCGCCGCACGGGGCTCGCGCCGAACGGCGCGCCCGACGGCACGTGGCACACGGTCGTCGCGCCGTTCTACGCGGCCGCCGTCAAGCGCCCGGGCGACTACATGTGGGAAGTGCTCGGCGGCCTCTTCGGTCACGAGAGCGTCGGCCGCAACCGCTACCTCAAGCTCTTCTTCATGCGCTTCGAGCAAGAGCCCGCGCCGCGCGCGCAGACCGCCTGGTACAGCCAGCCCGTGCGCACGCCGCGCCGGCAGCCCGTGCGCGGCCTCTCGATGAACACCTGGTAGCGGCAGCCGTCAGGCGACGAGGCCGACGCGTCGGCCGAGGTCGGACGTGAACACGCCGGTGGGATCGTATTTGGCTTTCACCGCGCGCCACTCGTCGAGCCGCGGGTACATCGCGCGGAACGTCGCGGCCTCGACGTACGAGTCCTTGCCCAAGTAGATGCGCCCGCCCGCCTCGACCACCATGGCGTCGAGCCGTCGCAGCAGCGCGACGGTGTTCTGTCGAACGGGGAAGTCGATCGCGAACGTATAGCCCTCGCGCGGGAAGGAAAGCGGCGCGCCGCTCGGCTTGCCCATGCGCTTGAGGACGTTGAGAAACGGCAGCTCCCCCGCCGTGACGATCGCGCCGAGGATCTCGCGTAGCCGACGCGCGCCATCTTCAAAGGGGATCACGAACTGGTACTGCGTGAAGCCGCGCCGGCCGTAGCCGCGGTACCAATGCCCGACGACATCGAGCGGGTAGAAGAAGCCCTCGTAGTGACCGAACGGCGGGGCGTCGGCGAGGCGCATCTGGATGGCGGCGTTGACGACGCGGATCGTGAGCGGGTTGAGCGTGAGCTCGGGTAGCTCGAACGGCACTGTCAGCTTGGGCGGGCCCGACAGGCGCAGCGGCGCGTCGCGCAGCTTGGGCGGCAGCTCGTCGAGGCGGGCGTGGTCGCCCACCGTGAGGATGCCGCGGCCGAGGCGCGCGCCCGTCGCGAGCACGTCGACCGTCGCCACCGAGTACGGGAAGATCCGGTCCTGCTCGTCGAGCGCCGCGAGCATCCCCTCGAGATCGGCCACGCGGATCGACTTTTGTCGAAAGTACGTCGTCTCGATCCGGCGCAGGCGCAGCGTCGCCGTGAGCACGACGCCCAACAAGCCCATGCCGCCGAACGTCGCCCAGAAGAGCTCCGCGTTCTCGTCGCGGCTCGCGCGCACCGTCTCCCCGCTCGCGAGCAGCACGGTGAACGCGTCGACGCAGGCGGAAAAGGCGCCCTGCGCGTGGTGCGCCTTGCCGTGGACGTCGTTCGCGATGCACCCGCCCACGGTGACGTACTTCGTCCCGGGCGTGATCATGGGGAACCAGCCGCGCGGCGTGAAGTCCGCGATGATCTGCGCGAGGCTCACGCCGGCCTCGCACGTCAACGTGCCCGACCCATTGTCAAAGGCCAGGTAGCGATCGACGTGCCCCAGTCCCAGCACCTGGCGGCCCGTGTTGAGCGCGGCGTCCCCGTAGCTGCGCCCGAGGCCGCGCGCGATCGTCCCCGCGCGATCGAGTCGACGGGCGACATCGTCGGGCGTCTCGGGCTCGACGAGCACGCAGTCGGCGCGGAGGTTGGCTCCCCACCCGGAGAGGCGTGTCATCGCCACAGTCTAGACGGGATCCGACGTCGGCGCGGGGTCGACGTCCTCGTGCAGGAGGTGGGCGCGCAGCTCGCCTACGAGGAAGATCGAGCCGGCGACGACGACCAGTCCGCCGGGGCCGGCGAGCTGTCGCGCGCGCGCGAGCCCGGCGATGGGGTCGTCGACCGTTTGCGTTTCGACGAGCGGCGGCGCGAGCCGCGCGAGCGCGGCGGCGGCCATCGCGCGCGGGTTTCGCGACGACGTCGCGACGAGCGTCCGGGCTCGCGGCGCGAGCGCCGCGAGGATGTCCGCGGCGTCCTTGCCGTGCACGATCGACGTGAGGAGCACCACCCGTCGCGTGCCCGCGAGCGCCGGGAGCGCCGCCGCGAGCGCGTGGGCGCCCTCGACGTTGTGGGCGCAGTCGAGCAGGACGTCGTCGCCGACGCGTTCCAGGCGCCCGGGCCAGCGGACGTCGGCGAGGCCGCGCGCGACGGCCTCGGGCGCCAGCGCACGGCCGAGCGCCAGCGCGGCGCGCTTCGCGAGCGCGACGGCGAGCGCGGCGTTCGCGCGTTGGTGGTCGCCCAGAAGCGCGATCGGGACTTCGGGCGCGGCGAGCTCCTGTCCGACGCGCGAAAGCGGCGCAGGCACGGCCGCGGCGACGCGTGCGATCTCGTCGTCGGCCTCGCGGGGCAAGGCGCCGACGAAGCACGGCGCCCCGGGCTTGAGGATCCCGGCTTTTTCGCGCGCGATCTCCCGCAGGGTGTCGCCGAGGTAGTCCCTGTGGTCGAGCGCGAGGCTCGTGATCGCCGTGGCGATGGGCTCGCAGGTCGTCACGGCGTCGAGCCGCCCGCCGAGCCCCGTCTCGAGGACCGCGACCTCGACGCCCTCCTCGGCCAGATAGAGGAACGCGAGCACGGTCGCGACCTCGAAGTACGTGAGCGGGACGCCCGTGGCGACGATCCGCGCGTCCAGCGCCGCGAGGCGATCCCCGTCGGCCTCGCGTCCCCCGACGCGGATGCGCTCGGTGAAGCGCGACAGGTGGGGCGACGTGTATAGCCCCGTGCGTACGCCCGCGGCCCGCAGGATCGACTCGGTCATGGCGGACGTCGAGCCCTTGCCATTTGTCCCGGCGAGCTGCACGGCCGTGAACCTGCGCTGAGGATCCCCGAGCGCCGCGAGCGCGCGACGCACGCGCTCCAAGCCCAGCTCGACGCCGAGCGCGCGAACGCTCTCGAGGCGCGCGAGCAAGTCGGCGTAGGTCGCCACGGAGCCGGCCCTAGCGACCGCGCGGGCCGAGGAAACGCAGCAGGCGTCCGAGCGTCTCGCGCATCTCTTTGCGATGCACGATGTGGTCGAGGAAGCCGTGCTCGAGCAGGAACTCGGCGCGCTGGAACCCCGGCGGCAGGCGCTGGCGGATCGTGTTTTGGATGACCCGCGCGCCCGCGAACCCGATCTGGGCCTTGGGCTCGGCGAGGATGACGTCGCCCAGCATGGCGAAGCTCGCGGCGACGCCCCCTGTCGTCGGGTGCAGCAGCACCGAGAGGTACGGAAGGCCAGCCTCTCGCAGGCGCCCGAGCGCCGCCGACGTCTTCGCCATCTGCATGAGCGACAGGACGCCCTCCTGCATGCGCGCGCCGCCCGAGGCCGAAAAGATGATGGCACCCGTGCGGCGCTCGAGCGCCCGCTCGAACACGCGGGTCACCTTTTCGCCGGCGACGGAGCCCATCGAGCCGCCCATGAACTCGAAGACGAACATGCCGACCTGTACGGGCTGGGCGTCGATCGCGCCGCTGCCCGAAAGGACCGAATCCGCCGGCCCGGCCGTGCGCCGCGCCGCGCGCAGGCGGTCGCCGTATTTCTTCGAATCGCGGAACCCCAGCGGGTCGACGCTTTCTATCGTCGCGTCTTCTTCGACGAAGGTCCCGGGGTCGAGCAGCAGGTCCAACCGCGCCCGCGCCGTCATCGGGAAGTGGTGCTCGCACTGCGGGCACACGTTGGCGTTCTTCTCGAGGTCGGCCGTCAGCAAGGCCGCGCGGCAGCCCGGGCACTTGGTGAAGACGCCCGCGGGGACGCTGCGCTTTTCCTCGGCGAGATCGTCCTCTCGCTCTTCTCGCTTGTACCAGGCGGCCATGATTTGAAAAATGACGGTGGAAGCCGCCGGAGCATATCACCGGGCGTGGCGGCTCTCCCTCCGAAAATCCTCCGAAAACCTACGAAAAGGCTACGGAACCTGCCCTTGCGTCGCTTCAGTTTTGTTATGCTGCGCCCCGTGCATTTTGGCGCTTGGCACCCCATCTTGGAGGCGAGCGCGGTGGCCCCCGACGCTTCCGGCGTGTTGCAGACACGCGCCGAAGGAATCATGGATTACCGCGCTGGGCGTAGCGCCATGGTGATGTACGCCGCGAGCGCGGGCCCGGGCGAGACGCTGCGCACCTTCGTTTCGGGCCGCGGCGCCCGCGAGATCCAGCGCGCGGTGGCCGCCGGGGCGCGTTGGATCCGCTTCGCCGAGACCCAGGACGGTCCGGCCGAGCTGGACCGGCTCCTCAAGAGCTTCGTCGAACGCTTCGGCTCGTTGCCCATCGGCAACACGGGCACGGCCGCCCGCCGCGCCGTGGGCGAACGTCAAGACGGCGAGTAGTCACCATGTCGCAGTCGGAAAAACAGCCGGGGCTGACGTATCGGGACGCCGGCGTCGACATCGACGCCGGTGACTCGCTCGTCGAGCGCATCAAGCCGCACGTCAAACGCACGATGCGGCCCGAGGTCCTCGGGGGTCTCGGCGGGTTCGCGGGGCTGTGCGCCCTGCCGACTGGCTACCGCGAGCCGCTGCTCGTGTCGTGCACAGACGGCGTCGGCACGAAGCTCAAGCTCGCTTTCCTCACGGGCAAGCACGACACGGTCGGCATCGACCTCGTCGCGATGAACGTCAACGACCTCGTCTGCGGCGGCGGCGAGCCGCTGCTGTTCCTCGACTACTTCGCCTCGGGCAAGCTCGAGGTCGACGTCGCCGAGCAGGTCATCAAGGGCATCGCCGACGGCTGTCGCGAGGCAGGTTGCGCCCTCGTGGGCGGCGAGACGGCGGAGCTGCCGGGGTTCTACGCCGCGGGCGAATACGATCTCGCGGGCTTCTGCGTCGGCGTCGTCGAGAAGAGCGCGCGCGTCGACGGGCGCGCCATCGAGCCGGGCGATCGCCTGCTCGGCCTCGCGTCGTCGGGGTTCCACTCGAACGGATACTCGCTCGTGCGCCGCGTGCTGCTCGAGCACATGGCCCTGCGGCTCGACCGCCCGGCCGAGAGCCAAGGCCCGTTGGCTGAAAGGAACCTCTCCGAGGTCTTGCTCGCGCCGACGCGCATCTATGTCCGTTCGCTGCGCGCCCTGTACGCCAAGGGCCTGCTGCGCGGGGCGGCGCACATCACGGGTGGCGGCCTCGTCGACAACCCGACGCGCATGCTGCCGAGCGACGCCAAGCTCGAGCTCCGCATCGACCTGGGAACCTGGCAGGTGCCGCCCATCATGCAGCTGCTTGCGCGCGGCGGGAACGTCGCCGAGTCCGAGATGCTCCGCACCTTCAACGCGGGCATCGGCATGCTGGCTTGTGTCCCTCGCGCGCGGGTCGCCGAGGCGCGCGCCCTGCTCGAGGCCGAGGGCGAGCGCGTGTTCGACGTCGGGGAGATCGCGGCGTGCGGGGCCGTCGACGCGCCCGTTGTGTTCACCGGCCGCCTCGACCTCGGGGGCGTGCGCTCGTGAACCTCGGCGTCCTCGCGTCGGGCAGCGGCACGAACCTCCAGGCGCTCATCGATCGCGGCGCGAAGGGCGAGCTCGGCCCCGCGCGGCTGTCCGTCGTCGGCGTCAACGTGCCCGACTGCGCGGCCCTCGCCCGCGCGCGCGCCGCGGGCCTCCCGACCTTCGTCGTCGACCACCGCGACTACAAGACACGGACCGACTTCGATCGCGCCGTCACCGAGGCGCTGCGCGCCCACCAGGTCGACCTCGTCGTGCTCGCGGGCTTCATGCGCGTCCTCGGCGACGAGCTGCTCGCGGCCTTCCCCCAGCGCGTCGTCAACGTGCACCCGTCGCTGCTGCCCGCCTTCCAGGGCGTTCGTGGGCAGCGACAGGCGCTCGAGTACGGCGTGCGCGTCGCCGGTTGCACCATTCACTTCGTCGACGGCGGCGTCGACACGGGGCCCATCATCGCGCAGTCGGCCATCATCGTGCACGACGACGACGACGAGCAGGCCCTGCGCGCGCGGATCCTCGCCGAAGAGCACCGCCTGTTGCCCGCCGTCGTCCGCGCCCTCGCCGAGCGCCGGGTCGTCGTCGAGGGCAGGCGCGTGCGCGTGCTCGGCACCCAACCCTCGGGCGAGTTCATCCGCAGCCTCTAGGAGAGCGCTTTCCGCGCACGCCGTGGACACGAACTACTACGAAGTCGTCGTCTGCGGGTCGGAGCTCACGGGGCTCGTCACGGCGGCCTTGCTCGGGCGGCGTGGGTTTCGCGTGCTGCTCCTGGGCCACGACGCCGATCAGCCTTCGTTCGAGGCGGCCGGGCACATGCTATCGCGCGCGCCCGCGCTTTTGCCTCCGGTCAACGCGCCGGGCGTCGCGCGCGTGCTCTCCGACTTGAACTGCGTGCAGGTCGTCAAGCGGCGGGCGCCCCCGCTCGTCCCGGGCCTGCAGATCGCGATGCCGCGGCACCGCTTCGACATCGGCGCCGACGCCGAGGTCCTCGGGCGCGAGCTCGGGCGCGAGTTCGGCGGCGACCGCGCCGCGATCGAGGCGGCGCTCGCCCGCGTCGCCGAGACGAGCGCGATCGTCGACCCCGTCCTCTCGACGGACATCACGTTGCCGCCCGATGGTTTTTGGGAGCGGCGCGAGATCGGGCGCCTCGAATCCCTGTTGCCAAAACGCGGGACCGATCTCCTCGCGCCTTTGCCGGCCGGGCACCCCATGCGTGCCGTCGTCGCGGCGCCCGGCGCGCTCTTCGGGGCGGTGGCGCCCGGCGAGCGGGCCCTTGTCAGCACCGCGCGGGCGTTCGAGACGTCGCGGCGGGGCATGCACCGAATGGAGGGTGGTTACGCGGCCTTGCACGGCCTCTTTCGAGAGAAGCTCGAGACTTTCTCGGGCGGCAAGCGCGACAAGCTCACGCCCGTCGAGGTCGTCATGCGGCGGGGCCGCGTCGCGGGCCTGCGCGTGCAACCGCGCAACGAGACCATCGGGTGCGAGCACCTCGTCTGGGCGGGGCCCGCGGCCGGGCTCGCGGCCATCTGCGCCGAGAAGCCGCTGCGCCGCGGGCCGAGCGGCGCGCCGGGGCTCCACGTCGAGGCCTATCGCTATGCGATCTCGCTCCTCGTGCGGCCCGAGGCCCTGCCCGAAGGCATGGCCGAGCGGGTCATCTTGATCGGCGATCCGTCGCGCCCGCTCGTCGAGGAGAACGCCCTGGCCGTCACCGTCGGACAGCCGTCGCCGAGGCAGGAAGACCAGATCCCCATTTGGGTCGAGTGCGTCGTCCCGGCCGCGCCCGTCGACGCGGGCCCCGGCTACCTGCGCGCGCTCCGCGGGCGCGTCGTCGAGCGGCTCGAGCAGCTGCTGCCCTTCTTTCGCGAGCACCTCATCGTGCTGGCGTCGGCCCACGACGGGTTGCCTCCCGAGCTCGCGCCGGGCGGCGGCTCTCCCCAGGGAAAAGAGGGAAGAGAACGAAAGTCCGCCGTCCCGTTTCCCACCCCCGTCGCCCCCATGCCGCCCGTCTACGGCGTCGAGGGGGACAGCCGGTTCGACTGCGCGGCGCTGCCGCACGCGACGGGCATCAAGAACCTCTACCTCGCCGGCCGCGAGAACCTGCCCGGCCTCGGCATGGAGGGCGAGCTCATCTCCGCGTGGGGCGTCGTGCGCCTCATCGGAGGCATGCGGTCGAAACGTGATCCGCTCCGCCGCGAAGTCCTCATCAACGAATAGCCGGGCTCGAATAACCGGGCTCGAATAACCGGGCTCAGCGCGAGCTGCGGACGCGGGGGGCTGTGCGGCAGTAGCCGGCGATGAGCCGCTCGTGCTCGGGGCGGAGCGCGATGAAGCGGACGCCGGTCCGACGAAATGAGCCGTTCGCGCCGTCGCTGACGACGATGCCCTTGGCGGCGATCTCCTCGGCGTAGCCGGGGAGCGCAAAGGCGAGCGTGACCTCGGCGCGCGCAGGAACATTCGTCCCGCGCGGCCGCCGGATCGTCATGCCCGACGGTCCAATGTCCTCGGCCTGGCACAAGGACACGCGCCCGGCGAAGGACTTTTTCACGGCGAACACGGCGGGAGTCCGGGAAGCTTCCCGGCGATCCCCGGCCAATCTTCTCCGATCCGTCATCATCCTTCGATGATGAGGCCACCCAGACGCGACCGCAAAAAACCTGCTGGTTGGCGCTGACCGGCGCCGATGTCTACGAGAGCTTTTGGGCGTCTTCGATGAGGAAATTCGGGATGTCGTCGGCGACGAGATAGGCGAGCTGGCAGGTCGCGCACTCGAACGCGCTGGCGTCGGGACGCAGCTTGAGGGAGCCCTTGCACTTGGGGCAGGCCAGGAGGTCGACGAGCTCGGGATTCAGCGCCATACGCCACATATACCGCAAATCGAAAACGGTGCGTTACGATGGCGCACCCCCATGAAACGAATCCTCTTCGCCGCCCTCTTGGTCGCCGCGCTCGGGATGTTTGCTTGGACGTCGCGGCGCTTCTTCCGGATGCTTCGCGCCGGTCGCGCCGACGACCGGTCCGACCGTACCGAAGATCGCGTGCGGTCCGTCATGACCTACTTCTTCGGCCAGAAGAAGGTCGTCGAGAAGACCGCCCTGCCCGCCAAGCGTCTGCCCGCCTTCGTGAGCGCGCTCGGTAGCAAGCACCACTTCCTCATCTTCTGGGGCTTCATCGTCATCACGGTCGGCACGGGCGAGACCCTCGTGCAGGGTTTGTTCCCGTCGTTCTCTCTCTCGGCCATCGTCGGTGCGACGCTCGCGCATGCGCTGTACGCGACGATCGATTGGTCGACGCTCGTCGTCCTGGGCGTCATCGGGTTCGCCGTCTTTCGTCGCACGGTCTTGCAACCGCGCCTCATCCCCATGAGCCGTGACGCGGCCGCGATCCTTTCGGCGATCGCGCTGCTCATGATCACGCACTTCGGGATCCACGGCTTCCGCGGCGCCGCGCTCGGGCGCCCCGAGGACGGTTACCCCGTCTCGGCGGTGATCGCCGACGCCTTTTCGGGGATGCCGAGCGGAGCGGCGATGTTCCTATCCGAGGCGTCGTGGTGGCTCCACGTCTTCATCGTCGTCGCCTTCGGGAACTATCTCCTCTACTCCAAGCACAGCCACATCCTCGCGGCGCTGCCGAACATCTACTTCCGCAAGCTCGGCCAGCGGGGGGTCCTGCCCAAGCTCAATATGGAGGCCGACGACATGGCGGCCACGGGTGTCGTCTCCGAGTGGAAGGACTTCTCTTGGAAGTCGCTGCTCGACGGCTACGCCTGCACCGAATGCGCGCGCTGCTCGAACTTCTGCCCGGCCTTCAACACGGGCAAGCCGCTGTCGCCCATGCAGGTCATTCACGACGTCCGCGACGACATGCGCACGCGCATGACGGCGCGCGGTCCGCTCGACGTGCTCATCGACCGGTTTCAGCACGGCGCCGGCGCCGAGGCCGACGTCGTCAAGCCGCTCATCGGCGGACGGACCTCTGAAGACGTCTTGTGGGCGTGCACGACCTGCGGCGCCTGCCAGGAGGTCTGTCCCGTCTTCATCGATCACCCCGAGAAGATCCTGCAGATGCGCCAGAACCTCGTGCTAGTGCAGGAGAAGGTGCCCACCGACCTGGCGCGCACGTTCACGAACCTCGAGCGCAACGGAAATCCTTGGGGCATCGCCGCCGACAAGCGGATGGACTGGGCCGAGGGCAAGAGCGTACCCACGCTCGACGACAAGCCCGACGCCGAATACCTGCTGTGGGTCGGCTGCGCGGGCGCCTACGACGACCGCATCAAGAAGCAGACG
>JBBQJG010000040.1:0-26874 GCA_038325725.1 Polyangia bacterium | reverse complement strand
CGAGGCCCAGAAACCAAGGAGCCCAAGAACACCGACAAATAATCAGCGGACAGCCAGCGTCGCTTCGCTCCGATCACGATGGCCGATCCCGGTGATCACGATGGACCGATCTGGGTGATCACGATGGCCGGAATACGCAGACATGGTTTGGTCCTTTCCTCGAAGCGGGCGTTCCGATGGTCGCCTGGGTATCGGCGCTGACCCGCGGTTGTTGCCTACTTGCCGCCACGAGGGAGATGTAGCCGTTCGCGGCGATGACAACGTGGTCGAGGAGTTGGATTCCGACGACCTCCGCGACCTCGCGGAGACGCTTGGTCATCTCGATGTCCTGGCGCGACAGGGACCGTTTCGGCGATCATGACGCTCAGCCTGATGACGTGGGCGATCTACACGGCGGTCCCCGCGTTGAAACGCCGACGCCGAATCTGATCCGGCGCCGGCCGTAGGACCGCTATCGAAGTCCCTGCTGGTCTTGGATGTTCTTCATCCACTGGTTGCAGAAGGCTGCGAGGTCCGCCTGTCCGCGTCGATCCAGCTTTGTGGGAGCGCAGCGGCCATCGAACTCGACGTGGCGGCGATAGCCGATGACCTGGTCGATGGCGGTGGGGTAGACGGCCTTGCCGTCGACGGGGCTCTCGATGACGAGGAACTCGACGTCGGGGTCGGGGCAGAGGTCGCCGTTCTGCTCGAAGCGATGCGCGATGGCGTAGAGCGAGCCCGCTGATCCGTGCTGAAGGAAGTCGACGGCGACGGCCATGAAGACTCCGTGCGCGTGGTCGACCTTCTTCGCATCTCCCGGGCGAAGACCCTCGACGAGCCGGAGGAAGGTCCTCGCGGCGCTGACGCTGAGAGCCTTCACGATAGCCCCCCGAGAGCGGGGATCCAGCCGAGGGCACCGCAGCGGCTGCATTTGAGGCCCCGTGTGGAGGGCTCCATATCTCCGAGGCAGTTGCGGCATGTGCCAGCGAGCTGAACCCCCGAAGCGATGAGCGTTCGCAGCTCGGCCGGCGTCACGCCCGGAAGATCGCGAGCCGTTCGAGCACTCGCGAGGACAGGACGGACGAATTAGTCAGAGACTACCTACTGCTTCGAACCGACGATGTCCTCGGTGATCGTGGCGGTTCCCATCGGCCCCATCGACATCGTCATGTCGACGCTCAGGAGGTGAAGCTCGTTGCCCTTGACGCAGTAGGGGCCGCCGCCACCGGGGCCGTTGGCCGCCGACGTGAGATCGATCGACGTGCCTGCGCTCGCCCAGGTGCCGGTGTCAGCGGTCGTCGTCGGAGCAATCACTAGGTTACAGGTGCAGCTGGTCGTGCCTGAGCAGGTTGCCGACGAGAACGGTGACGCACCGGTGCCACCCGAACCCTGGAGCATTGGCCCGAGCTGCGCGCACGTGGTGCCGTTCGCGGGGAGGCACGATGCCGGAATCATCAAAACGACGGAGCCGTTCGATGTGATCGACTCCGAGTAGCTCTTGTCAGCGCCGAAGGAGATCGTCCCCGTTGCCGAGAGGTTGGCGTTCGCGGTGGCGGCAGGGCACTTCGCGTTCTTAAACGCGCTTGCCGCACCCGGCGCGCAGTCTGAGGTGAATTTCCAGGTGCCGGTCGGATCCCCGCCGCACGCCGCGACCGTTCCGCAGCTGCCGCCTGAGCCACTGCCGCACGACGCCGTGCCCAACGTTAACGCGAGCGCCAGCGCCAAACCCCATGTCCCAGCTCCCGAAGGTTTTTTCATTTTTGTCGAAGTATCCTGCTGTTCGCTTGGGTTCGAGGCAACAAGTCTTGTGATCCGGTGAGGCATTGACCGGCACAAGCGTCCCTCACCAAGACGCCCCTCTCCTGGCGTTCCTCCCTGTTTCGCGGAGCGCTGCCCGATTGATTTGCGCGCTATCATTCCCTCGTGTGCGCCCGGTTCACCCTGAAACGGAAGAAGATCCGAGACGTCGCGGACGAGCTTGAGGCCGAGCTGTCCGAAGACGACGAGCCCCTCTATCGCCCGCGGTACAACGTCGCGCCGACGGACCTCGCGTTGATCGTCGAGTGGGGCGCCGACCGGCGGGTGGTCCGTCCCGCGACTTGGAACTACCTCGTCTCGGGTGGCCGCCCCCTGATCAACCTCCGGAGTGAGACCGTGGGCTCGGGCGCGAAGTTTCGCGACGACTTCACTGATCGACGGTGCGCGGTTATCACTGACGGCTTCTACGAATGGCCCGGCAAGGGTCTAGCGCCTACGTGGTTCCATCGCCCCGATGACGCGCTCGTGCTCCTAGGCGGACTCTTTCAGCGACCTACGGGCGCGGACGTGCACGCGCGATTCACGGTCCTCACGACGAGACCGAATGAGATCGTTGCGAAAGTGCACAACCGGATGCCGGTGATCGTGCGACTCGACGCCCTCGACTCGTCGCTTGGAGATCCGTCGGCCCTGGCGGCCCGCCTTTTGGGCCCGGCGCCGGGGGATGCGCTTGTCGCGACGCCGGTCTCGAAGCACGTAAATACCGTGAAGCACGACGATCCGGAGTGCGTCGCTCCATCTGTGCACGACGCGGGTCCGGCGCAGCGGTCGCTCTTCTAGCTAGGCCTTGGAGGAGCGCGCCCGTTCGCGACGGCGACGCAGCGGCCTACTTCGACCCGTCAAGCCACTGGGTGACCCCGCCGTGATGCGAGCACGTACCGGAATGGTGCGTGCTAAAGGATTTCGTGCCGTCATAGCATCGAGCCGTTGGCTGTCCGGCGTTCATCGGTGGCGAAGAGGGTGCCGGCATGGGTGCGCGTTGAGTGGCGGTAGTGGGCGGAACGCGGGGCTCTGGCTCGGGCATCGACGGCGCGGGTGCGGTACGTGATGGAGCGGGTGAGGGCGGCGGGTTCGCCGTTCTCTCCCCCGTCGTGGCCGGCGCCGTAGTCCCATTGTCGTTCGCGGCGTTTCGGTTGATCCCGCCGTGGCCGGAGCACGCTCCCTTGCCCCCGTGAGAAGAAGTGCCGTCCTGGCAGGTGACCATCGGAATCGAGGGCGCCGGAGAGGCAGATGCCGGGCCCTTTGCTTGGGCGTGCGGAACACCCGCTTGCCCGGTACCGGACCCCACGCCGCCATGATGCGAGCACGCACCGCGACCGGCCTTCGAGGTGGAGCCGTCGGAGCACGTGACGGTCTGAGGCGCTTGTGCGAGCGCTCGAAACGGCGTGCCGATGACAGATATGGCAAAGGCGAAGGTCAGAGTGAGACGACGTGAAGTCATGGATCCCCCGGTGTGAAGTTCGGCCCAATATGGGTCTCCGTCAGCGGAACGGTAGGGACGACGAGTCGCATTGAGACTGTGCGCCCGGATGTCGTGTCGGGCTGGTTCACGGTCCTGATGACGAGACCGAACGAGATGCTGGGGGATGCGTGCCGAGGTCGACCTCATGCCACGCGCCGTAGACGATTCCTGCATCGGTCTGCGTGAAGTCGACCTCGGAGCCGAGCCCCGGCCAAGGCGGCATCGTGGGGTCTCCGCCCCAGCACTTGACGCCACCGTCGGCGAGCAACGCGCACGTGAACCTCTGCCCGCCATTCGTTAGAGCCAGCGCCGGTTGATCCAGCTTAACGATACCTCCGCCATCGACGCACCAGTACGGCAAGCCCGAGCCCAGGTCGCCACAACGGTCCCCGTGGACCGTCCGGTCCCGCGCGATCGTCGAGATACCGCCGCCATATTGCAGGCCCACGCCTATGGTGTCGTGTGCGTCCGCCCGTCAGTCGCGTCGGCGCGAGCGCGCACGGCCGAAGATCCTGCCTGTGACCCGCCACAACACCAACACGCTCGTCGCTCCGGCCACGGAGTACACGACGGCCTGACCTTCAGGCGGCACGAGCGCCGCCGCAGCCGCCGCGATGATCAGGGCGAAGCCGCCCGAGAACCCGACGCGGGCCCCGAGCACGGTGAACGCGAGGAAGTGGTTGAACCCATCCGGCGCATCCCCCGACGGCATGGCTGATCTCTAACACGGGAGCCGTGGCCGTCTGTCTGCAAGGCCTCGTTATCCGGGCTTGCCCAATCGGGCTGCGAGTTGGTCGATAGTCTCCATCCGGTTCGCGAAGGCAAGACAGGCCCGCTCTAGATTCCAGTTGGGCTTGTTCGCGACGAACTCCTCCCACACCGGAAGCAACGGTAACGCGTAGGCTGTTCCATTCGTATGGTCGAGGAATTAAAGGGCCGCAAGAGCGACGTGTTGGTCGAACCAAAGGTCGGGTTGCCGAGGACCGCCCGCAGCGCAACGTCGAGTAGCTCGAGAAGTTCGGCCGCATGACGGGTTCGTGGTGGCGGAGGTGGTGGAGGTGTCGCTCCGGGCGGAGGAAGGCATGGCTGGGATCGCGAGGTGGCTGAGTGGGCATTCGGCATGTTCGTCTCCGGGAAGATGGGTCGTTGGCTCGGGACACCCAAAAGGGCGCGGCGCCGGCTCCTCGACGTCGAGGGCGGCGTTCTTGGGGGGGAACCCGCGTGAGGGGGGAGCCGAGAAGGCAAGGCCTGAGCCCGCGAAGCCGGGTTTGCGTCGAGGCGCCGAGCAGAGCGCCCGGTGCCCGAGCCAAGGACTCAACGATCGCGAGTCGAACAGACGGATCGTGCTCAGTCCCGCGTGGTTCGGGTCCGTCGCTATCGAGCCGGGCTCCCCTGCCCTCTCCGCCCGCCGCGGGAATCGGCGCGCGAAGTCTACCGGTCGAGGCCGAGTGATCGGCAACATGTGCGGAGAGCGCGCTGGAGGTCGAAGCGCTCAGGGGCCCGCGTCAGATCGCGTTTGACGTTTTCCTTCAGCGCCTCGGGATGAAGCCGCATTGGCATCAGCGGGCCTCCCACGTGCCGGAGTTCGGGTCAGCCCGATGCCAGTGCCGCGTGGTCGCCGACGAACCCAGGAAGCCACCTGGTCGACGGTCAGGCCCCGCGCCCGGCGCTCGCGGATCCATGCCTCGATGGCGTCATCGCCAAACCGCCGGCGAAGCCATGCGAGCAGTCGCCTAAGCATGCCCGCTGCCCGCCAGCCCGCTATTGGCGAACACGAATGTCGAAGAGGGCGAAGCCGATCGCGAGGGCGTGTGTCTTCGTGTGCCTCAGCGGGACGAGAAGCTCTCCGTAGATCTCGCTGCCCCAGTAGTAGCGGCTCCACAAAGGCCAGAGCTTCGCGGTTCGGCCTGGGATCGGCTCGAAGGAGCCCGAGTCGCCGCCGGCGTTCACGAGCTCCCATTCCGAACGGAAGCCAGCCGTGGACTCCCAGACTTGGCCGCTGTTCCATCCAAACAGGAGCGACTGCGGTACGAGGAACCCGACCGAAATTTGAGGCGTCCCGGCCCGACACGCGTTGTCACCAAAACGGGCAGTCGGATCACCCACGAGGACGGCATGGTCGCAGTCGATCGTCTTCGTGACGCATGTGTCATTCGGATATGCGGTGCTCATTCTCGCCGCGTAGATGTGGCCGCCGGCCGTAGCGATGATCGTTCTCAGGTAGCACGTCGGTGGCTCGCCGCATCCGTCTGCGCCGACGTCGATCATCCGAACGTCGCCGGCGAGGGCGAGGGTCTTGGACGCCTCGCTGGCGGCCGGCAGCGAAGACGGATCCGGGAAGTTGAACGGCAAGCCACCGCCGGCCGAGCCGTTTGAGCCCGCGTCGACGTCCCAAGGCACTGGGATGGAGAAGATGCCGGCGTCGACGACGTCCTCGGTGTTCGTACCGGCATGAGAGCCAGCGTCAGGCGCGAGGAACCCGGGGAAGAAGGACGTGTCGCCGCCCGGCGACCCGGACCCACCACCACCAGAGCCGAACCCCGAGCTCGCGCCGACACCCGCGCCGACGCTGTCAACGCCGGCGTCGCCACCACCAGCGCTGTTCGAGTTGGCGCCGTGCGAAAGGAACGGCAGGTCCTGGCACCCGGCGACCGAGATGAACGAGGTCAGAAGATAGATGCGTAGCTTCATGGTGAGGCTCCTTCAACGAGAGAGGTCCCGAGTCGACGACCGTTGGAGCGAGCGCGCGTGGCGCTGCTCGACTTGCATCTGATCGGCCCAGCGCGCGCCGAACTGGGGAGACTCGCGTTCCATCTTCAAGCTGGGGGCGAGCGCGCGCAGCCGCTCGGCCAGCTCGCGACCTCGCTCGTCGCGCCCGAACGCCAGGACGACCGACATGCCCAGAGGGAGCTCGGCGACGACGTGCGCGATCTTCCGAAGCGTTTCGGGCGAGGGGTTGGAGCCGGTGTACATGTAGCAAGCGCGGTCCCCCCCGCTCGTTCGCTCGTAACCGATGGCGTCGAGGGCCCGCTCCGTGAAGACGAGCTTCCGATCGGTCGGACGAAACGCGCTGGCTTCGAGACCCTGCGGCTCGGCGACCAGGCGGTCGAGATCCGACGGGGACCGGAACTGGCCGAAGCGACCGCTCTCAAGCTGGGCGGGCTGCACGCCGTACTCGCGCAGCAGTCTTTGGGCTGCCTTCTCCTGAAGTAGGGCGACGGTGTGGCGATTTTCGGCATCGCGAAGTGCCGGCGCCTTCTCCTGGCGGGCACGTCGGTACGCCGTCGCATCCGGGCTGAAGTTCCGTTCGGTGGAGTAGCCGATCAATCGGTCGAGACTTTGGTCGCGCGAGACGCGATCGTGCATCTCGATGTACTGGCTTGGGCTGCCGCGGTCCTCCGGTTTCAAGGCGTTCTGATAGGTCCACGACCCGGCGGCGAGATCCTTCTGAAGGAGGACCGTCTCTCCTGTCGCCGGCTGGGTCATCTCGAGGCGGAGCGCATCTCGCTCCGTCGCAGGAACGACGAAACCACGCGCAGCGAGGAACGCCGGCATGTCGAAGGTCTTCTCGAAGCTCGCGATCATCTGCTCTCGAATGTTTTCGGTCATGACGCTCTCCTTGCGAGCAGCTGCCGCGTCACCGCGGATCTCCCTGTTGAAGCCACCGGTGAAGGTCCTCCGGCGCGGGGCTCACCTTGAGGTCGATGGCCGTGTGCGTTCGGGCGGCCGGGAGCGACGAGCGCACCGATCGCAGCGTGGTCACGAGGCTCGTGACGGCAGCGTGTCCCGAGAACTCAGCGGCCGAGAACCCTCTGAGGGTCGCGAGGGACCCGATCGCGCCTTTCACGACGACAACGCCGTCCTCGAGATCCTGAATCGCGCGCCGCACGCGCGCCTCGGCCAGGTGGTGTCGGAGGTCCGAGATCGGCAAGCCGGTCGTGTGCTCGAGTGAAAGGCCGCCAAGCGCGATGCCACCGGGCGAGAGCGGCGAGGCCGGCACCGCGGTCGTCGAAGTCATTCGTCGTCTCCGCCGTACTCGAGGTCGACGACCCTGAGGGTGACGTCGTCGTCGACCAACTCGGAGGCCAGCGCGCCGGCACCGCGAGAGTCCGCAGGCTCCGATTCGGTCAGCAGCGCCGAAAGGGTGAGGTTCTCGGCCGAGTCCGGATAGGTCTTCGTCTCGACGAGGCGCCAGATTTGAATCTCGATGCCCCAGGGCAAGCGACGCGCGCGCCGCTCCCAACCAACCTCCGAGGACGAAGTGAGGGCAGCTGCCTCGAAGCCCATCACGCCGCCTTTCGGGCGTCTTCGCCGACAGGAGGCGCGAAGTCGTCCTGCAGCAGCTGCAGCGCGCTCTGGTGAAGACGGGTGACGTACGAGCGGGACAGGCCCAGCCTCGCCGCGACGTCGGACAGTTGGAAGCCTTCGAAGTAGTGGAGCTGCGCGACCGCGCGCTCGCGCTCTGGAAGCTGCGCGAGGGCTCGCGCCAAATGGGGCATCTGACGTTGCCGGTCGATGTCCTCCTCGACGAGAGGAGCGGGAATCATGGCGGGGACCGAGGCCTGAAG
Organism: Polyangia bacterium; assembly: GCA_038325725.1. GTDB lineage: Bacteria > Myxococcota_A > Polyangia > Fen-1088 > Fen-1088 > DASZFV01. The sequence goes on along the minus strand of JBBQJG010000040.1, from coordinate 19,047 downwards.
CACTAAGTACGCGGGCGTCGGAGCGGGCGTGTGACTCTCGACGGCGGCTCGGAAGTTCGCAACGTCGCTGCGGCGATAGCGCCCCGTCGAGCGCAGACCGTCGACCATCGCGCCGCGAATGCGCGGCCAAGCGAAGGTCGAGAACTTGATGCCGCAGTGGGGATTGAAGCGCTCCGCCGCCTCGAGCAGGCCCATGTTGCCGAACGACACCAGGTCATCGAGGTGAGCTTTGCGGTCGAGCTTCTGGGTGAGCGCGAGCGCGATGATCCTCGGGAAGTGGATGTGCTCGGTGATGAGCCTGTCTCGCTGCGCGACGCTGTCTGGATCGTTGCCATCCATGAGTGCCTCTTTCTGGCGCGCGTGAATGCGCGCTCAGAGGGAGGCATTCGCAACCTGGATGCCGACGAACCGCGACCTAGTTTCAGGGGCTTACGGCGCGCGAGCGGCGCGGAAAGCTGCCCGCGGGCGCCCGCGGGCAGGCGCGGGCAGGTGTGGGCAGGCGACCGCCCCAGGCCTCGATCAGGTCTTCGAAGGCAGGCGTCGACGCAGCAGCGAAGGGGGTAGGCCGAGGCGCTTGGAAAGCGCGTCTAGGTCGCCGCCACACTCTTCGTGGTCGCGCAGGAGCTTCGGCAGTGGGATCTCGATGACCCTTCTGATCTCGGGCTCTGCGTCGAGCCGGCGACCCAGGGCCTGCCGAGATACCCGCAATGAGCGAGCGGCTGCTGACTGGTTCCAGCCGCACGTCTCGAGAGCGGCGAGCAAACGCTCCTTGCTGAACTCAACCGCCCGCGGTGCCTCCGCCTCATCCGCAGCCGGCAGGACAGGTGCCGCCGCCTTGTCTCGCGACAGGTACTCGACGACTTCACGGTGCGGATTCGACGCGCCGTGAACGGCGAGGTGTTCGGCGAGACCCTCGATCGTGCGGACGTTTCCATCGAGGGGCGCCAGCACGACGTGAGCCACGGTGCGGGCCTTCAGCCACTCCTCGTTCGGACTGAGGCGAGACTCCTCGCCGCTCACCTTCAGCGCCTTCTTTAGGAAGTGAGCCAACAGCAGTCCGACGTCTTCGCGCCGCGTACGTAGTGCTGGCAGGGAGATCGTGAAGCTGGTGTTGAGCCGGTTGTAGAACGATTCAAGAATCTGCCCGCTGTCTCGAAGCTGCTCGAGGTGAGCATCCGTCGCGGCGAGCACGCGAACGTCGACGGCGCGAGGTTGAGACGACCCCAGAGACTGAACGCGATGGTCCTGCAAGGTTCTGAGGAGAGTCTGTTGGACCTCGATCCCGGTGAAGCCGATCTCGTCGAGGAACAACGTGCCGACGTGTGCATGTCGGAAGGCGCCGGGGTGAGCTTCTGAGGCGCCGGTGAACGCGCCTTTCTCGTAGCCGAAGAGCTCGGCCGTCGCGCGCTCCGGCCGCAACTGTCCCATGTTCACGTCGACGAATCGTCCCGAGGCGCGAGGACTCTGCGCATGGATGGCGCGAGCCACGAGCTCCTTGCCCGTTCCAGATCGTCCTCGAATCAGCACGGGCGCTTGCCGCGGTGCCACCCGAAGAATCAACCGACGAATTTCCTCGATTGAGTCGCCGCTGCCGAGCAGACCCATCTCCGGCGAACGGGCCACCGGAAAGCGTACGGCGTGAAGCACGAAGACGAACCGCCGGCCGATCGTCAAGACGACGCCTCGCGAGAGGTCCTCGGCCGTCAGCGGCCTCGTTCCGGTGAACGATTCGCCGTCCACCTCCAGCTCGGCATCTCCGGGGCCCTTGCGAAGCTCGAAGGCCTTCCCCTTCGAGGCGATGATGAGACTGGGCGCTCGGCTCATCAAGCGATTCTCGACCGGCGAGCCAATCGACGAACCCGGCTTGAAGAAGACCGGCTCCTCGCGCTGGAGGACAGCCTCGTCGCGATCGAGGAGGGCCGTCAGCGGCGCCAGGTGCCCTACCCTCGAGACGTCCGGATGCCAGGCGATCGTCAGCGCGGGAATGAGCGGTAGGCGGTTCGACGCACTGGCGAGCGTGTCGAGCGGTCCGATCGTGAGGGTTGAGGTGTCGTCTTTAGCCATTTTCCTAGTCAACAAATCGGCAGCATCGCCGAAGACCGGACACCACCGCAGAGCGTCTTGCCCTGCCCTCCCCGAACCGTCGAGGTGCACATGAGCCGAGGTACCTTCGCAGCCAGGATCCGATGGCGCTCGCGCGTGCTCCCGATGTGGGAGCTCGATACGGTGCACCGAGGGTTTCCCTCCGCAGAGACGGCGGCGCTCTTCGCGAACGGCGTGGGCGCACCAGCCGTGGACGCTCTCTGGCTGGCGGACGGACTGCTCGAGCTCGAGCTGACTGACGGTCGACGCGCTCCGCTCGAGTCGGCCGAGCTGGCGGTCTGGCTGCGGGCCGAAGGCGCCGAAGACCTACCGGACATCGCGGGCTTCGAGCGCGTGCAGCGGACTTCACGCGCTCTTTCGAGCGAAGGTCTGGATGGCGAGTTCGAAGCCAAGGCGTTTCGGATCGTCAGCGAGACGACGCCAGAGCGCGACATCGAGGTGCGCCTGGATGTCGATCTTCGCCGCGATGTCCTGAGGGTCGCGGTCGTTGGCGCGTCGTCCGCCGACAGGGAACAACGCGAGCCGCCCACGGTGTTCGGCGTCGTGCCGAAAGCCTGAAGAGTCATCCGCCCACCTTGGACCCGACGGAGGGTCGGACCGAAATGTCAGCGGCCGACAGAGCGAGGTCGTGTCGCAGCTTCTTCCGGTCGGCTTCGTTGCAGCCTGCACCGCGATAGCTGATGACGAGTGCGCGAACCTGCCGCGCGCTGAGCATCGAGGCAAGCCAGGTGCGCGCTGCCTCGTCCCCCCGGAGGACGATCTCTTTGGCGACCGCGTAGCGGTCATCGCGATTGCTCCATCGCAGAGCCGCGAGGCCGCTGCCTTTGAGCAAGCGACGGACGGCGAGAGGGGCCTGCTCAGCCGTCTGAATCTTGCCGGCGCGCGCCCAGCGCGCTTTCGCGGCGTGGCGAGCTGACTCTCTCCGCTCGGCGGCTGTGAGGGACTGCGAGCGCGCCGTGCCGGCCATCTGCGCGATCTCTTTTCGTCGCGAGGCGCTGAGGACCTCTGCCCTCGCCTTCCCGCCCTTGGCGCCACCAAGGCGGCCGAGAGCGACAGCGTGCGGGTTCTTCACCAAGTTATTCTAACATAACCGCTCAAGTACGCATCCGCGACCGGCGGTCTCGGCGCCTGGTCTAGAAACGTCCCGCGAGCTCGAATCCTGCCGGCCGTGCCGCGAGAGCCAGGTCGGCTTCGCCTCGGTGAGCGGACAGGAGAACAATGCCGCCGACCGCGGCAGTCGCTGCGCCAGCTCCCAGGATGATCCAGCCCGTGGTCTTGGTGTTGTAGACGAGCGGCCTGCCGGTCGAGTCGGCGCCGTGGTTGTTCCCATCGACGGCGATCCAGATTGCTCCCCACGTGATCGCGGCAGCGCCGGCCGCGAAGAGAGCGCCAGCCGTCCACGGACACCATGAGGCCTCAGGATCGTCGATGCGCTGCAGGGGCACAAGGGAGGTGGGCGCGGCAGTCGGTTCTGCTCGAGGGACGTCGCTTCGCTGCATCGCAAGATCCACGGCGACGCGCCCTCCCCCGAGGACAGTGACGGATTGGATGAGCTGCTTGAACCCTGGAGCCGTGGCCGTTACGAGGGAGGTTCCCTCGACGACTCGAAGCGGAGCGGGAATCGGGAGCGTGCCGACGGCATTCCCCGCCACAGAGATGGAAGCCCCAGCGGGCCCCGTGATCGTGATGTGTCCGACGTGCTTGTGGGTTAGCTCGATCGCCTGTTCGACAAGGGCCTTGTTCTTGCGAACCCAAATGTCGTCCGCTACTCCGAGCGAGGCATTGAGATGCTTCTCCGCGTCGAGCCATCGCTGGAGGGAAGCCTCCGCGAGACCCATCTGACCAACGGTCCGGGGTGACGGAGAGAGCGAATAGGCGCGCTCGAAGAGCTCGAGGGCCTCCGCCGCCTTGCCCTCGCGCCGTAGCTCGAGGCCGCGCGCGACGAGAGCGTCTGCCGCGCCGTCCGCTGCGACGGCGACGCGCGCCGTGCCCAACACCGAAAGAATGGCCAACCCGAGAACAAAGCGATTCATGTGCTCTCCGTTCGCTAGTAGTTCGACATCCACACGTAGATCTGACCGCTCTCGAGCCACGCGACCCAAATATGGTCCTGAGCGTCGACGACCAGTCCCGGAACGGCGATGTCGAGCGTCCCGGCGCCGTGAAAAAGGCCCGCGCGGGTATCCCACTTGTTCGTGCCGTTCCATCGCGCGAGCCCGAACTTGTTCGGTCCGGTGGTGTCCAGCCAGCCGACTACGGGTTGGTGTGCGGGCGTCATTGCGAGAGCAGGGTTCTGACCGTTCGGCGCGGCGGGAACAGGTGTCGTCGGCTCGCCCTGCCACTGAGCGCCCGTCAACACTTGGACGCCAATCCCACCGTGCCGCACGACAATGAGCGGCTTGCCAGCCGCGTCGATTCCGATGGAAGGAGAGGAACCCGAATGAGAATCGGTGCTGCGCGTCCAGGTCGTTGCCCAGGTCGCCACGCCGACGCCCTGAGCCGTGAACCAGCCGACGACAGGCGAGTCGTTCGGTCCGAGAACGAGGTCTAAACCGAAGACCGTGGCGACACCGTCAAATCCAAGGCCGCCGAAAGACTTGTCCCACGCGGAACCGGTCCAGTGACCGACGAAGATGTCGCTGCCCGAACCCGTCTCCTCCCGCCACGCGACGACCGGTGAGCCCTTGCTGTCGAGCTTGAGAACCGGACTCTCCGCGTGGGTCCCTGGCGCCGCGAACGCATCGAGAGCGGGCAGTGGCGTCCACTTCGCCCCGTCGCTTGTGGCGACGTGAACCGTCAGACCACCCGTGTCGGTCTCGAGCCAAGCGGCCGTCGGGTGGCCGGAAGCATCGACGGCGAGGGAGTACCCCGTGCTCGACGTGCTGGTCGGCGAGGTGGGCAGGGTCAGATCCTTCCAGGTTTGGCCGTCGTAACGAGAGACGGAAACTCCATAGGCCAATGTCGAGTTCGCCTGCGGCGTCGTCGTGCCGTAGGCAATGAACGGCGTTCCCTTTGGATCAACGGCCAGGTACGGAATGCCGTTCGCCGCGAAGGACGCGGTCTTGATCCAGTCCGGAACCGTCCACTGCCAAGGTGCGATCGGTTGGACGAGCTTGTTCCCCGCGAGGTCCGTGATCGTCGCCGCGAACGCAGCGATCAGCGTCGTCGGCAAGAGCACGGTGGACGGATCGTTCAGCTTCACCGTCGCCGTCGTGCCGTCGGTTGCAAGAGAAGCGGTCGCGGCGACAGACGTCGCACCTGAAGTCATGGTGACGGCGCCCGCGGGGAAGGCTGCGGCGAGAATGGGCTCCGAGAACACGACCCCGATGGGCGCGGAGAAGACGACACCGACCGCCGCCGGCGACGGCGTGAGAGACAAGATCGTCGGCGCGGTACGGTCGACGACGATGTTGATAGGAGACGACGCCGTGACTCTCCCGCCAACCGTGGTCTGCGCGACGAGCGTGTATGTGCCCTCGGGCACGGTGGTCGTGTCCCATGCGTACGCGAACGGTGCGGAGATCGTCGCGATGGTCGCGCCGTTCTCGAGGATCGCGATGGGCGCGGGCGGCGTATCCCCGCCAGCGAGCATGACGGTGACGTTGACTGTGCCATTCGTGTGAAGCCCCGTAGCCGGAGCGCTGATGACGAGGGTCGGAAGGGGCGCTTCAACCTCGACCACGTCGCTGGCGTCGCCTCCGTCGCTGTTTCCGGTGCCGCGACCGCCATCTGCGTCCGCGCCATCCGATTGAGGCTGGTCCGCGTCGGCGACGTCGCCCGAACCCGAATCAACGTTGGCATCGCCTTTGAGGCGCGTGGGGCACCCGGTGAGCAGGGCCGCACAGAAGGGAAGGAAAATGAGGTGCGTAGGTTTCATAAGACGCTCTCCAAGCTATTCGGCCGGGATTCCGATGCCGTTTTGGTCGACGAGTGGTCGGGGCTTCTTACGGTGAGCGGGTCGTTTGTTCTCCGGCGTAGCCGCAGCCGGAGCCTCAACAGGCGACGACGGAGCTGCCGCCTCGCCCGAGGCTGGCTGCGCGGCCGGCTCACTCGTCCCGGGCGGCTCGGCGGTCTTCACGGTCGGCGGCGCTGGGAGAGGTAGAGCCGTCGCCCCACCCCGCTCGATCTCGGCCGGCGGAGCGACCCTCGGCGAGGGCGAAGATGAGTGGCCGCGTACGACGAAGACGATGGCGCTCGCGACCAGGAGCCCAAGGACCGCGACGGCGACCAGAAACGAGGGTCGACGAACGAAAGGCTCACGATCGACGGGCGGCTCCGGCCTCTCGGTGGGCGTGCCCGTCGGCACGGAAACAGAAATGCTCGCGGCCGGCTCCACGCTGACAGGCGCTACGCTCGGGCGCTCCTCGGGAATGGCGGAGAGCTCCGACGTCGCCAGGTGAACGTATCCGCTCGAGTGATCTCCGCGAGCACTCGGGATGCCCTCCGAAATGGGGCGATTGGTACGCTCCGGATCACCGCCTTCGCTGACGATGGTCGGCATTTCGCTGAACTCGTGCGACGAGACCTCCCGGGTCGGTACCGCGGCAACGGCCACCGTTGGTCCTGTAGCGCTGCGCTGGGCGATGACATTGCGAGCGTGCCTCACAAGCTCAGGGCCGATGACGGAGGAGTGAACAGGCGGCGGCTTCGGCGCGCTCGTGAAGTGTCCCGTCCACTGAAGACGGGCCCGTTCGGAGGCCCAAGGGAGAAGCGCCTCTCCGAGGGTGTGCACCGACGGAAAGCGCTGCTCGGGATCGAGGTGCATCGCGCGTTCGACGACGGCCTCAAGCCCCGCCGGCACGTCGGGACGATAGGTGCTGACGCGGGGGTGCTCACCATTGATGATCGCCTGGAACAGCTTCAGGTCGGGATACTCCTGACCCTTGTCGAGCTTGAACGGCTTCCGCCCTCCCGTGAGGGACGTGTAGAGGAGAATGCCAAGCGCGTACTGGTCCGTCTTCGGACCGGATCCGCCACGAAAGACCTCGGGCGCCAAGTACTCCGGCGTGCCGAAGACCATTCCCTTCCGAGTGACCTCGGCGTCCGCTGCCGGTTCGCCGACGAGGTTGTCGCCCCAGAGCTTCGCTACGCCGAAGTCGAGGACCTTCGCCGTTTCGATCTGGTTGTACTCGGTGAGGAAGATGTTCGTCGCCTTGAGGTCGCGATGAACGAAGCCATGACGGTGACACGCTCCGACGGCGGCGCAGGTCTGGAGCATGATGTCGACGAGGCGAGAGATCTCGATCTGGCCCTTCTTGATGAGCGAATGCAGGTCCTGCCCGCGCAGGAGCTCCATCACCATGTAGGGCGGCTCGTTCTTCTGAGCGTTGCCTTCGACGAAGTCGATCAGCTTGACGATGTGTGGATCGTCGAGCTGGGAGATCGATAACGCCTCTCGTCTGAAGCGCATGAGAAAGTCCCGATCGGCGGTCTTGTCGCTGAGGATGGTCTTGATGGCCACCTCGCGCTGAAGAACCGTGTCCAAGGCCCGGTAGACCGCGCCCATGCCACCGGCGCCAATGCGCTGCCGAATGACGAACTTGCCGAGCTGACTGCCGCGTTCGAGGTTCAAATCTCGCTCCTGACCCAGGTATCGGTCTCACCCTCTAGTTGTTGCCCCAGGATCGTCTCCTTGACGGACGCATACGACGCATAGCAAGCTCTATGCAACGTGCGCACGACCCTCGACCTCGACGACGAGCTGCTGCGTTCGGCGACGAACGCGCTGGTCGAGGAGGCCCTTAGCCGGAGCGAAAGCGCCCCAGTGACGAAGACGCACGTCGTCGAGGAAGCCCTTCGGGCCCTCCTCCGCGAGCGAGCGGCTCGCCGACTCGCGAGCCAGTACGGTGTCACTCGTGGCTCATCCTCGTCGACCCGTAAACGGGTTGGCGGGTGATTAGCGTAGCCGCTGACGTTTGGACGGCCTTCTTCCGCCGCCGGCCTGAGGTCGCCGCGCTCGAGGCGCTCCTCTTCGAGAACGTGGTCACGGTTCACGAATTCGTCGCCGCCGAGTTGGCGCTGCACGGTCTCGATCCGAAGCGCGAGCAGCTCCTCGGCGACGTGAGGCGGCTCGTCGATCGGCGAGCTCGGACTCACGCCGAAGCGTGGGAGTTCGTACGAAGGCACCAGCTCGAGGGATCGGGCATCAGCTACGTGGAGGCACACGTGCTCGCCAGCGCCGAAGCTGATGGACTCCTGTTCTGGTCGCTGAACGCGAAAGCGCAGGAGGTCGCGGAGCGACTGGAGCTGCGGTTTCACGGCAGGACCAAGGCTCGATAGACCCATCACGGCTGCCCTCCCCCACCGGGTCGTCGCCGGGCGCGCGCGAGGGCTGCGGCGGCGGACTCGTTGGACGGGTCCAACTGAACGGCGGTCGCAAAGGCCGTCTCCGCTTCCGCACGACGGCCGCCGAGAAGCGATATCTGGCCGACGATGACCTGGGCGCGAGCCTTCTGGGCGGCCGTCGCGTTCGAGCGAAGCAGCGCTCGCGCGTCTCTGTCGGCCGCTCCGAGATCGCCCATCTGGAAGCTATCTCGCGCGCGATCGAGAAGAGCACCCGGACCAGGGCCTGCGGGCTGACGTTTCGCCGAAGGAGCGATCGGGTGAAGGGCCACGGGTGCGATCGGCGCGACAGGTTGCTCGGCCGCAATGACCGGCGGTGGCAGCGCTGGAGGAGACACATGCGCAGCGACCGGCATGACCACCGCCGGCGCCACGGTCCGAGAAAGCTGCGGCTCCCCTTTTAAGCGGCCACGGGAAAGCGCAAGACCAACGACAGCGACGACTGCGCCGCACATCACGAAGGCAACAGCCAGCGGGCCGCGGCGACCACCGAGGGCGCGAGACGGCGCCGGTGGCTCATCGGCCCTCGGCAGGAATTGCCTCGCCTCGGCGACGGCCTCCGCCACATGAGCGCGCTCCGTCTCGACGTCGTAGCAGCTACGAATGAACTCGCCGACACCTGGCTCACCGACAAAGCCCTGCGGCACGAAGGCGCCGAGGGCGCGCTGGAGGTCCTCGATCGTCTGATAGCGCTCGCCGATCTTCGCGGCCACCGCTCTCAGCACGACGTGGTCTAGATCCGCCGCACCGGGCAGAGCGGTCGGAATCGAGGAAGGTGCGGGCGCTTTCCCGAGTTCGCCGAGCATCAAATGGCGACCGGCGAGGAGCTCCCAAAGCACGACGCCGAGCGAGTACACATCCGCGCGCCCGTCCGCGATTGCTCCCCGCAGGAGTTCGGGTGCGGTGTAACTCTGCCGTCCGACGACGATTCCAGGCTCAGTCAGAGATGGGTCCGTAGGCGCGCGGGCGATACCGAAGTCGATGAGGCGAACCTCGCCCGAAAACGTCAGCATGATGTTCTCGGGCGCGATGTCGCGGTGGACGATTCCGCGCCCGTCGAGCCGATGCGCGTAGGCGAGCGCGCGCGCTACCTCGCGCACGATGTGCACAGCGACCGGGATGGCGAGCTGGTGGCCGACCCCTTGCGCGGCCGTGAGGACCTGGGCGAGCGTCCGGCCCTCGAGATACTCCTGCGCGATGTAAGGCTCGCCATCGACCTCGTCGACGGCGAGCGTCTTTGCGATCGCGCCGTGAGAGAGACGCCGAACAATGTCCGCCTCTCGCCTGAAACGAGCCCGGCGCTCGGTGTCGGTGAGCGTCTCGGGAATCAGCCGCTTCACGACACAGAGCTTCTCCGCTCCTGCCGCACCGTAGACGCCGAGAAAGACGTTCCCCATTCCGCCGCCGCCGAGAGCCCGCACGAGGACGTAGGGACCAAAGCGAGAAGGAAGGCTTGTGACGTCGACCGGCACGGAGGTCGCCTACGGGAGTGTCGATCCGCAGGTTGCGCCGGCCGACGCGCACGGGGTAACCGCACAAGTCGGCGAGATCTCGACGCCGCCAGCATTTCCAGATGCGAACACGCCCGCACCCGTGACAGCGGTCGAGCAGGACAGTCCGACCTGCTTGTTATTCGTGACTGATACTCGCGCAAAGGCCGTCGAACCGGTCGATGGCACGTTCTGAACGCGGATACCGCCCCAGGCGAGGCCGGCCAAATCCCCGGGGCCGTTCCCTGTCACCGTCGTGTTGACGATGCTGAACGACGAACCGTCGAGCAGAATTCCCCCCTTGGCGCAGTTGTCGACGAGGACCGAGTCGAGACGCAGGACCGAATTGCCATCAGCCACGATTCCTATGTCGAGCGGCGAAGTGACGTGCACGCTCCGGATATAAAGATGCCCCCCGGTCAGATGCAGCGCGGGTCCCGTGACGCCGACGATGCCCGCCGTCTTTTGCCCGATGATCGACAGCTCCGGCGCGGCGTTCTGAGCAACCCATGACGGCGCGGGGGTCGCTCCTCGAAGAACAATGACCTTCTTCGATCCAATAGCGAGAAGGACCTGTTCAAGCGAACAAAGCGGCTTCGCAGAAGTTCCGGCGTCCGTGCTCTCGCTGCAGGTGCTGCCCTTCTGCACGTAGATTGTCTCTGCATCCGTCGCGCAGCGGCCGTCTTGGTGGCTCATGCAAACACCCGGGTCGGCACCCAGCTTCGCGAAGCACTGATCGTCCGACGTGCACGCGACACACGCGTTTGTGGTCAAGTCGCAGATTGGCTTTGTCGCGTCCTTCGAGCAGTCGGCGCTCGTTGCGCAAGCGACGCACGCACCACTCGGGCCACAGGCAGGCAGACTCGAGAGACGTCCAGAGCAGAAGGTCGCCGAAAGATCTTTGCAGCCCTTGCAGGTCCCGTCGGGCGAGCAGAGGGGCGTCGTACCGGAGCAGTCCTGGTCCTTCGTGCATTGCGGCTGAACTTCTGGCCCACCCTCCCCTGCTCCCCCGTCCGCATCAGGATGAGCTTCGCTGACGTCGTTGCCTGCGTCCGGCATCATGGACTCCACGGCGGCGTCGCCGTCAGCATCGCCCCCGCCATCGCCCCCGTCACCGGTTGAGATCGGAAAGCACGTGCCGTCCGCGCCCGGCGTTGGTTCGAGGTTGCAGTAGAACCCTGAGGCGCAGTCGGAAGTCTGATCGCAGCGCCCTGGTTTGAGCACCGAGTAGCACGCGGTCATCGACGCGACGACCAGGCCGAGCACGAACCATCTCATCAAACGCTCCATTAGAAGGACCCTCCCAGAAACACACTGGACTGATGCACAGACAGGGCCACTGTCGTGCTCGACGAGCTCGTCAAAAGAAGCGTCACCCCCGCGCCGGCCGCGACAATCCCGCCAATTCCCGTCGCGAGCGCTGCTCGCCCCGTGCGCTGCTCGCTCCTGCAACCCTGGGCGTGACAGTTGGTCGCACTGTTGTTCTGACTCCACAGAGCGATCGCGCCGCCGAGGAGAAGACCACCGCCGATCACGAGCGACCATCCGGCAATCCGAGCTACATCCGAATGGGGTTCATCCTGCCGAGGAATTGGCAGCACGACTGGAACGGTCGTCGCGATCGCTGGCGGTGCCGCAGCCGCGGCCTTCGCGGCTGCCTCGAGCTCGAGCGCCTTCTTGACGGCCACCGCCGCGCTCTCGTCATCGACGAGCTTCGCCGAGTACAGCCTGAGCTTCGACTCGAGCGTCTTCGCGGTGCAAGCACCACCTGGCGGGCCGCAACGGACGAACGCATCGTCTTGGCCGGACTTCTGGGCCGAGGCTTCCTCGTCGGCCTCGGTCCGCGTCGCGATGACGGTTCCATCTCGCCAGAGCGACACGCCAACGTCGGCTACGTAGGTTTCGCCCTGAACAAACCGTCCCGATAGAATCAGCGCGTAGAGCGTCTTAGCCGTTTCGGCGACGGCCGCGGCGCAGCTGAGATCCTTGCAGCTCGTCGTCACGGACACGGGCCCCCAGCCGTGCTCGCGAAGAGCGGTCATCACGCCCTGCTCGATCCCAAGGCGCGCGTTCGAACGCTCGAGAGCTGGCGTCAGGACGACCGCGTCGAGAAGGACGATGCGCGTGGGCGGAGCTTTGTCAGCAGCACGAGCTGCCGGCTCGGCGACGAACATGCAAGCGAGGACGAAGAGGACGGCACGCATTCAATCACCTTGGTGGGAAATGGAACGGTCGAGGCATGCTCGATCGGATCTGCGGAGTGGGAAAGAACCGAAGATACCTCGCACCAAGGGGCCTCGCCTGTCCCCGCCCCACCCCTGATGCATACGAAGCATATAAAAATACAATATCATATGCCTTGCACGCAAGGAAGCGCTACGCACGGGCGCGCTCCCCTGCCCCTCTCGCCCCGAGGACCGGTCTCCAAGGCTCACGAGGATCTCGCGCCCGAGCGCGGCTCTCGAGGTAGCCGGAGGCCCTGAGCATGTAGCGGGCAGCATCTCCAAATTGCTGCCCGGCGGTCAGAAAGGACGCCTTCCAGCAGTCCAGCATAGCGAGGGTAAACAGCAGGTCTCTCATGACCACGTCTTCGGCACTCGGCCGAAAGTGTTGCCTCCCCCTGCCCTACTGCCCCGTCGGCGGGTTTCGCATGCGAACGAGCTGCTCGGTTAGGCCACTGGCTCGAGGAGCCAGCGGCCGTCGGGTTCGAGTCCGCGCACTTGGTCAATCCCGGTGATCCGTCGACCCGCGGGATGACGCTTGTCGCGCGCCACGTGGATGCAGAGATTGATCGTGCTCGCGATGAAGGGCTTGGGCGCGACAGGGATGACTTCCTCGACGAGTTGGCAGACCCGGTCGAGCATCGCTCGCGTGTCGTTCGCGTGGACGGTGGCAAGGCCTCCTGGGTGGCCCGTGTTCCAGGCCTTGATCAGCTCGAGCGTCGACGAGCCGTCACGAATCTCGCCGACGACGATGCGATCGGGGCGCGACCGGAGCGCGTCCATGATGGCGCGCTGCCAGGTATAGCCACCGGGCTGCACCCAGAGCTGGAGCTTGTTCGGGGCCGAGCACTGGAGCTCGTGCAGATCCTCGACGATGTAAACGCGCTCGCTCGTGGCTGTCGCGATCTCGTGGAGGATCGCATTGGTGAGCGTCGTCTTGCCCGAGCCCGTGCTGCCTCCCACGAGGATGTTGAGGCGTCCCTGAACAGCGTCGCGGATGGCGCGAGCTTGGCTCTCGCTCATGATGCCGTCGCGCTGGTAGTCGTCGAGCGTGAAGATCCGCTTCGGCGGTTTTCTGATCGTGAAGACTGGTGCCTCAGTCACCGGAGGGACCATCGCCTGAAGGCGAGCACCCCACCCCGGCACGAGCGCCGCCAGCGACGGCTTTTGGTCCGTCACCTCGGTGTTGGTCGCGCTCGCGATCAGCTGGATCATGCGAAACGCATCCCGGCTGTCCATGCGGACGTCGGTCCGGGACATCCCCGCGCCCATGCGCTCGATCCAGATGACGCCGTCAGCGTTGAGGATGATTTCGATGACCTCGTCATCCTCCAAGAACGGGACGATCGGCGCCATGGCGAAGCCAAGGGCCTCGAGCCGCCGCTCGTCCGCTTCATTTCGTCGTGGACGTTCCATGGAGGTCTCCTTTCGCCGCGGCCGCCGCGAGCTCGTTGTCGTCGCCGATGGTCTCTCCGACCAGGTCCTCCGAGAGCCGGTGCCCGGCCGAGAACCGCTTCGACACGAAGTCCAGCATCTGTTCGAAGCGCTTGGCTCCGAGGCGCTGAGCCGTCTCGCGCTCGCTCTCGACGATCTGAGGCGTGTGGGCGAACCACATGCGCACGAAGACGGACTGAAACTCCGACAGCAGCTCGAGGTCTCGTTTCAGCCGCTCGAGGCCGCGGCCGTTCCGATCGAGACGACCGAGGATCAGGGCGACGTCGCCCGAGTCATCGAGGTAGCGCCGAAGGGCCTCCTCGACGATCGCGCCGAGAGACATGCCGCGCTTCGCGCTGTAGGCCTTCACGCGGCGGTAGACGTCGAGGCTTAGGACCGGGTGAATCTGCTGCCCGGCGCTCATCGACTACCTCCGCCCGGCTCATTGGCACCGCGTTTCGCATGCGAACCAATCGGCGGTTGGTTCGCATGCGAACCCGACATGTTTGGCCTTAGCTGGGGTTTCGCATGCGAACTTGGGCACGCCCGGTTCGCATGCGAACCGCCTCGATGGCCCAGCGCCGAGCGAGCCCGACCGCCCACCGAGGGGCTCTCGAGGTCGTCGGGGCGAGCTTCCCGTCGGCGTCCGATGCGGGGAGCGACGCAACCGGTCCGCAGCCCTTCGGTCGCGGCCCATGCTCGCAGCGATTCCATCGTCGGTTTCGCATGCGAACCGGCGCGCCGATCGGGCCTAAACGAGGCCTGGAGGGGAGGGAGGTCGCGCGCCTCGTGCTCACCTGGAGCGGGGGGGAAGGGTGGTGGTTCCAGGGGCGGCGGGCGATGAACGACGGCCACGGCCGGACCTGGAAGGCGGTCGTCCGAAGCTGCGTTGTTCGCATGCGAAACGAGGCTGCCGAGAATCACAGCGGCAGAACCTCGTCGGGATCAGAGTGGGTCGCCGCAGGGCTCGGAGGTGGGGAGGCTGGGGCGCCAGGAGCAGGGGAGGGCGCTGGCAAAGTCTCCGAGAAGAACGCCGCAAAGCCCGCCGTTGAAATCGCGGGCTCGGGGTGCGGCGACGGGGAGGCGACCGGGCCCCTGGGCGATGGGGTCGACGAACCCAACTCGCTGAAATTGCTTATGACATGCACGGATTGTTCCACGTGGCACAATGGGGTCTCGACGTCTGCTGAATCAGCATTAGCGGGAAGGGGCGTCCCACGCTCCGGCGGGTTCGCATGCGAACCACGCTCCCAGTCGGAGGCCGGGCGCTCCGGCAGTAGCTCTGCACGGCGCCGGCGAGCCGAGTCGGGCGGGGTGAGATTCGCCCGGTGTTTGAAGCGGTCGTCGAGGTAGTACATCAGCTTGCGAGCTCGATACGGCGCGACGCCGGCGACGAACAGAAGCGCGTCCTCGTACGGCAGGCGGAGGACCTCGTCGGCCGTCAAGAGAGCGCGCGCGTGTTCCTGCTCGCTCTCGCTGACGTTCCCGAAGAAGCGCCCACCGGAGAAGCTGCGCTGCCTCTTGGTGTGGGTCTGCTGCCCTGCGAGGTCGCTGATCCGTTTGGCGGTGCGATCGTCGTTGGCCGTGTAGGTCATTCGCACGTGGCAGTTGTCGAGGATCGCGTTGTTGGGGCCGTAGGCCTTCTCGAGCTGGTTGAGCGATTGCGCGATCAGGAAGGCCTTGATGCCGTAGCCGGCCAAGTAGGCGAGCTGCGTCTCGAAGAAGCTGAGCTTGCCGAGCGAGGGAAACTCGTCGAGGAGGAACAAAAGGCGATGGCGGTAGGCCTTGCCGCCGCCGAACTCCATGCGCTCGGTGAGGCGCTTCCCGATCTGATTCAAGAGGAGCCGAATCAGCGGCCGCGTGCGGTCGATGTCGCTCGGTGGAACTACGAGATAGAGGCTCACCGGGTCCGCGGCCTGCATCAAGTCGGTGATTCGGAAGTCTGACGTCGACGTGTTCCGAGCGATCAGCGGGTCGTTGTAGAGGTTCACGCACGTCTTCGCCGTCGAGACGATGCCGGCCAATTCATTATCGGATTTGTCCATCATTTCTCGGGCGCACTGCGCTACGAGTGGGTGCGGCCCCTGTGGCGAATGACTCGTCCCGAGCATGTGCTGGAACGTGTGGTAAATCGGGCGGTCCGGATTCGACAGAAACCGTGCGACGCCTCTAAGTGACTTGTCGGCCTCGGCGTAGAGCACGTGGAGGATCGCCCCAACGAGGAGCGTGTGTGCTGACGTCTTCCAGTGGTCGCGCTTATCAGAGCCGTCAGGGTCGACCAAGATGTCGGCGATGTTCTGGACGTCACGAACCTCGTTGTCGCCGCGACGGACCTCGAGCAGCGGATTGAACCTGATCGAGTCTTTGGCTGTCGGCTCGAAGCGCCAGCAGCGCGAGAACTTCCGCCGCCACCCCGCCGTGCAGCTCCACAGCTCTTTCTTGATGTCGTAGACGAGCACCGAGTCCGACCACGACAGCAGGGTCGGCACGACGGTTCCGATGCCTTTGCCGCTTCGGGTCGGAGCAAACACGATCACATGCTCGGGCCCTGCGTGGGAGATGAGTCGGCCGCGTCGACGAAGTCGCCACGCGATCGAGCCGTCCGTCGCTTTCGTCTTCGAGTAGCGCGCGTCGTCCGTCTGGCAGAGCACCACGCCGCCACCCGAAAACATCCCGGCCTCGGCGAGCTCGCGGGCGCCGGCCCAGCGCGCGGAGCCGTGGGCGGTGCTCAGCGCCTTCGAGCGCGCGCCGAGTAGCGACGCGCCGACGAGCGGGACGAGAGCGACGGCCGTCGGAACGAAGCACAGCAGCTTCGCCATACGGAAGATCGCCGGCGCGTACGGCTCGAAATCCGAGTCCCATGCGAGCCAGGACCATGGCTCGTAGAGCCTGACGCCGAGGAGCGTGCCGAGCGGCGCGCCGAGGCGAGCTTGATAGGCGAGGGCGGCGGCCACGTACTGCGTGGCGACGACGAACGCCACGCTCGTGATGGCCAGCGAGGCAACGGCGAGAGCTAGGATCGTCTTACGGCTCATGGGTGTCTCCTCGCGAGCGTTCAGGAACACGACGAATCGAGAGACGGCCATCAGGGTTCGCGCGAACCTCGACCCGCTCGCCTGCAGCAGGGCCGCCGGTCGCGGCCGCTGGGACAACGGTGAACCGCCGCGAGGTCTCGTCGACGATTCGGACGTACGCGTTCCCCGATGGCAGCGGCTCGATGGGCACGATGCGACCGCGGAAGCCGGCGGTGGCGGGCACGAACTCGTGGCCGGAACTCTTGCGGAGCTCGCGCGCCAGAGCAGCCGGCTCGCGCGCGATGAGCACGGCACGTAGATCTGGTGCTGCGGGGTCGAGCCCGAGGCGCCGGAGGAACTCTCCGCGAGCGCGCGTGGAGCGAGAGAGATCGGCGCCGAATCCGTGGCCGGCTGCGGGCGCGCTCGGGCCACGGTCCAACCAGGTCGGCCCTTCGTGTGTGATCTGCGCCTGAAGTGCCGGAGCGACCTTGGTGACGCGAAGGCGAGACTGCGTGGCGGTCCTGTCGCGCTCCTCGAGCTGCTTGACGAGGTTGGGCGATACCTTCCAGCGCCCACCCGGCAACGGTTCCGCGAGACCGAACTTCGCGAGACGCTCGAGGCGCCGGACGTTGGCCGCGACGAGAACAGCCGGGGAGGGCGCACCGGCGGTTGGCGCCCTCTGCAGCCCCGATAGGTTCTGCTCGTGCGCGGGCGGGTCGTAGACGCCGCCGTTCAGCTCCGCGAACTTCGCGACGACGCGGTCGTTCGGCTTGACCCAACTCTCCGAGTCGCTGCCGACGCGGACGATGTCGCCAACGTGCAGCGACTCAGCGACGCCGGCGGGGAGCGGAACGTAGTACGTCTCGCCGGCGGGCGAAGCCACGGCCGCGAAGAAGGTGCCAGCCAGCTCGTCGTTGAGACCTTTACCTCGAACCACTCCGTCGAATGGTTTGTCAGGCGCGCCTTCGAGGATGCGGTGGGGGCCGAGTTCGCCGCCTACAGACGACGCTAGTCGCTTGATGATATCGCCGCGCTCTCCGAGCTTCCGAAGGCTCCGGTCCCAGCCGTCGGCCAACACCCACGACGAGGCGCGCCGGTCGGCGAGCCCGAGGCGAGTGAGCACTTCGAGCCGCGCAACGAACGTCGAGCGATCGCCACGGCTGGCCTGTCGCAACACCCGTGCGGAGAGGATTCCATCGTCGGCGACCAACGGCAGGAGCGCGCGGTCGAGGGACGTAAGCCTCTCCGCACCGACGTCGCGTGCGCTCTGGCGCGCCAACGCCAACTCGGACCGCAAGCCAAGTCGTCGCGTCAGGAGGCGCTCGGCGCTCTCCCGCATCCCATGGGAGATGTATTGCGGCGGAATGCGCAGCTGCTTGCCATGGTCGTCGAGCCCGCGAACGACGACGTGAACGTGAGGCTGGTCGGTGTTGTAGTGGTTCACCGCCGCCCACGTGAGGGACTTGCCGAGGTCGGCCTCGACCTGGCGCATGAGCGCTCGCGCGTACTCGGTCAGGTCAACTTCACGGGCGTCCTCCGGCGAGACGATGAACCGGAACTGGTTGCGCTCGCCCGGGAGCGGCTCCCCGAACGCCGTCGAATCGAATGACGCCGTCGCTCCGTACAAACGACCGGGCGAGCCGTCGCGCTCCACGCCATCGCGCTCGAGGTACTTGATGTGCAACCGAGCGGCCCCGCGCCCGTAGGTGTTCATGGGGACATAGCGGGCTTTCACGACGCATCGGCGTGTGCCCGAGGACATGGCCGCGGACCTCGACGCCGTTGCGGCCCCGGGTTCGCCGCGCTCCTGAACGCGCGTCGTCTCGCCCGGTCCACGATTCAGCCGCGACATGAGCGCGGAACGAAAGGTCGGAATCCGGTGCGGGTCTGACTTCGCCGCACCGGCCATTCGAGGGCGCATCGCGCCAGGTATGTCGATCTCGTCGCGTTCCACGGGGCTCCCTTCAGCCCCGGGTGTCGACACGAGCTCCGATTTGTTGCCCCCAGATCGGCTTCTCCGTCGAGAACGCCGTCGACCGCTGCGGCGCTATACGGAGAAATCCCAACGTGCGCGGCACGTTGACCGCGCTGCTAGACGCACGGCCCTTGGGCCGTATTACCCTTTTCCCTGGCTGCGCGCGTACTTAGCCCACGGGCTAGACGCGCCTTTATCTTGCCCTCGTATTTCTCCGAGGGGTTCAGAGCGGATTCTTCTTCGAGACAACAAATCAGGCCACGTGCCGAGACCTGGATGGCAGTCAACCAAGCCGAAGGAGAACGCCATGCAGAGCCGGTACAAGTTGGCCGATGTCGAGAATCTGAAGAACGAATTGGAGATGCTTCCCGAGGTCGAACCCGAGAGTCGCGAGGTCAATCTCAAGGATGCAATGAAGGTGCTCCTGCCCGTCTTGAAGGAGATGCGTCAACGACGCGGCTACACCA
>JBBQJG010000039.1:0-27286 GCA_038325725.1 Polyangia bacterium | reverse complement strand
AGGACCAACGTCCAGCCTCGCCACCGACGGCCACGCCCGCCGTGAGGCGAAGGTCGCGCACGGCGATCGTGGCGAGCGACGTCGCCGCGTCGCCGCCTTCGGCGTCGAGATCGAACGCGAGGCCGAGCGCGCGCGACAGCTCGAGCTCGGCGCCCACGCCTGCGCCCGCGAGCCACAAAGAAGGCTGCGCGGTCCGGCGCGCCGAGGCGCGTGCGAACAGGCGCCAACGCGCGCGCGCCTCGGCAGGTGGCGCCGGTGCGTTCGTGAGGATCGTGGGTGATGTGCCGGCTGGAGATGAAGGCGCGGGCGCGCGCGGCGTGGGCGCCGCGCCATCGAGCGCCACCTGTTCGGTGATCGCGAGGGCGAGGACGCGCAGGCGCGTCGTCTCCGGCGTGCTCCCGAGATCGACCTCCGCGTTCGAGGCGGGATCGCGCGCGGGCGCGCCGGGCGCGCGACGCCGCAGGGCGATCGACACGACGTCGCCCGCGCAGGTCAAGCGCGCCTCGTAGGGATCGCCCGCGGGCGCGCTCGCGATCGAGCCGAGCTCGATCGTGACGAGCGACGCGAGCCGGGCTTGGTCGAGCGCTGGGCATCCGTCGACGACGAGCCCGACCCCAATCCCGACGCCCGGCGGCGTCGCCGCCCGTGCGTTCGAGGCCCACGTGAGAAGGACGAAGACAGTCCGCAGAAAAGTAGCTAGCGCGCAGCCACGCGCCACGCTCACTCGAGCCCGCCGGCGCGCCGCACGGCGGCCGCGCGCGGCGAATTCAGATCGTCGGCGTGATGCGCGAGGTAGGCGCGCGCGAGGTCGTGGGCGCGCGCGGCGTCGCCGGCGCGCGCGGCGGCCTCGACCTCGCGTGCCCACGCGTCGGTCGCGAGCGGGCCCGTCGGCGCGAGGCGGCGGCTCGTCGCGAAGGCGTCGGCGGCGTCGCGCGGTCGAGCGAGCTGCGTGAGGAGGACGCGGCCCAGCGTGAACGCCGCGACGGGCGCGCGCGCATCGCCCGCGAAGTCACCGACGACGCGCTCGTAGTACGGCACGGCGGCCGCCGGATGCCCCGACAGGCGCGCGGCGTCCGCGGCGCGCATGAGCCCCTCGGGCGAGTGATCGGCGACGGACGGCGTCGTCACGAGCGAGCGGTACGCGCCCGCGTAGTCGCGCTTCGCGACCTGCATGAGGAAGCGCGCGCGCGAGGCGCGGCCCTCGTCGCGCGCGGGCGCCGCGGCGATCGCCGGGGCCACCGCCGCGGTCGTCGGGGGCGTCGCGCTCTGCCGCGGGAGCAAGGCCGAGCTCCCCGCGGGCACGACGGCATGGCCGCCGGGCCAGCTCACGTCGACGCGGCCCTCGGTGACGTCGACCTGGGCGCGCGTGCCCGCGGGCGCGAGCGTGAACGCGGCCGCGAGGATCTTCACCTCGAAGCGCGCCATCGTGACGACGACCTCGCGCCGTTCACGCGCCGGCACGGCGAAGGACGCCGCGCCCCCCGAGAGCGCGAGCTCCACGCGCTCGGGCGTCGTGCGCGTGACGACGGCGCGCGTGGCGGCGCTTCTCGAGGCGACGGTCGTTCCGTCCGCGAGCACGAGCGGGGCAGCCTGCGTCTCACCCGTCGCGACGAGACTCGTCGCGACGTCTCGTCGGTGGCTCACGCCCAGCGCGACGACGATCGCGCCCAAGGTCAGACCGGTCAGGCCGGCGGCGACGCCTCCGCGGGCCCGCGTGCGCGCGCTCTCGATGCGGACGAACGTGCGCGCGAGGTTCTCCTCCGTCCGATCGGCCGACCAACGCGGCTGCCTCCGCGCGAGCAGGGAGTTGTTCGGCCCCGAAGGGACGTCGTCGGAAGGGTCGCCGTCGGTCAGGTCGACGTGGCTCATGAAAGATCTCCTCCGTCGCGCCGGCCTTGATCGAGCGCCGCGCGCGCGGCCCGCAGGCGCCGCTGAACAGTGGCCTTCGAACAGCCGCACAGCGCGGCGATCGAATCGAGCGTCTCGCCCTCGACGTGGCGCAAGAGCCAAGCGATCCGCTGCGGCACGGGCAGCGCCTCGAGGCGGCGGTAGGTCACGGCGACGTAGGCGCGCTCTTCGGGCGACGCGCCCTCGTCGGCGACGACGGGGGCGTCGGGCCCGAGCGCCTCGAGGCTGAAGAAGGCGCGCAGCTTCTGGCGCCGCAGGCGCCGCACGGCGCGGCGGACGGTGATGCGCGCGAGCCAGCCCTTCGCGGCGTCGAGATCGCGCAGCTGGTGCAGCCCGCGGTGCGCCTCGATGAACACGTCCTGCACGAGATCGTCGAGCTCGTCGTCGCGGCCCAGCAGCCGCAGGCCGATCGTCGCGACGTAGCGGGCGTAGCGGCGAAACAGCTCGGCGAGCGCCGGCGATTCGGAGGTGCGCGTCACGGCGACGTCACCGCGCCACGCGCGCGCGGGCACGAGCGCAGGGGGGGCGATCATCGAAAGCGCGGGCTGGGGCATGACGGTCCGTCTCCCTCAGTGGCTCACAAGAGCGAAAAGTAGTCACGCGCTCGGTCTTTATTTGGGCTTGGCGAGGCGCGTCGACCCGCGTCAGGGACACGGCACGCGGAAGGCGTCGTAGGCGGGGGTCTTGATGATGGCGTCGACGCCGGCCGAGCGGGCGGCGGGGCAGATCGTCGCCACGTCGGCGGCGGCCCCGAACTCGACGCCCAGCACGACCTTCGAAGCCGCGAAGAAAGCGGCGAAGTTGGCGCACGACCCGGCCGCGACGCACCCCTCCGACAGGGCCCATTCGAAGCTGCCGACGGCGTCCGTCGCGATCGCCGTGCCCCCGCCGAGCCCGGCGCCCAGGCCGCGCCGGTGCGCCTCGCTTGCCATGACGCTGGCGAACCCGACGACATCGGCCTGCGTCAGTGGGAAGCCCGTGTCGGCGCCGTCGGGGGAGATGTTCGAGAGATCGACGCCGTCGCAGCGCTTCGCCGCGGCGCCGTCGAGGCGCGTCGCCATGAGCGCGCGAACGGTCGCGTCGCGGGTGTCGAGCCAGCGCTCGTTGGGAAACCGCGCGAGCGGGTTTCCGACGGTGGCCGGTGGGAACATCATCGCGTCGTCGCGCCACGACTCATCAGTGCCGACGCTGACGAAACAGATCACATGCCGACCCGCCGCGTGCAGCCGGTCAATCGTCGCGGCGGGCGCGTCGAACGCGTCCACCTCGTAGAGCGATGCGTCGACGGTCGTGTCGAGCGTGCCCGTGAGCTGGACCTGCCAGCTCGCCCCCGCGGCTGGATGAAACGCGGGGCCGCCGGTCGTCGTCACGAGCGTGCCGCGCGCCTCGCCGCACGACGCGAGCGCGAGCACGCCCGCCAGCACCCCGGCGAGCGCGCCGGGCCTCGACGCGCCGGCTCGTTCCTCCATGCCGCCAGTATGCAGCAACAGGGGTCGATTGACGGCGGCCCCTTCATCAGACACCCTGCGCGCGGAGTCAACTTGAACGAAATCCTCTCGCCCCGAAAACGTTCCCTCATGCCGACGGGCGAGCTGCGCCGCAAGCTGCGGGCGCATGGACATCCTCTGCGCGCGATCGTGCGCGTCGGAAAGAGCGGCGTCACGCCCGGCCTGCTCGCGCAGGTCGCGCAGGCGCTCTTCGATCACGAGCTCATCAAGGTGAAGATCGAGTCGGAGTGCCCCGTGGACCGCTTTGGCGTCGGCGACGAGCTCGCGGCGCAGCCGGGCACGCAGGTCGTGCAGATCGTCGGGCGCACGGTGCTCGTCTACAAACGCCACCCGCAAAAACCGGCCTTCGAGGGCGCCGCCTCGCGGCCCCTGAGCCTGGAGGAGCGGGCGGCGGCGGCCAAGGCCAAGGCGGCCAAGGCCGAAAACGCGCGCCGGCCGGGCAAGCCGGGCCACCCGAGCGACCCCTCGAAGGGGCGCCCGAAAGGACGCCCCTCCAAGAAGACGCAGGAGACGCACTCGAAGTCGCCGCGAAGGGCTCCTACTTCGCCGCGGGCCCGCCGGCGGGGATGAAGTCGTTCTTGCCCTTCTGCATGACGACCATGACGCAGTCGGCGCCCGGGTAGCACTTCGAGATGTGGGCGACCTTGCCCGGCATGTGCGTCCAGCCGCCGACGCCGATCGCCTTCGAGTCCTTCTCGCTGCCGCCGTCGACCGCCCAGTGGGTCATCTGCCCCTGGATGAGCACGGCCCAGTAGTCGTACGTGTGGATGTGCGCGGGGCTCTCGAAGCCGGCCGGCAGCTTGAGGTAGCTGAGGTGCGCGCCCTTCGCGGCGTCGCCCTCGATGGGCGCGCCCGCAGGGAGCTGACCTTCCTTCATGAGCGGCGTCCACTGCAGCTCGCTGAAGGCCATGAGCTCGGGCTTCGCGGCGGTGCTCTTCGCGATGGCGACGCCGGCGACAAACGAACCGGCGAGCCCGACGAAGACGGTCGAGGCGATGAAGAGGTTCTTCTTGTTCATGAGGGATTCCTTTTTCCTGAAACAAACGACGCGCGCGAACGCCGCGCGCGGCCGGACCATACGCCCATCTATGGCCGAATGACGACTGGTGGACGATTGCTGGACGATTGGTTGCTCCTCCGGGGTGCGGTGGCTAGGCTCAGCGCGGAGCCACGGTGACCGAGGAGTTCGCCAGCGGAAAGGTCGCGATCGATCTCCTCGAGCATCTCGAGCGGAGCCGCGAGGCCATCGTGCGCGACGAGGGCGCGACGACGCGCGCGCTCGAGACGGCGCTCGCGCCGATCCGCGCGGCCTACCTCGAATCGGAGCTGCCGCGCGCCTACTTCGACGCGCTCGAGGGCGAGGTGCGCCAGTCGCTGCCGGCGGCGTGGCGCGCCGTCGCGTTGCCGTTCACGGCGCTCGAGGCGCGCAGCTTTGGGCGGTGGCGCGGCGGCGATCTCGGCGCGCGGCTCGCGTACGTGCTCGGTGGGCTCGTGCTCGGCGGGCTCGTCGTGTGGCTGCCGTTCATTCCCATCTGGGAGAAGTGGGTGCCGTTCGCGCTCGCGGCCTCTGGATGGTGGTTGCCAGATGCCCAGGCCGCGTGGCACCGTCGCCGCTATGGGCGGGAGTTGGGGCGAATCGCGCGGAGATTCGAGGCGGTGCAAGCCGCGCTCGAGGCGCGCGTTCCCATGAACGAGCTCCTCCCGCCCGGGCGCGCGTCTTGAGCGACGGCGACTACGTGCGCCCGCGCGTTCCCCTGGACTGGCAGTCCGTGGTCGGCGTCATCGGCGGCCTGTTGCGCCGGCTCCTGCGCGTCAAGCGGCTGTGGGTCTTGCTCGGCGGCTTCCTCGCGATCTACATCCTCGCGTCGTCGTGCTCGACCTACGTGCCGCCCAACATGATCGGCATCCGGCAGGTGTATTTCGGCTCGAGCGCCGGCATCAAGCCCGAGAGCTACGGCCCGGGGCTGCACTTCATCATCGCGGGCGTCGAGCGGCTGCACCTCTTTCCGCGCGACCTGCAGGTCATCAATTTCAGCGCGTCGTCGAGCGAGCTGTCGACGCAATCGAAGCAGGCCGACTCGATCAAGATCCAGACGAGCGATGGCTACAACGTCCAGCTCGACGTCACGATCATCTATCGCATCAAGGATCCGTACCACGTCTTCACCGAGGCGGGGCCAGGCCGTGCGTTCGAGGATCGCCTCGTCGTCCCGCGCGCCGACCGCATCCTGCGCAAGACGCTCGGCGAGCTGAACAGCGAAGAGTTCTATCAAGGGCCCAAGCGCATCGAGAAGGCCAAGGCGGCGCACGATCAGCTCGTGACGGAGGTCGCCGGCTACGGCATCGACATCCAGGCCGTGCTCGTGCGCGCGTACACCTACGATCCGAAGTACCAGCAGATGATCGAAGGCCGCAAGATCCGCGACCAGACGGTCTTCTTGCGCCAGGCCGAGGCCAAGGCCGCGATCGAGCAGCGCAAGCGCGACACGATGGTCGCCGAGGGCGCGGCCAACCAAGAGACCGAGCTTTCGCGCGGGCGCGCCGAGGTCGAGAAGCTGCGCGCGCAGGCGGATCTCTATGAGCGCAAGCGCGCCGCCGAGGGCAAGCTGCTCGTCGAGCTCGCCGACGCCAAGGGCACGCAGCTCGAGAACGCGGCGCTGCAGGGCGCGGGCAGCGAGAACCTCGTGGGCCTCAAGATGGCGGACGCGCTCAAGGGCGTGAAGCTCATCGTCTTGCCGAGCGACGGCAAGGACGGCACGAACCCCCTCGACCTCGGCGAGCTGCTGCGGAAGTTCGAGGTGCGGTGATGCGCGGCAACCCCGCAAGGCTTGCCCTCTCCCCGGCCCTCTCCCGCAAGCGGGAGAGGGTGAAAGATCTCTTGGTCGTCGCGTTGGCTTTGTTTGGGGGCGGGTGCGTGTCGCGGTCGACGGGGGAGACGGAGGTCGGGGTGCTCGTCTGCAAGATTGGGCTCGGGTGCGCCAAGAAGGGCGTGCAGGACCAGCTGTATCCGCCGGGGTCGACGAACCTGTTCGCGCCGTTCATTCGCGACTTTTATACGTTCGACACGAAGGTCCAGAACCTCGAGATGACGGCGACGGCGCGCGGCGATCGCACGGTGCGCGACGACCTGCAGTTCAAGACCACCGACGGCAACGACATCTCGATGGACGTCACGGTCGTGTGGACGATCGATCAGAAGATGGTGCCCATGATCGTCCAGGAGGTCGGCATCTCGACGGACGAGGTCAAGGAGAAGCTCGTGCGGCCGATGGCGCGCACGCTCGTGCGCGACGTGCTCAACGAGCTCGACAGCGAAGCGGTTTACAACTCGGACAAGCGCTTTCAAAAGGCCGACAAGGCGCGCCAAGTGCTGACGACGGCGCTCGCGGGCTTCGGCGTCAACATCATGCAGGTCATCCTGCACGAGCACCGCTTCGCGCCCGAGTACGAGAAGGTCATCCACGATCGCAAGCTGTCCGAGCAGCGCGCCGAGCAGCTCAAGAGCGAGACCGAGGCCGTGCAGCAAGAGGCGCTGCGCAACCTCGAGACGGCGCGCGGCGGCGTCGCGTCGAGCATCGCGAAGGCGGACGGCAACCTCAAGCAGGTGTCGCTCAAGGCGGACGCCGCGTTCTACGCCCAGCAGCAGAACGCCGAGGCGCTGCTGGCCGAGCGCACGGCCAAGGCGAAGGCCATCGCGAAGCGCAACGAGGCGCTGCGGGGCGCGGGCGGCAAGGCCATGGTCAAGCTCAAGATCGCCGAGGCGCTCGAGGGCAAGTCGATCTTGCTCGTGCCGGGCGGGTCGTCGGGCGCCGGCTTCAACAAGATGGACATCAACAAGCTCATCGACGCGTTCAGAGAAGATGAGAGAGCCGACGCGCCCGACAAGGCCGCGGCGCCCTAATCCCCAAGGTTTGACGCCTCGGGGAGGGGGCGGGTATGGTCCGGCCTCCGAAATCTTGGTCGCGCGCCCTCTTACAGCGCGTCTTTTTCCCCAGGAGCCCCACACATGGCATCCGCCCCCGTCGCCGCCCCCGCCACGACGTCGTCGTCCTCCTCCGGAACGAACACGAGCTACCTCGCGCCGCTGTCGGTGCTGACGAGCCTGTTCTTCATGTGGGGCTTCCTGACGTGCCTCAACGACATCATCATTCCGCACCTCAAGGGCATCTTCGAGCTGAACTACGCCCAGGCGATGATGATTCAGTTCGCCTTCTTCACGGCGTACTTCGTGATCTCGCTGCCGGCCGGCGCCATCGTCAAGAAGGTCGGCTACAAGACGGGCATCATCATCGGCCTGCTCATCGCCGCGGGCGGTTGCCTCATGTTCTACCCGGCGGCGGGCGCGCGCTCGTACCCGATGTTCCTGGGCGCGCTCTTCATCCTCGCGTCGGGCATCACCCTCTTGCAGGTCGCCGCGAACCCGTTCGTCGCCGTGCTGGGCAAGGCGGAGACGGCGTCGTCGCGGCTCACGCTCACGCAGGCCTTCAACTCGCTCGGCACGGCGATCGCGCCGTTCTTCGGCTCGCTCGTGATCCTGTCGACGGTCGTCAAGACCAAGGCCGAGATCGCCGTCATGAGCTCGAGCGCCGCCGACGCCTACCGCCTCGCCGAGGCGTCCGCCGTGCAGAAGCCTTACCTCGGCCTCACGGCCGCGCTCGTCTTGCTCGCCGTCGCGATCGCGGCCTTTCGCTTGCCCAAGGTCGACGGCGGCGGTGTCGAGGGCGCCGCGAACACGACGGACGATTCGTCGCACAAGAGCGCCTGGAGCTACCGGCACCTCGTGCTCGGCGCCGTCGCGATCTTCGTCTACGTCGGCGGCGAGGTCGCCATCGGCAGCTTCCTCGTGAACTACTTCAAGGAGCCCTCGATCGGCGGGCTCGCTGAGTCAGACGGCGCGAAGCTGGTGTCGTTCTACTGGCTGGGCGCCATGGTGGGCCGCTTCATCGGCACGGCGACGCTGCGCATGTGGAAGCCCGGCAAGGTGCTCGCGCTGCACGCCGTCGGCTCTGTGGCGCTCATCGCGCTCACGATGGCGACGACAGGCCCCACGGCGATGTACTCGGTGCTCGCGATTGGTCTGTTCAACTCGATCATGTTCCCGACGATCTTCACGCTCGCGATCGACGGTCTCGGCAAGCACACGGGCCAGGGCTCGGGGATCCTCTGCATGGCGATCGTGGGCGGCGCCCTCATCCCCGTGCTGCAGGGCTTCGTCGCCGACGCGATCGGCATCCACCACTGCTTCATCGTCGCGTTGCTCTGCTACGTCTACATCGCCTGGTACGGCGCCAAGGGCAGCGCGCCCCGGGCCCGCGCGACCGCCTGACGGTCGCCCAGGCCGCCGAGACGTTCGTGGCCAGCGCCGCCCGGGGCGCCTTCGACCTCTTCGAGCTTGGCGCGGCGCACCTGCCCCGCATCGTCGAGCTGATGCAGAAGTATCGCCAGCTGCCCATGGACCTCGCGGATGCGTCCCTCGTGATCCTGGCCGAGCACCTGGGCACGGGCCGCATCCTGTCGACCGACCGCCGCGACTTCGGCGCGTATCGCTGGAAGAATCACCGGCCGTTCAAGAACCTCCTGATGACGTGATGGCCCTAGTTCGCGTAGGTGCAGGAGCCGACCATCTGCGTTGACGTGACGGCGGCAGGCGCGTCCCACGTCAGGGCGTCGGCGCCGTCGACGGCGGAGAGCTCGACGAGACCCGTCGGGACGGTGACCAGCGTGCAGACGGTCTTCGCGCACAGCAGGTACATCGCCGGGAGGAGGTTGAACTGGTAGCCGCCCCGGGTCGTGTTGTGGGTGGCGATCAGCGTGCCCTTCGCGCCGTTCATAGTCGTGTAAGCGTCGACCGGGATGTTTTCCTCGAGCTTGTTGCTCGCGTCGACGACCTCGCCGAACACGCCCTGCGTGATCGGTTTGTACGGACAGATCGTCGAGAGGTCGACGCAGGCGCCCAGGAAGAGGAGGAAGGGGAGGAAGGGCAGCATCGCGAGATAGATGATTCGCACGCGCTGTTTCTAGCAGCGCGCCGCGCGGGCCGCTACGGGGAGCGCGTTGGTTCGACGCCAAGTTAACGCCAGGTTAACGGCTTGGGTCGAGACGGCCCCGGCTCAGTGCGCGTAAACTGACGACTCTTCACGGCCGAACGAAATCGAGGAGGCGCGATGTCCACGCAACTGGATCTGATTCGAGATCAGCAGCAGGCGACGTGGGACAAGTTTTCGGCCGGCTGGAAGAAATGGGACGCGCTGGTGCTCGACTGGATGGCCCCCGTGGGAGCGGCGCTGGTCGATGATGCCCGGCTCGCGCCTGATTCGCGGGTGCTCGACATCGCGTCCGGCACGGGCGAACCGGCCTTCACGCTCGCGGCGAAGTGCCCGCGCGGGCAGGTCGTCATGACCGACCTCGCCGAGAAGATGTTGGAGGTCGCGAAGGAGGGCGCCGCGCGCCGAGGGCTGACCAACATCGAAGCGCGACAATGCGACGCGGGCGCGCTTCCGTTCGCCGACTCTGAATTCGACGCGGTGACGATTCGCTTCGGACACATGTTCTTCCCGGATGTCTTGGGTGCGACGCGCGAGTTCAGTCGCGTCGTCAAACCCGGCGGGCGGGTTTGCGCCGCGGTGTGGGGGCGCCCCGAGCTCAACGCGTGGGCGACGACGGTCATGGGCGCGATCGCGAAGAACGTCGACCTGCCCGCGCCGGCTCCCGGCGCGCCCGGACTGTTTCGCTGCGCCGAGCCCGGCTACATGACGGGTGTGTTCCGCGAAGCCGGCTTGAAGTCCGCGGTCGAAAGGAACGTCAGCGGCAAGCTGTCCTTCGAAAGCGCCGCCGACTACTTCACGTTCATGAACGACATCGCCGCGCCGGTCGTCGCGGGGATGTCACGGGCGGACGACGCGGTTCGCGCGCGAATCAAGGACGAGGTCACCGCGGCGGTGGCTAAGCATGCGTCCGGAGGACGGGTTCACCTCGATTGGTCCGCCGTGCTGATCTTTGGCGAAAAGTAGACCTGGGAGGGTTTCGCTCATGAGCATCAAGTTCTACGGTTGGCCGAGGAGCTCGGCGTCGCGCGTCCATTGGGCGCTCGAGGAGTTGGGATTGGCTCACGAGCACGTCGTGCTCGATCGCGCGAAGGGCGAGAACCGCGAGCCGGCCTATTTAGCGATCAATCCCAACGGCAAGGTGCCCGCGCTCGTCGACGACGGGCAGCCGTACTTCGAGTCGCTGGCCATCATCCTCCACCTCGCCGAGACCTACGGGCGCGAGCGCGGGCTGTGGCCGGCGAGCGGCGCGCCGCGCGCCGAGGCGCTGAGCTGGTCGGTGTGGGGGAGCCAGGAGCTCCACTTTTATATGATGCAATTCCTGTATCACGGCCTCGACACGCCGGTGTCCTACGCGCCTGACCAGCGGAGCAAGGCCACGGCGGACTACAACCACGGGCAGTTGCTGCGTCTGCTCGACGTGCTCGACGCGCGTCTGCAGGGACGTGACTACATTCTTGGCGGGTTCTCGCTGGCCGACATCCCCGCGGCGTCGGTGCTGCTCTTCGGCACCGGGATGGGCGTGAGCCTCGAGGGCCGCGCGAACGTCGCAGCGTGGCTCGACCGCTGCCGCGCGCGCCCGGCGCGCGCGCGGGTGACGTGAGCTATCCAGCAACCTCGAGCCGACGGCCCATGCTCACGCGCTCCTCGGTGTCGTAACCGAGGCTTCGATAGAAGGCGACGACTTCGCTGTTCGTCGCACGAACCTGCAAGTTGACCTTGGGGCACCCGAGGTCACGGAGGGCGGACTCCGCGGCGCGCACGAGCTGTGTCGCGAAGCCGCGCCGCCTGTGCTCTGGTGCGACCGCCAGATGGTAGAGCCAGCCCCTGACGCCATCGAAGCCCGCTATCACGGCCCCGACGAGCGCGTCGTCGACGGTGCCGACGAGAAGCAGGTCGGACTGCACTTTCAGCTTCGTCTCGATCATCAACGCCGGGGCGTTCGACGGCGGGTCGTTCGGGAACACCCGCGACCAGAGTCGCTCGAGAGCCCCGCGGTCCTCTGATCTGAAGGCCCGAACGAGGAGCATCACCCGCGTTTCGCTCTGGTTCGCATGTCGTATCGTTCAGTGGTCGCGTCCGGCGCCCTTACGCCGGCCCTCGCGCCACTCGATGAATCGCTCGAGGTCGCGAAGGGGAATGAAGTCGTCGGCTACGGTGTCCGCGGGGAGCGGGCGAACCTCGACAGACTGAACGCTCTCGGCGAAGTGTTCTTCGCCAAGTCCGTGGTCGAGGGCGCGCAAGACGGCGTTGTGTGCCTTGTCGATGTCTTTCTCTTGGATCCCAGGAATGAAGATGCGCAGACCAAGGTCGGAGCCGTCGAGCTCCAGAGGATCGAAGACGATGGCTTTGAGTGTGATCGTCAAGCCCTCCCACGCCGCGGTCTTCGGAAACCCGACCTTTGGCTTGAGCGCGCGGATCGACCATCCATCGACCGCCGGCGCCGCCGACACGATCGCACGGGCGAGCGGAAACAGCGCTCGCTTCCCATCCGCCGTGACAATCAGCTCACGCTCCCGCGGGTCGGAACAGAATTCCAGGTAGAGCCCAGGGTCGATCTCTTGGAGCTTCTCGAGAAGCTGATCGTAAACGGCACCATCGGCGGACTTGGCGATCGCTAGATCGCTCGCGCGTTCCTGAAACAGCGACCAGAAAGCCTGTGTTGCGTTGCTCGGGGCAGTCATTTGCCATTGCTGCCGCTGGCTATGATTTCGAAACCCAGGTGGCGGCTGTCGGAAAGGGAGGAGATGATCTCGGCGACCGAAGCGTCGAGCCACTGTTTCCTCTCGCGCTGGATGGTGCTTGTCGCCTTGTGGGCGGAACCTCGCTGTTGCGCCGCCGGGGCCACTCCGCTCTCGGCCTTCTTCAGGATTGCGAGCTGCGCGTCTCGCACATGCTCGGCGGCGCGGGTGATGGCTTCTTTGCTAGCGCCAGACGTGAGCGCGCGCCGGAGCCCTTCCTGCCGCTTTGCGAGAGTCCCGATCTTGTTCGAGGGCATCTTGTCCGCCCAAAGATGCTGCCGACAAGCCGCGGGCCGCGCAAGCGACCTGCCGGTTTCATCGGTCGGTTAGCGGGCGTTCCAGCCCATTCCGCCGCAGTCGGGACACCCGACCGTGGTGTTTGGCGGTTTCGCCGGGAAGTGTCCATCGACCGGTTCCCGCGCATCGCGCGCAGTCGGGAACATCGGCGGGGCGTTCTGGCAGGAGGCTGACCAGCTCGGTCGCATCGAGGTGCTTGGCACCCATGATCAGCGCCGACGACGCGGCTCCGTAGGGCACCTCTTCGATCGGTGTCTCGAGAATCACGTCCTCGCTGAGAACCCGCCCATCTCGGGTCAGGTAGAAAACCGGGCCCATGTCCGTGTGCAACCAGATCGCATCGAGCTCGGTGCACCGGGAGTCGAGGCGACCGTCCGCCCGTTCCTTCTCGACGAGTCGGTCGAACGAATCAGCGCTCAGGCGGAAGCTCATGAAAGACCTCATGAGTGCGCAGGGTCGGACGAACTGGCGTTCAGAGACGGCGCGTCGCGCGGGCCGTCTGCGACGACTTTAGACGGCGTCCTTCCGAACGCCGCACCCCTTCATCTGCCAACCGCCACCCTCCTGCCGTTCACGGAACTCTGGGCGGAGCTCGCTGCGAGCATCAGGAACGAGCAGCGCGCACGGATCAAACCAATGAACGGTCCTGACCTCGTCGAGCACGGGCGGAAGGTCTCCGCCGAACTCTGCCACCTCGGGACACCGCCGATGCCAGAGCGCCTTCTCGGCGGGAGGCACCCCGAAGCACAGGACTTCCTTTACGCCGCCATTGCAGTTGGTCGCCACGACCAGCACGGGTCCCGGCAAGCGCCCGCTCGGCTCGACCCGCAGGAGGAGATCGTGGTGAAACTCTCCGCGCTGCCAGTGATCGAGGATCTCGTATCCACCGAAGCTGTTCTTGAGATCGGTCAGGAGCGATCCAAGAGCCAAGTTGCGAGCAAGTACCTCCACGCCCATGGACCCCAGTTTGACAGATCCGGTTCAGCGCGTCTCGTCCGGCTGCGGCGTGCGAGAGCCGCAGCAGACGAACTCAAATCCGGGAACGTCAGGTGGCTCTTGGGTTGGCATTGCGAATCGTAACGCCCAGGCTAGCTAAACTAGCTAGCATTCTCCATCAATGGATAATCCTGAGCCACACCCATTTGAGGCCACCGGACGAACAGCCCGAGCGACGCTATTCCGCTTGGTTGCGAGCTCAATTCCCGCTGCATAAACAGATAAGAGCAGCGGGGAAACGCAGCGAGAGCAGGCGACCATGCGCACGTTTGCGCCTCACGACCCACCAACCTGCGCCAAAATCTCCGCCGCGTGCTTCTCGGGATCGACCTTCGGCCAGACGTATTTGATGCGGCCTTCTTTGTCGATGAGGTAAGTTAGCCGGCGCGCGAGGCCGCCGAAGAGGGGGACGTGGTACTTGGCGGCGAGCTCGCCGTGCTCGTCGGGGATCAAGGGGAACGGCAGCTTGTACTTCTGTGCGAACGCCGTGTGCGAGATGGCGTCCTGGGTCGACACGCCGAGCACGATGACGCCCGCGCTCTGCAGGCGGCCCCACGCGTTGCGGAAGTTGCACGCCTCCTTCGTACAGCCCGTCGTGTCGTCCTTCGGATAGAAGTAGAGGACGACGTCGTGGCCGCGCAGCTCGACGAGGTGCACGTGCGTGCCGTCGTGCGTGGGGGCGATGAAGTCCGGCGCGGGCGTCCCGACGGCCAGCAAGTCATCGGCCGCGGGCGTGGGCGCGGCCGCGCCTCCGTGCCGGCACGCGGACAACGCGAGCGAGACGATCGCGACGACCGCGATGGTGTTTGTCGACAACCCTCGACAGACGGCATTTGCAGCCAGTCGAGGTCGCAAGGTCTCCATCGTCGACAAGCCGTCTACCGAAGTGACGTTTAGCGGCGTCGCGCGGCCTCGTCCGCTGCAACGCCTTGTCGGGCAGCGGCCGCGACGTCGTCGCGAACACGACCACCAAAGACGGGACGAAACCGTCCAGCCCGTAGGTGCAGCGGACCGTGAAGAGCATCCCAAGTTGCACGTCGGGCAGCCTCAAGCAAAACCTCTAGCTTGGGGGAGCTCGGGTCATCTCGCATGGTACTGGCCAAGGCGGAGTCCTTCATCGTTGCTGAGCCAATGATACCACTCGTCGACCAGGGGTTTGTAGACCTGTTCGAACAGAACCAAACCTCTCCGATACCGCCGTCTTACGTCCATCTCCGGCACGGTGTGTCCACCTGCTGCGACTCGCGTCGCCACGCGGGCCACGGCGAAGTCTTCGGATGGCAGCTCGATGAAATGCAGCGACAGGCGGTATCCCCAGGTCTTCCAAGAGCGCATGCGCCTCGCGTACATGATGGACGACAACGTGGTCTCGAGCGCGAAGCCGTCCCTACCTCGCTCCTTCTCATTCAGTCGCCGCAGCAATTCGCGCCCAGCGGCTATCGGATGGGCGAAGTTCGCCGATTCGGTCTGGACCTCGTCGACGTTGAGAAACTCGACCCCCGGATACAACGCGGGAAGAAGCTCTCGCGCGAAGGTCGTTTTTCCAGCGCCGTTGGCACCAGCTATTACGATCGCTTCAGACACCGAGACGTCCATTCATGTTCACTCCGTTAAATGATAGTCCGGGCCACACCCTCAGTTGCCCGCTTCGATGACGTCCCAGAACGCGCGCACGAGCGGCGACGCGAGCTTGCGGCGCTGCGTGCACACGCCGACGCGGAACTCGCCGAGATCGTCTTGGCCTTTTTCAACAGGCAGGACGCGCAGGTTGGCGCGCAGCGGGCTGCCGTCGAGCACGAGGCGCGGCACGACGCCGACGCCGCAGCCGAGGCTCACGAGCGCGAGGATCGCCTCGCTGCCCGCGACCTCTCCGTAGACGGGGGGCGCGGCCCGGTGGCGCTTGAACCAACGATCCGCCGCCTCGCGCGCGAGGCCGCCCGACGGCAACACGACGGGGATCGCCCCCCACGGCAGCGGCCGCGTGGCGCACGAACGCTCGACCTCGCACGGCACCGTGGGCGCGACGAACACCAGCGGCGTGTGGAGCAACACGCGCGACACGAGCGCGCGCGGCACCACGCGCGGCAGCGCCGCGACCGTGACGTCGACGTGCCCCTGGTCGAGCATCTCGAGCGCGTCGGCGGCGTAGCCCGTCTCGAGCTTCAACGTGATCTCCGGGTGGCGCCCGCGGAAGCCCGACAGCAGCTCGGGCAGGAAGCTCTGACACGCCGTCGCCGACGCGAAGATCGAGATGGTCCCCGTGAGCGCGCCGCCCGCCTCGCCGCCGAGATCGCGCTTCAACCGCTGCCAGCGATCGAGCGTGTCGCGCGCGTGCTCGGCGAAGCGGGCCCCCTCGGGCGTCAGGCGCACCGTGCGCCGATCGCGCTCGAACAAGGGCCAGCCCGTCTCGCTTTCGAGGCGCTGAATCGACCGCGACAGCGTCGAGGGGCTGACGTGGCATTCGCGGCTCGTCCGTAAAAAATGCAGGGTTCTCGATAGATGCAGGTACAGCCGCAGCGAGTCGTAGTCCATGCCCTCGGAGCGTGCGACGACGTTGCTGTTTTTGCAACACAGAGTTGAGAACAATTCATTTTACGCAACACCAACTTTTCCGTACCCTGGGTCCAGCTTCAACGTTCTTTCGGAGGTTCCCCATGGCCGCTTCGCTCGTGTTCTCGTCCAAGATCTTCACCGTCGACGTCGTCAAGATGCACGACCGCACCGAACAGATCGTCAAGGGCGGCCGTCACCTCTACCCGCTGCTTCCGAAGGCCTTCGCGGGGGTCAAGCAGATCGGCGTCATCGGCTGGGGCTCGCAGGGTCCGGCGCAGGCGCAGAACCTCCGCGACTCGCTCGAGGGCACGGGCATCAAGGTCAAGGTCGGCCTCCGCGCGAACAGCGCGTCGATGGACGAGGCCCGCAAGGCCGGCTTCGACGAGAAGTCGGGCACGCTCGGCGAGATGCTCACCGTCGTCAAAGAGTCGGACATCGTCCTGCTGCTCATTGCTGATTCGGCCCAGGCCGAGCTCTTCGGTCAAGTGTTCGAGAACATGCGCCCGGGCGCGACGCTCGGCCTGTCGCACGGTTTCCTGCTCGGCCACATGAAGAACGTCGGCGCGAAGTTCCCGGCGAACATCAACGTCATCGCCGTGTGCCCCAAGGGCATGGGGCCGTCGGTGCGCCGCCTCTACGTCCAGGGCAAGGAAGTCAACGGCGCCGGCATCAACGCCAGCTTCGCCGTTCACCAGGACGTCGACGGCCGCGCCACGGACTACGCCCTCGGCTGGTCGGTGGCGCTCGGCTCTCCCTACACGTTCCAGACGACGCTCGAGTCCGAGTACAAGTCGGACATCTACGGCGAGCGCGGCATCCTCCTCGGCGCCGTGCACGGCATCATCGAGACGCTGTACCGCCGCTACGTCGCCCAGGGTCAGTCGAAGGAAGACGCCTTCATCAACTCGGCTGAATCCATCACGGGCCCCATCAACAAGATCATCTCGAAGAAGGGCATCCGCGCGCTGTACGAAGGCCTCGACGCGGCCGGCAAGGCCGAGTTCGAGAAGGCGTACATCGCGTCGTACACGCCCGCCAAAGAGGTACTGGCCGAGATCTACGACGACGTGTCGACGGGCAACGAGATCCGCAGCGTCGTCCTCGCGGGCAGCCGCCTCAAGAAGTACCCCATGGGCAAGATCGACGGCACGGAGACGTGGAAGGTCGGCGCCGCCGTTCGCGCGAAGCGCGACGAGAGCAAAATCCCGGTGAATCCGTTCACGGCCGGCGTCTACGTGGCCACGATGATGGCGCAGATCGACGTGCTCTTGGAGGCGGGCCACCCGTACTCCGAGGCGGCGAACGAGTCGGTCATCGAGTCGGTCGACTCGCTCAACCCGTACATGCACGCCCGCGGCGTCGCGTACATGGTCGACAACTGCTCGACGACGGCGCGCCTCGGCTCGCGCAAGTGGGCCCCGCGCTTCGACTACCTCCTCACGCAGTTGGCGTTCACCGCGATCGACGAGGGCAAGACGGGCGACGCCACGCTCATCGAGAAGTTCAAGAAGAACCCGATCCACGACGTCCTCGCCGTGTGCTCGGAGCTTCGTCCCAGCGTCGACATCTCGGTCACGTAGTCAGTGAACTTCGCAGCGATCTCGATCGGGGCCGACCCCCCGCACGAGGTCAACGTCATCGTCGAGGTGCCGGTCGGCGGCGAGCCCATCAAGTACGAGATGGACAAGGAAGCGGGGACGCTCGTCGTCGACCGCTTCCTTTACACGGCCATGCGGTACCCGGGGAACTACGGGTTCATTCCGCACACGCTGTCGGGCGACGGCGATCCGATCGACGTGCTCATCGCCAACCAGCGCGAAATCGTTCCCGGCGCGATCGTCGCCGTGCGCCCCATCGGCGTGCTGTTCATGGAGGACGAGGCGGGCGTCGACGAGAAGGTCATCGCCGTGCCCGTTTCGCGGCTCACGCGTCGCTACGAGAAGATCCTCGAGTACACGCAGCTCCCCGAGATCACGATCAAGCAGATCCAGCACTTCTTCGAGCACTACAAGGACCTCGAGGACAGCAAGTGGGTCAAGGCCAAGGGCTGGGGCGGCGCCGAGGATGCCAAGAAGCTGATCCTCGAGAGCATCGCGCGCGCCCGCGCCGTCTGACCGCGACGGGCGTAAGATGCGCCCATGACTGATCTCGTTTTGACGCTCATCGGCCCGGACCGGCCCGGGCTCGTGCAGGCCGTCGCGGGCATCGTCGCCGAGCATGGCGGCAACTGGCTCGAGAGCCGCATGACTCACCTCGCGGGGAAGTTCGCGGGCATCCTGCGCGCCGAGCTGCCGCCCGACCGCGCGGCCGCGGCGCTCGCGGCGCTCGCGGCGCTCGACGGGCACGGCCTGAAGATCGTCGCTGAAACAGTAGCGCGGACCGAGCGGGCGGGCGCCGAGCGCACGATGGATCTCGATCTGCTCGGCCTCGATCGGCCCGGCATCGTTCGCGAGATCGCGCAGCTGCTCGCCGACAGCGGCGTCAACGTCGAGGAGCTCACGACGAACCGCACGAGCGCGCCCATGTCGGGCGAGATGCTGTTCGAGGCGAAGGCGCACGTGCGCGTGCCCGGGTCGACGGACCTCGGAAAATTGCGGGCGTCGCTCGAGCGCATCGCGAGCGATCTCATGGTCGAGATCAAGCTCCAGGATCGGGCCGCGGGCGCCGGCAAGCGCTGACGACGTGACGTTCGAAGCGCTGCTCTTCGACAACGACGGCGTCCTCGTCGACACGGAGGGCTTCTACTTCCAGGCGAACCGCGAGGCGCTCGCGCCGTTTCGCGTGACGCTCGATCGCGCCGCCTACGTCGAGCTGTTCCTGCGTGACGCGACCGGCGCGTGGGATCTGCTGCGCGCGCGGGGCGTGGGAGAAGACGCAATCGCGGCGGCGCGCGCGGGGCGCGATCGTCGCTACATCGAGCTCATCTCCGACAGCGACCTCCTGTTGCCCGGCGTCGTCGCGGGCCTCGCGACGCTCGCGCCGCGCTACCGCATGGCCGTCGTCACGAGCTCCGAGCCGGCGCCCTTCGCCGCCGCCCACGCGCGCACGGGGCTCCTGCCTCACTTCGAGCTCGTGCTCACGCGCGATTGCTACCGCAACGCCAAGCCGGACCCCGAGCCTTACCTCCTCGCCGTCGCGCGCCTCGGCGTGCCGCCCGCGCGCTGCCTCGTCATCGAAGACTCCGAGCGCGGCCTGCGCGCCGCGAAGGCCGCCGGCCTGACGTGCTGGATCGTTCCCTCGACGCTCACGCGCGGCGGCCGCTTCGAGACCGCCGACGCCGTACTGAAAGACTTCACGGCCGTCGTGACCCGCTTGGGAGTCGATGTCGCTCCATGAGCGCGGGTGGCCTTCGAGCGTTTCTCATGGCTTCTTCGTTCGCGCTGTCGCCTTCGGCGCCGGGGCCTTCGCCGATTCACCCTCAATCAGCTTCGCCGCGGCGGTGAGGTCGTCGAGGTACGTCGCCTCCGCCTTGGCCTCGGTGGCGAGGCGTCGTCTGTCCACGAACGCGTCATATTTTTGTTCGTTCGCCCAAGTCGTCGCGAGCTCGTGAGACACGGCGCCCGCGGCGGCGAGCACGGGAAGCTCGGTGTCGACGAGGAACTTGTCCAGGTCGACCTCCCAGTCCGACATCTTGATGTCCTTGCGTCGCTGGGCGCGGAAGTCGGCGCGATCGAGGAACATGACGACGATCCGGTTCAGGGTGTCGATCTCGGCGTCGCCGAGGTAATTCTTCGCGGTTCCCACATCGCGCTTGAGCACGCGCTCGCCGCTCCACGCGGTGAGGCCCATGTTCGGCTTCGCCGCATCGGCGCGCCCGCGTACGATCTCCGCCGCTGTGAGTCCGGTCGCGGCGAAGTGCATCTTGTTCTGCATCTTGGCGAAGAAGGCCTGGGCTTCGGAGTCGCGCTCGCGATAGTCGGCGGCCAGGGCGAAGATCTCGCGTATCCGTTGGTAGACCCGCTGCTCGCTCGCGCGGATCTCGCGGATGCGCGCGAGCAGCTCGTCGAAGTAGTCGGTGACGCGGTCGGTGCGCTTGAGCCGCTGATCGTCGAGCGCGAATCCTTTAACCATGTACTCGGAGAGGCGCGTCGTCGCCCATTGTCGGAACTGAGTGCCGCGCTGGCTGCGGACGCGGAAGCCGACGGCCAGGATGACCTCGAGGTTGTAGTGTTCGATCTCGCGAGAAACGGAACGATTCCCTTCGGTTCGAACCATTCGATGCTGTCGAATCGTTGCCGCGGGATCGAGTTCCCCTTCTTTGAAGATGTCCTTGAGGTGGTGGTTGACTGTGCCGACGCCGATCTGGAACAGATCCGCGATCAGCGCTTGGGAGAGCCAGAGCGACTCCCCCTCGAAGCGACACGCGATGCGCGTCTGTCCGTCCTCGGTTTGGTAGAAGACGATCTCCGACTGCGGAGGCGCATCGGTCATCGGGCCATCCTCATACCGCTCCGCTTACTGTACAGCGGACTGCATTCCGAAGGCACCTCGCGGCGCGAGGCAACGAATGACTCGATCGCCGCGAGAACGAAACGCGGAGTCGGGTGTCAAGCGACAAGCCGCGGCTTCAAGTTAACGGAGGGTTGACAAGAACGCACCCTTCGATTATTTCGATGCGTCGTAATAATCATGGGCCTTCGTCTGCGTACACGCACCACCTCCGTGACCCCCGGATCCCTCGAAGAGGTCGGTAACCTCATCGGCGATCTCATGGGGCTCGTGCACCGTCGCTCGGCGGGCGGCACGCTCGCGCTCATGAACGAGGCGGGCCTCACGATGGCGCAGATGGTGGCACTCTACATCCTCGAGCACCTGGGCGCGCAGACGGTCTCGGCGATCGCGTCGTTTCTCAACTTGTCGCCGGCCGCGACGAGCCACCTCGTCGATCGCCTCGTCATGAGCGACTTCGTGGGCCGCACCGAGGATCCCGAGGACCGGCGCCAGAAGAGCGTCGCCATCACGCGCAAGGGCCAGGCGCTCGCGACGCGCGTGCACCGCGAGCGCGCGCGTGAGTTCGGCAGCGCGTTGGCGCTCTTGTCGCCCGAGCTGCAGCGGCAGTTCGCGAGCGTCCTCGGTCGCGTCGTCGCCGGACTGCGCGCGGCGCCCGAGAACGCCGAGCATCCCGACTTGTTGACGCGCACCTGGACGAACCTGCAAGGCAACCGCAAAGAGAGAACGAAGAAAACCCGAGGTTGATCATGAAAGCCATCGTTTCGGTCAAAGACGCCATCAAGAACTACACGCTCGGCACCGTCGTCGTCCCCGCGCTTCGCGGCGTCACGCTCGACGTGAACCAAGGCGACTTCATCTCGATCGCCGGTCCGTCGGGCAGCGGCAAGACGACCTTGCTGAACCTCATCGGCTGCGTCGACACGCCGACCTCGGGTACGGTCGAGGTCGACGGCAAGAACACGAGCCAGCTCTCCGAGCGCGAGCTGACTGATCTCAGACTCCACACGATCGGCTTCATTTTCCAGAGCTTCAACCTGGTCTCGGTGCTCACCGTGTACCAGAACGTCGAGCTGCCGCTGCTGTTGCAGAAGAACGTCGGCCCCGCCGAGCGCAAGACGCGCGTCTTCGGCCTGCTCGACAAGGTCGGCCTGCGCAGTCACGCCCAGCACCGGCCGAGCGAGCTTTCGGGCGGCCAGCGTCAGCGCGTCGCGATCGCGCGCGCCCTCGTGACGCGGCCGAAGCTCGTGCTCGCCGACGAGCCGACGGCGAACCTCGACTCCGTCACGGGCCAGACGATCCTCGACCTCATGAAGGATCTCAACCGCACCGAAGGCACGACCTTCATCTTCTCGACGCACGACCAGAAGGTCATGTCCTACGCGAACGCCATCGTGCGGCTCGCCGACGGCAAGTTCCAGAGCCGCGAGGCCACGGCGGCGGCCGCGTCGCTCCAGCCCGGAGCGCCGGCATGAGCCGCCTCGACACAATCAAGGTGTCGGGCCAGATCGCCTTTCGCAATCTCGGCGCGCACCGCCTCAAGACGTTCATCGTCGGCGGCATCATCTTCTTCGGCGCGTTCCTCGTCGTCCTCGGCAACTCGCTCGTCGACAGCATCGACATCTCGATGAGCCGCAGCGTCATCGGCAGCGTCGCCGGCAACATCCAGGTCTACAACGCCGCGTCGAAGGACAAGCTCGAGGTCATGGGCGGCATGACGATGGGCGATCCCGATCTCGCGCAGATCGACGACTTCGCGAAGCTGCGCGATTCGATCATGAAGGTCCCGCACGTCAAGGCGGTCGTGCCGATGGGCATCAGCGGCGCGCTCGTGACGTCGGGCAACACGATCGACATCGCCCTCGAGCGCCTGCGCGGCATCGTGCGCAAGAAGCTCGCGCTCGGCGACAAGGCGAGCCCCAGCGAAGCCGACAAGAGTGCCCGCAAGACGCTCGACGAGCAGCTCGACGCGCAGAAGAACCACGTTCGCCAGATCATCACGGTCCTGCAGGGCGACCTCAAGAACATGACGGCGCTCGTCGAGGAGCACGCCGTCATCAAGGAGGACGTCGAGACGATCGCCAAGGCGGCGTCAGACAGCTTTTGGGCTGGGTTCGACAAGGATCCGCTCGACGCGCTCGAGTACCTCGAGAACCACCTCGCGCCGCTCGCCGTCGACGCCGACCTGTTGTTCATCCGCTACGTCGGGACCGACCTCGGGTCGTTCGCGAAGTCGTTCGATCGCATGAAGATCGTCG
Organism: Polyangia bacterium; assembly: GCA_038325725.1. GTDB lineage: Bacteria > Myxococcota_A > Polyangia > Fen-1088 > Fen-1088 > DASZFV01. The sequence goes on along the minus strand of JBBQJG010000039.1, from coordinate 4,532 downwards.
ACGGCACGACGGTCCCTCCGGGCAAGCGCGGCTTCCTGTTCTCGAAGTTCATCTACGAGGATCAGCTCAAGCTCAAGGCGGCGCGCCGGCTCGACAAGATCAAGGAGGCCAAGGAGCTGCGCGGCGAGACGATCGCGAAGAGCGAAGAGCTTCAGCGCTTCGTCCGCGAGAACACGGCGCAGGTGCGCGAGGTGTTGCTGCAGCTCGACGCCCTCAAGACGGCGACCTTCCGCGGCAAGCTCCAGAAGGAGCTCGGCCTCGCCGCCGATCCCAAGGCCGAGCTGGGCGGCCTGCTCGCGAAGTTCTTCGCGACCGACGACGCGAACTTCCAAGAGCGCTACGACTTCTTCTATCGCGAGCTCGCGCCGGACCTGGAGCTGTACCGCGTGCGCATCGGCGACGTCCTGACCATCAAGGCCTTCACGCGCAGCGGCTACGTGCAGTCGGTCAACGTGCCCGTCTACGGCACGTTCCAGTTCACGGGCCTCGAGAAGTCGACGCTCGCGGGCGGGCTCAACCTCATGGACCTCGTCTCGTTCCGCGAGCTGTACGGCTTCCTCAGCGGCGACAAGCTCGCCGAGATCAAGGCGCTGCACGCCGCGGCGGGGGCCGGCGCCAAGGAGATCAGCCGCGAGAACGCCGAGGCCGAGCTCTTCGGCGACGGCGCCCCAGACGACAAGCCGGCGGACCCCGACAAGGCGCCGCGCCACATCACGGCCGACGCGACGCCTGGTGTGAACCCAACGCTGCCTGACATCTCGAGCCCGCTCGCCACGAAGCTGCGGCGCGAAGAGGCGCGCGGCCGCGTCTTTCCGGCCGACGAGGTTCAAAAGGGCGTCGTGCTCAACGCCGCCGTCATCCTCGATGACCCGAAGCAGATGAAGGCCGCGATCACGGCGATCGAGGCGCAGGGCTTGAAAGACGGCCTCAAGCTCAAGGCCATCACGTGGCAAGAGTCGGCCGGCCTCATCGGCAACTTCATCGGCCTCGCGCGCGGCGTCTTGTTCGTCGCGATCATCATCATCTTCACGATCGCGCTCGTCATCATCAACAACGCGCTCGTCATGGCGACGCTCGAGCGCGTGCGCGAGATCGGCACGCTGCGCGCGATCGGCGCTCAGAAGCGCTTCATCCTTTCCATGCTCGTCGTCGAGGCCGTCGTCATAGGCCTCATCTTCGGAGGCTTGGGCGCCGCCGTCGGCGCGGCCGTCGTCAAGATCATTGGCGCCGTCGGCATCCCGGCGACCTCCGACGTCGCCTTCTTCTTCTTCTCGGGGCCGCGGCTGCGCCCGTTCCTGAACCCCGGCAGCGTCGTCGCCGCGTTCATCATCGTGATTTTCGTCGCGACGGTGTCGAGCTTCTACCCGGCGTGGCTCGCCATGCGCGTCACGCCCCGTCAGGCCATGCAGGAAGAAGAGTAGGAGCCAACATGTCCAAGCTTTGGATCGACATCACGATCGCCTTCCGCAACCTCGTGCAGCACACGCGCCGCACGCTCTTCCTTGGCGGCGCCATCGCGGCCGTGACGATGTTGCTCATCCTCATGACGGGCCTGTCGACGGGCGTGCGCGAAACCATGATGGAATCGGCGACGACGCTGTCGACGGGTCACGTCAACGTCGGCGGCTTCTTCAAGGTCACGGCGGGACAGGCCGCGCCCGTGGTCACCGACTACGCGAAGGTCGTCGAGATCGTCAAGCGCGAGGTCCCCGAGGCCGAGTTCGTCGTTCAGCGCGGGCGCGGCTGGGCCAAGGTCGTGTCCGACACGAGCTCGGAGCAGCTGGGCGTGGGCGGCATCGACATCAAGAACGAGCCGAAGTTCGCCTCGGTGCTGCAGATCATCAGCGGCAACCTCGAAGATCTCGCGCAGCCGGGCACGGCGCTCATCTTCGACAACCAGGCCGAGAAGCTCGGCGTCAAGGTCGGCGACGCGCTCACCTACTCGGCGCCCACGACGCGCGGCACGAACAACACGATCGACGTGCGCGTCGTCGCGATCGCCAAGGGCATGGGCCTGCTCAGCATGTGGAACTCGTTTGTTCCCATCGAAACCCTGCGCGCGCTCTATCAGCTGCGTCCCGACGCGACGGGCGTCGTGCAGATCATGCTCAAGCCCAGCGAGATCCCCAACGCCAACGCGATCGCGGCGCGCCTCCGCACGTCGCTCGAGAAGGCCGGCAACCGCATCATGGAGCCCGATCCGCACGCGTTCTGGATGAAGTTCCAGTCGGTCTCGCGTGAGGATTGGACGGGGCAGAAGCTCGACGTCACGACCTGGGAAGATGAGATCTCCTTCATCACGTGGGTCCTGCAAGCGCTCGGCGGACTCACCTTCGTGCTCATCACGATCCTCATCCTCATCGTCGCCGTCGGCATCATGAACACGATGTGGATCGCCATCCGCGAGCGCACGCGCGAGATCGGCACGCTGCGCGCGATCGGCATGCAGAGGGGCGCCGTTCTGTGGATGTTCCTGCTCGAGTCGCTCATGTTGGGCTTGCTCGGCACGATCGTCGGCGCGCTCGCGGGCGCGGGCGTCGCGGCGCTGCTCAACCGCGCGCACATCCCCGTGGCGCCGGGCATGCAGTTCATCCTCATGTCGGATCACCTGCACCTCGCCGTGCACGCGGGCCGCGTCGTCGGCTCGATCGCGCTCATCACGTTCATCACGGGCATCGCGGCGCTCTTCCCGTCGCGACGCGCGTCGCGTCTGCGGCCCGTCGTCGCGATGTCGCACTTCGGTTGATCGAGAAAGAGAAAGGACCCGACCCATGCGCACGCGAACGCTCCGTCTCCTTCCCACCGTGCTGGCTGCTCTTCCGCTCGCCTTTGTGGTGACCCTCGCGGCGCCGCGGCCCGCGCAGGCGGCGCTCACGACGCCGCAAATGGTCGAGCTGCTCAAGGCCGTCGACGATCGCCAGAAGAACAGCGGCGACTGGCGCGCGGCCGCGCACCTCGAGCAAAAAGAGAAGGACAAGGTCGACGTCGTCTACGAGACGGAGTTCTACCGCCGCTCCGAGGATCAGAAGTTCATGATCCTCTTCACGGCGCCGAAGTCGGCGGCGGGGCAGGGCTACCTGCGCCTCGACAAGAACCTGTGGTTCTACGACCCGAGCGTCGGCAAATGGGAGCGCCGCACGGAGCGCGAGCGCATCGGCGGCACGAACTCGCGCCGCTCGGACTTCGACGAATCGCGCTTGGCGCAAGAGTACGATCCGACCGACGAGGGCGAGGCGAAGCTCGGCCACTTCACGGCGCAGAAGCTCTCCCTCAAAGGAAAAGCCGGCCTCGATCTCGCTTTCCCGACGATCCGCCTGTGGATCGACAAGGAGACGAAGAACATCCTCAAGCGCGAGGAGTACGCGCTGTCGGGCCGCCTGCTGCGCACGGCGTACTACCCGAAGTGGAAGAAGATCTACAGCCCGTCGAAGAAGGGTGACACCTGGTATCCGGAGGAGATGCGCTTCTTCGACGAGGTCGAGAAGGCGAACTCGACGCTCATCCTCATCCGGGCCGTCGATCCGAACGCGCTGCCGCCGAACCTGTTCACGAAGGCCTGGCTCGAGAGCAAGAGCCGGTGAGCCGCGTCAGTCTCGTCGCGCTGACGGCGCTGGGCCTCGCGCTCGCGGCGCCGTCGGCGCGCGCCCAACAACCGGAGCCCGCGCGCCCGACCGACGACGACATGTTCGGCGGCTCGGCGCCGGCCGCCGCTACGCCCGCGCCGTCCGCTGCGCCCACGACCTCAGCTGCGCCGCCGGCCGCGCCCGACAAGACCAACGAAACCGCGCCCGCGCCCAGCGGGGACGGCCGCGACGACGCGCTCCTCGGCGGCGGTGACAGCGAGCCGCGCTTCAGCGACTCCATCGTGCCCGAGACGCCGCTCGCGATCGGCGGGCAGGTCTACCTGCGCGCGCAGACGAGCGCGCAACAAGGCGACGACGCGTGGACGCTCACGGCGCCCAGCCTGCTCGACCTCTACCTCGACGCGCGCCCCAACCCGCGCGTGCGCGCCTACGTGCTCGGTCGCATGAGCTTCGACCCGACGGCGGCGCCGAATGGGACGTCATCGCTCACGACCTTCACGGGCGGGTCGACGGGCTTCTCGACGTTCTCCGCGGCCCGCGGCCCGACGTCGATCCTCGATCAGATGTGGATTCGCTTCGACATCGCCCGGCGCGTCTTCGTGACGGCCGGAAAGCAGCACGTTCGCTGGGGCACGGGGCGCTTCTGGCAGCCCACGGACTACCTGCACCCTGTCAAACGCAACCCGCTCGACGTCTTCGACGCCCGCGGCGGGCAGACGATGTTGAAGCTCCACGTGCCCGTCGAGTCGCTCGGCTGGAACTTCTACGGCTTCGGCGTCTTCGAGGATCCCAACCAGGCGAGCAACACCCTGCGCCAGGTCTCGGGCGGGGCGCGCGCCGAGATCGTCCTCGGCGCGGCCGAGCTCGGCCTCGACGCGCTCGTCAAGGATGGTCAGCGGCCACGCTTCGGCGTCGACGTCTCGGGGGGCATCTGGGAGCTCGACGTCT
>JBBQJG010000038.1:0-27442 GCA_038325725.1 Polyangia bacterium | reverse complement strand
TTCAACCTCGGCATCCTCTATCTCGACGCCGATAAGATCCCGAACATGGATCTCTTCGCCAAAGAGAACACCGCCATCCAGTACTTCCAAAAGTACAAGACGATGATGGGGAGCAGCCTCCCGCCTGGCGATCCGACGGATCAGTACGTGACCGAGGCACAAGAGGCGATCAAGAAGGAAGAGAAGCGCCTCGAGCGCATCAAGAAGCAAGCCGAGCGCGACGCCGCTCGTGCCTCCAAGAAGGCCGCTGACGACGCCAAGAAGGCTGCCGCTGGGGCCCCTGCCGCCGGCGCCCCCGCCGCCCCCGCCGCTGGCGCCCCCGCCGAGGCACCGGCCGCCGCGCCCGCCCCCGCGCCCCCGGCAAAATGAGGCCGTCGATGAAGATCAAACAACCGCAAATTCTCGTTCGGGTCGTCGCGCTATCGCTCGCGACGGTCATCGCGTTGCCGGCGCTCGCGCAAAACGCGCCCGCGGGTGACGCTCCGGCCGCCAACGCCCCGCCGAAGGTCAAGATCGAGAAAGGTGCCGGCGGCAAGAAGGTCTACCGCATCACCGAAGAGATCCGGATCGAAGGCAAGATCCAGAAACCAGAAGCATTTTTCTTCTACCAGAAGTCGAGCATCAACTACGACTGGCAGGAGCTGAAGCAGGACTTCGTCCCCAAGATTCTCGACAGCGTCTCCCGCTCGCCTTTTTAGAGTTCAGAAAAACTCACCGCGAACCGACAACAAAGGTTCCAACGAGGGATCCACGAATGGCGACTGCACAAGCGACTCAGCAACACACCGGAGCGGTCTCGAAGCCGAAGATCCTCCGCATCGGTATCATCCAGGGCGGGCGAATCGTCGAAGAGCGCCTCGTGCGCAAGCGCGAGAACATCACGATCGGACAGTCGGCGAAGAACATGTTCGTCGTGCCGTCGGAGGCGCTCCCGCGTAACTGGCTCCTCTTCCAAGTGAGCGGCGACAAATACGTCGCGCACTTCTCGGAAGGCATGGACGCGCGCATCGCCGTCGGCAACGAGATCATCTCGCTGTCGCAGCTCAAACAGACGGGCAAGATTCAAAAAAAGGGGCAGAGCTTCGAGCTGCCCCTCGACGATCGTTCGCGCGGCAAGATCACGCTCGCGGACATGACGATCCTCTTCCAGTTCGTCACGCCGCCGATCCCGCAGCCGCGCCCGCAGCTGCCCGCGTCGGTCCGCGGCTCCGTCACTTCCGACCTCGACTGGTTCTTCACGATCATCGCCTCGCTCTCGTTCCTCCTACACCTCAGCCTCGTGATCTATTTGCGCAGCGTCGATTGGCCGCGCAAACCGGACATCGAAGAGGTCCCGGACCGCTTCGTCCAGATGGTGAAGAAGCCCGAGGAGAAGAAGCCCGAGCCCAAGAAGGAAGAGGCGAAGAAGGAAGAGAAGAAAGAGGAGAAGAAGAAAGAGGAAAAGAAGGAAGCGGTCGTCGAGAAGAAGGAGATCAAGAAGGACACGCCAGAGGAAGCGGCCAAGCGCGCTGAAGAGAAGGCGCGTCAGGACGCCGAGCGGCGCGCGCGTCTCGCGGAACAGGTCAAGTCGACCGGTCTTCTCAAACTACTCGGCGCGAAGTCAGACGAGGGCGGCTCGATCGCCGACGTGCTGGGCAAAGGCGACGTCGATCGCGATCAGGAGAAGGCGTTCCAGGGCGTCGGCGGTATCGGCGTCGCGAGCGGCAACGATCAGCTCCGCGGCATCAAGAGCGGCGGTTCGGGCTCAGGTCGCGTCGCGAATGTCGGCGGCCTGCGCGGCGGCGGCTCGATCGCCGGCGGCGGCACCGGTGAGGCCGCGACCGAGAAGAAGGTCTCGGGCTCGGTGAAGAGCGAGGCGCCCGCCGTCGATGGCGAGCTCGACCCCGCGATGGTCGCGAAAGAGGTGCGCACGCGCCTCGGCGCCATCAAGGCTTGTTACGAGCGCGCGCTCAAGCGCAACCCGACGCTGTCGGGCAAGGTCGTCATCCACTGGACGATCACTCAGGCCGGCACCGTCTCCGGCGTGGACGTCGAGCAAGACACACTCGGCGACGCCGAGGTCGCGAGCTGCATGAAGTCGCTCGTCGCGCGCTGGCGTTTCCCGGCGCCTTCGGGCGGCTCGGTCGACGTCTCGTTCCCGTTCGTCTTCCAATCTTCGCAGTAACCTCGGGACGGCCGGGAGGCACTCACCTCCCGCCGGCCCGTTTGGGTTGACCCGTTGACCCGTTGACCCGCTTTTGACGCGTATCGACCGTCTGCTTGGTTGACACCCTCATAAGGCGTGCCTATAATTCGGGCCGTCTATTTAACTGCTTGATATCTTTAGTGTTCCTCCGTGGGTTCGCTGGAAAGGACTGGGGTCGTGGTGAAAACGTCAAAGTGGCTACTTTCGACGACATTCGCGGTGAGCGCGCTCTGCGCCCAGGGTGGGGGAGCCGGCGCCGCTTCTGGGGGACCCGACAAGGTCCAGGACCTTTCCGTCAAGCAGCGCCCGACCCTCACGGCGCCTGAGATGCTGTCGGCCGCGAAGGAATACTTCGCGAGCATGGACGGCACGATGAAGCGCATCCAGCAGCTTCAGGAGCAGTCCAAGCGACAGAAGGACATCATTCGCCTGAACTGCGTGAACGACAAGCTCATGCAGTCGAAGGTCGACGTGACGATCGCCCAGCAATCGATGGGCGCGCTACAGGAAAGTATTGCGCGCGCCGATGAAGGTGGGCGCGCACATGAGTTCACTCGTCTCACGATCGTCAATCAAAAGGTTCTCGTGCTCGGAACCGAGGCGGAGAACTGCATCGGCGAGGACCTCAGCTTCGTCGGCGCGACCCGCATCGACGTCGAGGTCGATCCCAACCTTCCTCGGATCGACGAGACTCTGCCTCCGACGCCCATCAACAATCCGGACCGTCCGCCTCCGATCAGCCACACGACCGGACCATCGGCCTAGCCCTTCGTGCGGATTCTCCACCGCACAGCCTCTAAGTCCTCTTCGCGGAAACTAACTCACCCCCATCACCGATGAATCGTCGACTCGCACTCACGGTTGGCCTGGGCCTGCTGGCCAGCGCTCACGTAGCCCTCGCCCAAGAGGTGCAGATCGGCTATCAAGGTCTTCCTCAGAAGGCCGCGGGGGAATCGGCCACGGGCATCAACGTTGCCGAGGGCATGTTGCTCCACGTGGGCGCCGGTGCCGAGGCGGGGTACGACTCCAACGTCTTTTACGGCAATAGCAGCGCCGGGGGCGTGACGAGCTCGGGGATCCTTCGGACGACGGCCTTCGCCGAGCTAACCAACTCTTCGAGGACCACGGGCACACCCGCCGGTCTGTCCTTCGATGTTCGTGGTGGCCTCACCTACCGGCGCTATACGTCCGACGATCCGAACGTCGTTCGCTATCGCGACGCCTTCCAGCCGGCGGCGGGCCTTTCGCTTGGCTACGGAACGGGGAGGCTCTCGTTTCAGCTGACGGACTCGTTCATTCGACTCGAGGATCCGCCTTATGCGAAGAGCACCGCGGGGCCGCTCGCGCGAGACAGCAATTTGGCGGCGGCCGAGATGCGCTACGCCCCGGGAGGCGGCCGCATCAACACGCTCCTGCGATACAGCAACATCGTCGACATCTTCGAGTCCTCGCAGTTCTCCTACGCCAGCTCCGTCACGCATCAGCTCCTGTTGGACGTTTCCTGGAAATGGCTTCCCAAGACAGCCGTATTCGTCCAGGGGAACATCAGTTACGTCACGTATCTGGAGTCGATGACACCCAAGGTGTCTTCGTATCCTCTCCACGTCATTGGTGGTCTTCGCGGCCTCATCACGCCGAAGCTGTCACTCAACGTTTCGGTGGGTTATTCGAACGCCTTTTACGCCTCGGGCGCGACGACGTCTGGCATCTGGGGAAGCACCTTCTTCGAGGCGCAGGGGACGATGACGCCGACGCCGACGAGCCGCGTCGTGTTGGGCTACCATCACGACTTCGCAAACTCGGTCATCAGCTCTTTCTCCTACGACGACTCCGTCTACGCGTCGTACGTTCAGCAACTCGGCGGCCGTCTCGCCTTCGACCTGTCCGGGCGCTACAGCCACCGGCAGTATGAGCAATTGCTGTTCGACCCGACGCCGGGAGCGAGCCGCGCCGACAACTCGATCAGTGTCGGTGCGACGCTCGACTACTTCATTCGGAACTGGATCTACGCCGGAGTCGGCTACTCTCTCGCCGCGAACATCAGCGACTACCATTTGCCCGATACCATGGTTACGGATCCTGCGACTGGGGCCGTGACCAGGATCCCCGGTGCATCGGTCGATTACACGAAGCACCAGGTGTTTGCCCGCCTGGGTGTCACGTACTAGCATCGCCGCCCTCATGTTGTTTGGGGGTCCTACTGATCGTGTCGCGCGCTTCCTGCTGCCGCTCGTAATTCTGACTCTCGCCGCGTGCTACGGTGCGCCGAAGACCGTCGTCAACGCGGGCGTCCAAGGGGAGCTGTCCGAGGACAAGGTCGGCGTCGACGATGTCTTCGACGTTCGTGTGTATGGCGAAGGTGACCTCAGCGGGGCCTACCGCGTCGCGATGGACGGCACCATCGACTATCCGCTCGCCGGCCGGTTGCTCGTCACCGGTTTGCGCACGGGGGAGGTCCAGCGCCTTATCGTGACCAAGCTCAAGGCGGGGTTTCTTCAAGATCCCCAGGTCACGGTCACGATCAAAGAACGGAACAGCCAGAAGATCCTGGTGTTCGGGCAGGTGACGAAGCCCGGCCAGGTCGCCTACTATCCCAACATGACCATCGTCGATGCCATCGCGAGCGCCGGTGGTTTCACGGGAATCGCCGCCAAGAACTCGGTCAACCTTCGGCGGGAAGTTGCAGGCAAGATCGAGACGCACATCTTCCCTGTCGCCGACATCGCCGAAGGCCAGTCTCAAAACGTGAGGATCCTGCCCGGTGACGTCCTCGTCGTCGACGAACGAGTCTTCTGAGCTCCCTGTCGGCGCCGGCGTCGAAAGCTCTCGTAGCAGCACTGGCAGGGGCCGCCGCGTTCGAAAGCGCAAGACGGGCGCGAGCTTGCCAAGCCGAGTGGCCCTCGCTCTCTGCGCAAGTGTCGTCATCGGGGCCCCACTCGCCGTCGGTGCCGTTCACCGCGGCACGCTGATCGGTTTCATGCTCGCGGCGGGGCTCGCGCTCGCGCTCCTCGCGGTGGGTGCCGTCGTGGACCGACGTCCGCTTCGGGTCGGGCTGGTCGTCATCTTGCCGGTCGTTCTGATGGTCATTCCCGCCCTGCAGTCGCTCCCCGTGCCGCTCGCGCTCCGCGGCCTCGTCGATCCCACGGGCAACGCCTTCCTCACCGACAACGAGCTCGCGCCCCACGCGCTCTGGCCGCTCAGCCTCGACCCGACGTCGACACGCGAGTTTCTCGGGAAAGCCGCCGCGGCTCTCGCCGTCTTTCTCTGTGCGTTTCACCTCGCCTCGGGCCAGACCCGACGCTACGTCCTCGCGCGCGCTATCGCGGGCGCAGGGATTGCCGCAGTCGCGATCGGCCTCGGGCACCGCGTGTTCGGAGTCCTTTCGATCTACGGACATTTCGCGACGGTTCCTCGCAGCCTTCTCGTCGGTCCTTTCGTCAACCCGAATCACAACGCCGAGTTCCTTGAGATCGGCGCATTCGCTTGTTTGGCCTGCGCGTTCCAGAAAACCTCGGCGCTCAATCGTTACGCTTGGCTCACGGGCATGGTCTTTTGCGCCGCGGGGGCCATCGGGACCTTCTCGCGCGCGGCTGTGCTCGCCGTCTTCGTCGGCATGGCCACCTTTACGGCGCTGCGAATCTTCCGTCGCGACGGAACCGAGACCGAGGGCCGTCGCGCGGCGCTCGCGTGGAGCCTCGTCATCGTGGCGTTGGTGGGCGTCATCGCGCTCATCCTCGGCGCGGGGGCGCTCATCGAACGATTTCACCGGGACTCGATCACGTCCGATCTCCGCGTGCGCTTGTGGGCCGACGGCTGGAAAGTACTCAAGGCCCATCCCTTCGGGATCGGACGCGGCGCCTTCGACCGAGTGTTTCCGATCTATCGGACGCTCGTCGTTCCGTTCCCCATCCGGTTCACCTTCATCGAGAACCACCCCTACCAATTGCTCATCGACTCGGGTTGGCTCGGCTTCGGCGCGATCCTGGCCGCGGCCGCGGTCGTCGCGCGCACGCTGATTCGCCGGGGACGGCGCGACACGATCGAGGCGGCCTTTCTAGCGGGCCTTCTGGCGGTCGTCGCGCACAGCTTTACGGACTTCGGGCTCGAGACGCTCGGTGTATTGCTCCCGTTCGCGGCGATGTTGGGCACTGTTCTCGGTCGTTGCCATCAAGAGGAGCCCGAAAAGCCGCAATGGCGCCCTCGCCTCGCTGTCGGCATGGCGATGGTGGGCCTCGTCATTGGGACGGGCTCCCTCGCGCTCGCGAGCTCCGACGACTTCGACGTCTCGCTCAAGAACGCACGCAGCGTCGAGCAGGCGCGCCAGATCTCGGCCCGAGCGCAGGAAGTCCACCCGACGGACTATTTCTACATCCTCAGCTATGCGAACACACTGCCTCTGCGCGGGCCGGCAGGGAGCCCCTCGCCGCGTTTGCACGCGCTCAACCGTGCCCTGCTGCGGTGTCCCTCCTGCGAGAGCATCCACGTCGCGGTCGCCCGGAGCCTCTGGCAGATGCGTCGGCGGGGCCAGGCCGTCGTCGAATGGCGCACGGCCGTGCAGCGCGAAGCCGCGTTATTTCCCGTCGCGCTGCTCGAACTCTACAATGCGGGCGCCACGCCGGAGGAGATGGCGGCCGTCGCGAGCTTCGATGCCCTGAAGATGATCGAGGTCGCCGACTTCCTGGCTATCCGGTCACGCGTCAAAGAAGCCATCGCCGTGCTTGATCAGGCCGACGCCCTCGACGCCCCTCACGTCGACAGTCTCGTGACCCGGGTTCGACTCATGCTGCAGAACAACCAGGTGGACGCGGCTCAAAGCGCGCTCGCCCAGGTTCACGCAGCGGGCATTCTGGATCCGCGCGTCCCGGTGCTCGACGCGCGCGTGGGCCTGGCGGTGCGGGGAAAAGCAGGAGCGGACGACGCGCTGGCGACGCTCGACGCGGCGGCCGCGCGCTATCCCCTCGACGTCGAGGTTCAACGTCAACGCCTCGCGCTCGTGACCCAATTCGAGAAGTGGCAGGTTGCCGATCGCGCTGTCGAAGGGCTCAAGGTCGCGCTGTATCACGACTATGGCCAGGCGAACGAGGCGCACATCGCGGCCGCGCGCATTCACGCGCGCCTGCGCCGCTGGAACCAATGCTTTGGCGAGTATCGGATCGCGCTGCTCGCGGATCCCACGAACGGCTACCTGTGGTTCGAGTTCGGACGTACGGCCGAGGAAGCGGGACGCTACCCCGTGGCCCGAGAAGCTTACGCCGAGGCGGCCCGTGAGGTGCCCAAAGACCCCGTCGTCGTCGAGGCGCTCCGGCGCCTCGACAAGGCGCTCAACGTGGCGCGCACGGGGACGACAATGGGTGACCCCGCCGGCTCGGAAGCGATGCCTTGGAAAGCGACGGGCTCGCCATGAAGGGCCTGTGGTTCTTCGCGCTGATGTCCACGATTTGCCTCGAGGGTCTCGGGCGCAAGTTCCTCCCCTCGGTCCCGGGCTTCGTCTTCTATTTCGCGAAGGACGGCGTGCTCTTGCTCGGCTGGTTCCGGTTCCCTCCGCCCGCGTACGTCGGGCGCATTACGAGAGCGCTCTACGGGAGCTTCCGCGCCGCTTGGATCGCCGGCTTTGCCTGGACCCTGCTCGAGATCGTGAACCCCCATCACGATTCGATCACGCTCGGAGTCATCGGCCTACGCGCGTACTGGTTGTGGTGGATCGCGCCCGCGGTGATCGCGGGCGTCCTCCAAGATCCAGTGGAGAAGAAGCGCGCGATCTACGTGCTGTCGTTCCTTTCCATCGGAATTTCCATCCTCGCGATGGTGCAGTTCGTCTCGCCGGCCACCGCGGACGTCAATATCTATTCCTACGTCGACGGCGAGGCCGTGCGCGCCGACACCACGATGATCTATTCCACGGGCCACGCCCGCGTGGCGTCGACCTTCAGCTACATCACCGGCTTCAGTGACTTCAGCATTCTCGTGCCCGCGCTCCTCCTGTCACTCGGCCTCGGAACAACTGATCCCAAGCCGCGTCGAGCTGCGCTCGCGGCCGCGCTCGCGGCCGGGGCCTCCGTGCCCATGACGGGCTCGCGCTCGACGCTCGTCCTATGCGTGGGCGTGCTCCTGATCATCGCATGGTCGGCCGGACTGTTCTTCACGGCCGCCGGACGACGCGTCTTGATGGGGGCCATCGTGGGGGCGTTCATTGGAACGGCGGCGTTCCCAGAGGCCCTCCAGGGCATTCAGGATCGCTTCAATACCTCGAACGAAGAGACTCAAAGTCGTTTCCTCGAGGTCTTCCAGATTCTTCCGCCCGTGGCGATGGCGACGGGCGACTATCCCATCATCGGCCTGGGAACCGGCATGCAACAGAACGCCCGCGCGATGATGCACCTCCCAGATTTGGCGTACGGCGCCGAGAACGAGAACCAGCGCTACCTCATTGAGGTGGGCCCCCTGGGTTTCATTTTCGTGTGGCTTGCGAAGCTCGGACTCGTAGTGGCCTTGCTCAAGGCTCGCAAGCTTCTACAGAAGGCAGGCAGAGCCGCCGCCAGCGGCGCGGCGCTCGCCTATGCGGTGTTGACCTTTTTGGGAAGCTTCGGGTTCGATCACGTTTGGCAAGCGCTGTACTTCTCGGGCGTCGGGTTCATCCTCGCAGAGGTGCTGTCGGTGATGAGGGTCGAGCAAGAGTCGAAGCTGAACCCCGCCGCGGCGACCAGCGCCGCCGGCGTCTTCCCCGAAGCGCATCGCCTCGCCTGAGTGGACATGCGGGTCCTCTATCTCAACCCGTTCTCGACGGAGATCAGCGGTCCGGACGAGAGCCTCAGGACGTTGCTCGGCGCGCTCGTCCCGGCAGGCGTCGAAGCGCACGTTGCCGTGCCCGCGGCGGGACCGCAGGGACCTCGTTACGAGGCGCTCGGTGTTAAGGTGCACGTGCTTCCGCTCGCGCCTTTGCGCCGGGACATTGGATCGGCGATGGCGACGTTTCCGTTCCGTCTCGCTCGCTCGGTCGCGGGCGTGCGGGCGCTTGCGCGTCGGCTGGGCACCCAGCTCATTCATACGAACATGGAGGTCCTGCTCGAGGGCGGCCTCGCGGCGCGCAGTCTCGGCCTGCCGCACGTCATGCACTACCGCGGCAACACCCTCGACGAACCGCGCTGGGTCTTCGACGGCCTCACGGCGACGTGGACGGCGCTCGCGGACCACATCTTCTGCATCTCGCGCGCGACGGCCGACGTCTTCGTGAGGCGCGGGCGGGGCGACAAGGTCGAGGCGATGTACAACCCGGTCGACGTGCGGAGGTACGCGGATGCCCGCCGCGCCGAGGACGTTCGCGCGGAGCTCGGCGCTCGTCCGGGCGAGGCGCTCATCGGCACCGTGGGACGCCTGCACCCGCGCAAAGACGTCGAGACGTTCGTGCGCGCGGCGGCCCTCGTCGCCGCGCGCACGCCCGCCGCGCGATTCGTCGTCGTCGGTTCCGCGGAGGTCCCCGTCGAGGTCGAGTACCAGCGCAGGATCCAGGCCCTGATCGCCGAGGTTGGTCTCACCGGAAGATTCCTCCTCGCGGGCGCTCGCCGCGATGTTCCCGCCGTCATGAAGGCACTCGATGTCTTCGTGCTGACCTCACGGCACGAGGGCTTCGGCCGAGTCGTCGCCGAGGCGATGGCCGCCGGCCGACCCACCGTCGTCACGCGCGAGGGGGCGCTCCCCGAGCTCGTCGAGGAGGATCGTTTTGGCCTGTGCGCGCAGCCCGCCGATCCGGCGTCGTTCGCCGAGGCGATCTTACGCCTCATCGACGACCCCACCGCGTCGGCGGCCATGGCGACGCGCGCCGCTGAACGAGCCAAGAGCTTCGACACGGCACACGTCGCTTCGCGGGTGCTCGACCGCTATCGCGCGCTCGTCGAACGCACCCGCTGACGTCGCCGCGGTTGGTTCTACGTTGCCGCCAGGAGCGTAGACCGCGTTGCTCGCGCGGCCGAAGGCTACGCGAACCTTTCGCTCCAGCGCTCGAGCGCCGTCAGCGCGAATAGCTTACGGCCGACGTCCTCGCCGCCGAGGTGACGGGCGATGAGGGACGCGATCGCGCGCGCCGAGAAGCCCAGCTCGTGGACGAGCGCGCCGTTCGCGAGCTTGGCGCGCAGCGGTCCCGTTGCGGGCTCGCGGAACCAGCGATCCACCGGGATCTCGAACCCTCGCTTCGGGCGGCTCGCGATGCGGTGCCCGAGCTTCGGCGTCAGCAGCGTGCGCATGGCGCGCTTGTTTCGAATGAGACCGATCTTCGCGGCGGGCGGCAGTCCGAGCCCGAACTCGACGAGCGCCCGATCGAGAAACGGCACGCGCACCTCGAGGCTGTGGGCCATCGAGATCTTGTCGGCCTTGAGCAGCAAGTTGTCGAGGAGCGCCGTCTGGAAGTCGACGTACTGCAACCGTTGCACCGGGTCGAGGCCCATGTCGCGCGCGTCTTCGAAGAGCTGGTCGAAGCGAGCGGCGACGACGTCTTTGCCGTCGCCGATGAGGGCGCGCCGCTCCTCCGCCTGGAAGATGTCGAACCAGGCGAGGTAACGCGCCGGCTCGTCGAGCTCGACGGAGTCGGCGAGCTTCGCGGCCCGTCGTGCGAGGTTGAACGGACCGAACGAGCGCGAGGGCATGCGTGCCGTGAGATTGCGGATGCTACCGGCGTGTGGCAGCAACATCGGCCGAATGTCGTCGACGACAGGGCCCCAGAAGTAGCGTGCGTAGCCGCCGAGGACTTCGTCGCCGCCTTCGCCCGACAGCGCGACCTTGACGTGCGCCGCCGTGCCCCGGCACAGGTACCAAAGCGGAAGCACGGCGCTGTCGGCGAGCGGCTCCTCGAGGGCGTCTATGATGGGATCGAGATCCTCGAGGTTCGCCGGGCCGAGATCGATTTTGACGTTCTCGCTGCCGACCCGCCGAGCGATCTCGGCTGCGGCCGCGGTCTCGTCAGCCTGATCGGACGCCGAGAATCCCATCGAGAAGGTCTTCGAGGGCTGGCCGTGGTGGTTGGCGAATAGAACGATCGCGCTCGAATCGAGGCCGCCCGAAAGGAAGACGCCCGTGGGGACGTCGGCCATGAGGTGCCGCCTCACCGACGCGTTGAGGAGCTCGCGCAGTCGCTCGACGATGGCGTCGGTGCTCGTGTCCTCGATCTCAGCGGGCCGCAGGCGATAGAACGTCTCCTCACGGATCGCGCTCGTGTCGAGGTCGACCTCCCATAACGTCCCGGGGCGCAGCTTCTCGATGCCTTGGAACGCCGTCGTCGGCGAGGGCACGTAGCCGATGCGCAGGTACGTACGGGTGAACGTCGGATCGAGCGTGAGGCCGCCGGAGCCGTCGAGGGCGAGCGCCCGCGCCTCCGAGGCGAACGACAACTGCCGTCCCGTGCGTCGCACGTAGAGCGGCTTGATCCCGAAGCCGTCCCGCGCGAGAAAAAGCCTGCGCCGCTTTCGATCGACGAGCGCGAAGGCGAACATGCCCTCGAGGCGCGCGACGAGACCCGAGATGCCGAACTGTTCGTACCCGTGGACGAGGACCTCGGTGTCACTGGTACCGCGGAAGCGATGACCCTCGGCCAGCAAGCGTGAGCGGAGATCGCGGTGGTTGTAGAGCTCGCCGTTGAATACGACGACGACGGATTCGTCTTCGTTGGCGAGCGGTTGATGTCCACCCAGTGAGAGGTCGACGATCGACAGACGCCGCATTCCGATGCCGAGCCCACCCTCGATGTGCTGGCCTTGGTCGTCGGGGCCGCGGTGGCTGATGCTGTCGGTCATCGCGCGGATCTCTTCGGGCCGCACCGGGCGGCCATCGGAGCGCAGGATGCCGACGATGCCGCACATCTAGGCGGCCCTCGCGAGGACGTCACGGTACACGCCGACGAGCTCGGCGGCCGTGCGATCCCAGCTGAATTGAGCGGCGTGGGCGAGCCCGCGCGCGACGAGAGACGCCCGCAGAGAAGCGTCCGACAGGACGCTTCCCGCGTGCCACGCGAGGGTCGTCGCGTCCTCGGGCTCGGCCGTGAGGGCGGCGTCGCCCACGACGGCGTCCAGCGAGCCGGCGCGCGAGCAGACGACGGGCGTCCCGGACGCCATGGCCTCGAGGGGCGGCCAGCCGAAGCCTTCGTACAGCGACGGAAAGACGAGGACGTCGACCGCGTTGTAAAGAGCCGGAAGGTCCTCGTCGGAAACACCCCCGAGCTCGACGACGGCGTCGACGATCTGAAGGCGATCGGCGAGCGCGCGCTCCGCGCCCGCGAGCGGCCGTCCCGTGCGAACGAGGCGCGCGGCGATCCCATCGGCGCGAAGCTTGTGCAAGACGCGGAGCACCCCGGGGATGTTCTTGTAGAACGTGCGGCCGATGTGCAGCAGCAGCGGGCCCGCGCCCAGCTGATACTTCTCGCGGAACGCGGCGCCGCGGGCGGCGTCGGGCGAAAACGGTTGGTTCAGCCCGGGCGCGATCACCTGCACGCGCTCGGCCGGGATGCCCACGAGCTCGACGAGGTCGCGCTTCGTTTGCTGCGAGTCGGAGATGATCGCCGCCGCGCGCTTCATGGACTCCAACGAGAAGCGCAGGATTTGCAACGCGACGGGTGGCACGTCGATCGTGCCGATGCGCCCATGGGCCAGCGCGAGCAAGATGACGTCGTGGCAGGTGACGACCGTACGGCGCGCGTCGAGTGAGTCCAAGAGGTAACCCTGGCCGTGGTCGACGATGTGGATGATGCCGTCACCGAGATCCCGCACGAGTCGGGGGTACACGGCGAAACGTCCGATCTGCATGTCGATCTTCGCCCACGTCGGCGAGCGCGCCTGCCACTCCGCCGGAACGATCGCCGGGGGCCGGATGCGGGTTACGCGGAGGCGGCGACGGACGAGCGCGTCGCCGAGCTGCTCGGCGTACAGGCGCATGCTGGGCTGTCTGTCATCACGATAGTTGTGCAGGATCGTGACGTGAAGGTCGTCGCGCAAGGCGGGTGATTCTAACCACGCCGACCGGCATTCATATATACTTTCGGCCCCCCTATGATGCTTGGTTCGGAAACTGGGTGCTCGCGCGCGGCGACGAGCGGGCGGTAGGGTGGAATGAGAACCGCAGCGGTCGCCTTCATTTTGTCGATGCTGTGCGGGACGATCCTGACGCCGCTCATCCGACGGCTCGCGCATCGCTACGGAGCCCTCGATCACGCGCTGTCATCGCGGAAGATCCACGGACAGCCCGTGCCGCGCCTTGGCGGCATCGCGATCGTCCTCGCGTTCTACGCGCCGCTCGTCGGGCTGCTGATCTTTCAGACGAGCACGGGTGAGATCTTCCTGGCCGAACGCGAGCACGTCGTGGGTCTCTTCGCGGGCGGCGCGCTCATCGCGTTGCTCGGCATCTACGATGACTTCCGCGGCGCGGGCGCGACCCGGAAATTCCTCGTGCAGTTCCTCGTCGCGGGGCTGATGTACGCGCTCGGGTTTCGGATGGAGGTGCTTGCGAACCCGTTCGGTCCGGAGCTCACACTCGGGTGGTTCGCGTTGCCCTTCACTCTGCTGTGGTTCGTGGGCGTCATCAACGCCATGAACCTCATCGACGGGCTCGACGGCCTCGCGGGCGGCGTCGCGCTCGTGGCGGTCCTCACGACGTTCTTCATCGCGCTCCAGCGTGCGCATCCCCTCATGATGCTGTTCTCGTTGACGCTCGCGGGCGCGATCCTCGGGTTCCTTTTTTACAACTTCAACCCCGCGACGATCTTCATGGGCGATACGGGGAGCATGTTTCTCGGCTTCGTGCTCGCGGCGAGCGCCATCCAGACCAACCAGAAGTCGTCTACGGCCGTCGCCGTGCTCATCCCGGCCATCGCGCTCGGCCTACCGATCATGGACACGCTGCTTGCGATGTCGCGGCGCGCATGGCGTGGGCAGCCGCTCTTTCAGGCGGACAAGGGCCACATTCATCACCGGTTGCTCGCGCTCGGTCTGTCTCAGCGGCAGGCGGTCTTCGTCCTCTATGGCTTTTGCGTCGTGCTCGGCGGGACGGCGTTGATGCTCACCTACGCCAACAGCGTTCAGACGGCGTTCTTGCTCGTCGCGCTCGGGCTCGTCGCGTTCATCTTCTTGCGGTCGCTCGGGTTCATGCGCCTCGATCGCATGGCCGACACGGCGGCCGATCGTCGCCGCAACAAGGCGCTGCGGGCCCTCGTGCGTCCCCTCGGGCGGCGCCTTCGCGACGCGCGCGCCTCCGAGGAGATCTGGGCGATCGTCTCGGAGGCCGTCACGATCTTCGGCGCCGTCGGCGCCCGCGTCGGCCTCAACGTCGAGGGTCTCGCCGAGGACACGCCGGCGGCCTTCGTTCAAGTACCGCCCGCGGCCGAGCCGGCGGCGCCCGAGCTGTTCCGCGCGCCCTTCGTGATTCCGGGCGGCAAGGAGCGCGTCCTCGAGCTGGCCTGGCGCGACGGGCGTCGCGAGATTGATCGCGACACCGAGATCGCGATCGATCTGTTCTGCGAGCACCTCGGAGAGGCGTTCGACGTCCTCAAGACCCGCAGCGACGAGGTTGGCTCCGCCCGCGGGCAGCGCACGAGCGGCTGAGCTACCGCTCTGAGCCGGGGACGTCCGGCGAAGGCTCCGCTAGGTCGTCGCCTTCTGGTCCGGGCCGTTGCCGTACGTGTACCCGTACCGGTAGTAGTTCCGGTAGTAGTACTCGTAGCCGTATGCCGGGTTCGAGAAGTCGATGGCGTTGACGACGACGCCGACCATGCGCGCCTTCGCTGACATGAGCTGGCGGCGCGCGTGGATCGCCGATTCGCGCGTCGTCTCGCCCGCCTTGATGACGAGCACGACGCCGTCGGCGAGGTTGCCGAGGACGGCGGGATCGGTGACGGCCGACGTGGGCGGCGAATCGAGGATGACGCGATCATACAGCTTCGCGCAGTCGGCGAGGACGAGGGCGAAGCGATCCGTGTGCAGGAGCTCCGACGGGTTCGGCGGCACGGGGCCGCAGGGCAGGACGTCGAGGTTCGGCACGTCGGTGTGCTTGATGGCCTCGGACAGCGGAGACTTGCCGACGATGACCGTCGAGATCCCTGTGTTGTTCGGCACGCCGAACGAACGGTGCAGACGGGGACGACGCATGTCCGTGTCGATCAGCAGCACGCGCCCGCCCGCCTCGGCCATGGTGACGCCGAGGTTGATGGCCGTCGTCGTCTTGCCCTCCTGCGGGCTCGGGCTCGTGATGACCATCGTACGGATCGGGTGATCCGGCGACATGAAGAGGATGTTCGTGCGGATCGAGCGGCAGCACTCGGCGGCCACGGACTTCGGATCGAGGAAGACGCCGAGGTCGCGCTCACGCAGGTTGTCGTTGACCTGTTGCTGCTCGGCGCCGGAGGCCGCCGCGCCGATGACCGGTACGAGCCCGAGCACGGGCACGCCGAGGAACTGCTCGACGTCGGCCTGCGTCTTGAGGGTGTTGTCGAGCGCCTCGATCGCGAAGGCGAGCACGACGCCCGTACCGAGGCCGAGCATGAGGCCGACCATGAGGTTCTGAATCGGCTGCGGCCGCACCGGAGCGCCCGGCACGATAGCCCGCTCGAGCACGCGCACGTTGTTCGTGCGCATGGGACCGGTGATGTCGATCTCCTTCTGCCGAGTGGCGATGAGGCCGTACATCTTGTCGTTCTGGCTCGCCGCGCGCATCAGGGGCCGGTACTCGACCTCGATCTTCGATAGATCGATCGCCTCGTTCTTCTGTTGCTCCATCATCGCCTTGATGGCCTTCTCGTTGTCGACCGTCTCCTGGTAGTTCTTCTCGAAGGTCGCGAGCGTCTCGTCCATCTCCTTGCGATAGGCCTTGCGGACCTCCTCGATCTGGCTCTGCAGGCTTTTCATCTTTGGGTGCTCGGGCCCATACTTCGTCGCTAGGTCGGCGTAATCCTTCGAAAATTGCACGAAGTTGTCGCGAAGTTTGGACACCATGCCCTGATCATGGAGCTCGGGCAGCGTCTCGCGCTCTTCGATGTTGTCGCGCGCGCGCTCGATCATGCGCCGCTTCGACTCGAGCGCGAGCCGCTGGATGCGCAGCTCGGTGAGCTTGCCGTTGACGGCCGAGAGGTTGTTGCTCAGCATGCTCTGCTTGTCGTCGAGGTTGACGGCGAGCAGGTTGCGGTCCTTCTTGAACTGATAGAGGCGGAGCTCGGACTCCTCGAGCTGCTTCTTGAGATCCGACTCCTGCTCGGCGAGCCACGCCATGGCGGAGCGCGCGCCCTCGAGCTTGTAGTCGAGGTTGTACTCGATGTACGTGTCGGCGACCGTGTTCGCGATGAGCGCCGCG
This sequence comes from Polyangia bacterium, assembly GCA_038325725.1. Classification (GTDB taxonomy): domain Bacteria; phylum Myxococcota_A; class Polyangia; order Fen-1088; family Fen-1088; genus DASZFV01. The sequence goes on along the minus strand of JBBQJG010000038.1, from coordinate 10,941 downwards.
CGCTGTGGCTTCCGGTCGGTCACCGTGATCGTCGCGAGCCGCGAGTCCTTGAGCGGCCGCGCCGAGACCTGCGCCGACAGCGCGCGCCCGAGTGCGACGAGGTCATGGTTGGCGCCCATGATCCCCGCGTAGTCGGGGTCGTACTGCAGGCCGAGCTTCTCCGCGGTACGCTGGCCGACGCCCGTCGACTGGATGATGCGGTATTGCGTCTCGTAGAACTCTTTGTTCGCCCAAAACGTGCCGGTGCCGAGCTCGACGACGTCCTTCGAGCCCGGCAACACCTGGGGCGCCATCGGCTCGATGATGATCTGGCAGGTCGCTTCGTAGACCTTCGCCTGACGGTACGTGTAGACGAAGGCGATGACCGTCGCGATGATCATCGACAAGACGACGAAGGGCCATCGCTTGCGAACGGTCCGCCAGTAAGAGCGGAGATCTTTGGAGCTGGCCGAGCCCCCTATGTCGTTCGTTGCAATGTCAGACGACGGTGTCACCGGCGCAGGTTACTGCGGCTTGTGGGGGGGCGCAAGGCGAGGCGGGATGCGCACTTAGCCGATTTGCGCCCCCTGGCGATCATTTGCGTTCGGCCCTCTGCGCCTCTTTGCGATTTCAGGGGACGCGCGGTGGGAGCGCGAGGCGGTCCCTCGCCGATCGCTTCTTGAATCGACGTTCCCAGAGCTCGCGAACGTTGCGGCGCGCCTGAACGACGAGATACCGGACGGCGTCGGTGCCGTGGTCGAAGTGCTCGAGCTTGCGGCGTAGCTGCTGCGCGCGGGGAAGGCGGGCGAGGCCGCCGTAACTCCCCACGATCCTTTCGGATCGGCAAGTTTTGCGCGGGGACGGTTCGGCGCTCGTCGCCGCCCAGGCCGGCAGGAAGACCGCCGTGAGGGACAGCGCCGTCTCGAGGGGGCGCGAGACACGCCAGGCCCGCGCCGTCGCCCGGGCCCGCGCCGTGGCGGCGGCGTCGGGGAGGAGGCGCGACAGATCGACGAGCGAGAGCGCGGGCACGTCGAAATGATCGATCGCCATGTGCAGCGCGTGGAACGCCGCCGCGTGCTCGTCCGCGAGGCGGGAGACCTTCACGCCAGGCAGGTCGAATGGGACGCGCGCGCTCCAGACCGCGGCGTAGTCCACGGTGCAGCGCGCGGTCGGGGCCAGGCCGAGGTGGAGATCGAGCTCGACGCCGTTCCGGTTCCACGCGACCTCGTGATAGTCGGGCTCATCGAAGCCCGGCGCGGCGGCGCGCGGCTCGTAGCCCAGGCGATCGAGCGTCGCGAAGGCGGTCCGCCGCTTTTCTCCCGGAACCAGGAGGTCTACGTCCGACGTCGGGCGGCAGCCGTTCTTGCCGTAGAGCGTGGCCTCGTAGGCGAGGCCCTTGAGGACGATGACGTCGACGCCGTCCGCGAGGAGCGCGCGGGAGGCCTCGGCCGCCACCTCGGCGAACATCAGGTTTCGCGCCGTCGTCGCGATCCGATCCTTGCGGGCGAGGGCCGCGAGCGAGGGCGGCAGGGCGGCGCCCTCGAGCGACGACAGGAGCGGCGTCAGGCGGTGGCGTCGCGCGAGGGCGATGACGCCGGCGTCGGACGGAAGCGCGGCGGCGCGCGCCGGCTCCTCGATCGCGGCGAGCAGGCCGCGGAGCGCGTCGTGCTCAGCGCGCGCATCCACGTCGCACGTCCCGCGCTCCGGTTCGCCTCGTCACCGGCCCAAGATTTCAGGCGGCTTTTGCCCGCGGCGCAAGCCGTACTTCACGATGCAGTACATCGCGCGGACGCCGTCCTTCCAGCCGATCTTCTTCCCCTCGGCGTACGTGCGGCCGTGGTAGCTGATGGGGACCTCGTAGATTCGGACGCGCATTTTGGCGACCTTGGCCGTCAGCTCGGGCTCGATGCCGAAGCGGTTCTCCTCGACCTCGACGGCCTGGATGATCTCGCGGCGGAAGGCCTTGTAGCAGGTCTCCATGTCGGTGATGTTGATGTCGTTGAGCATGTTCGACGCGAGGGTGAGCCCGCGGTTCATGACGCTGTGCCAGAAGTACAGCGCGCGCCGCGGCGTCCCGATGAAGCGCGAGCCGAACGTGACGTCGGCGACGCCGTCTGTGATGGGCTGGATGAGCTGCACGAGATCGCGCGGGTCGTACTCGAGGTCGGCGTCCTGGATGACGACGATGTCGCCCGTCGCGAGGGAGAAGCCCGTGCGCAGCGCCGCGCCCTTGCCCATGTTGCGGGGCTGCAGGTGGGCCCGCACCTCGTTGCGCCCGCGCATCTGCTCGGGGCGGGGCAGCCAGCCCGCGAAGCCCTTTTCGCCCAGCTCGGCGACGAGCTCGCGGCTGCCGTCGGTCGAGCCGTCGTCGACGACGATGATCTCCTTGTCGAGATCGACGGCGGTGACCCGCTGGATCGACTCACGCAACGTCGGGGCTTCGTTGTAGACCGGGATGACGATGGAGAGCTTCACGTGCGCGCAGCAGGAGACCACGCGCGGGATCGGTCGTCAAACCCCAGGCCGGCGACAGGGCCTTTTGCGATGAGCGGCGCGCGCGAAGATGACGCGGTCGAAGACGTGCCTTTCACGGATCTCGTCGCGCTCCACGCGCCGGTCGCGGCGGCCCTCGACGCGGCCGCGCGGCGGGTGCTCGCCTCGGGGAGATTCATCCTGGGGCAAGAGGTCGCGGCCTTCGAACGCGAGCTCGCGGCGGCGCTCGGCGTCGCGCGGGCCGTGGGCGTCTCGTCGGGGACGGACGCGCTGCTGACGCTCCTTTTGGCTCACGACGTGGGCCCGGGCGACGAGGTCGTGACGACGACGCTGTCGTTCTTCGCCACGGCGGGCGCCATCATGCGCGTCGGCGCGCGCCCGATCTTCGCCGACGTCGACCCGGCGACGCTCAACCTCGACGAGGCGCGGGCGATCGAGGCCCTGAGCCCGCGCACGAAGGCCGTCGTCGTCGTCCACCTCTTCGGGCGCGTCGCGGGCACGGGGGCCCTCTCCGCGGCGTGCGCGTCGCGCGGCATTCCGCTGCTCGAGGACGCCGCGCAGGCGATCGGCGCGACGCGCGCCGGGGCGTCACGCGGCCGCGCGGCCGCGCGGTCTTTTTTTCCGTCGAGGAACCGGGGCGGCTTCGGCGACGGCGGCGCCGTCGTCACCGACGACGCCGCGCTCGCCGACCGCGTCGCGCTTTTGCGCGCCCACGGCGCGGCGGCGCGCATGCGCCACGTCGCCGTCGGTGGAAACTTTCGCCTCGACGAGCTCCAGGCCGCGCTCCTGCGCGTGAAGCTCCCGCACCTGCCGCGGTGGACCGAGCGTCGGCGCGCCCACGCGCGGCGGTATCGAGCCGTGCTCGCCGGGTTGCCCCTCCGTCTGCCGCCCGAGGACGCGGGCTGCGTGTGGAATCAGTTCGTGGTGCGCGTCGTGGACGGCCGTCGCGACGCCCTCGCCAGCGCGCTCGCCGCCCGGGGCATCGCGACGGCGATCTACTACCCGACACCGCTTCACCTCCAGCCCGCGCTCGCGGCGCTCGGTCATCGCGCGGGGGACTTTCCCGAGGCCGAAGCCGCCGCGGGTGACGTGCTCGCGCTGCCTGTCGCCGCCGAGCTCGACGACGCCGCGATCGAGCGCGTGGGCGCGGCCGTGCGCGCTTATTTCGGCTGACCGGCCAGGCTGAGCCGCGCCCGCGCGCCTGCGCCGACGAGTCGGTACGTCGTCGCGCACGCGCCGCAGGCGAGGCGCCGCGCGCGCGGCTTCGGGAGGATCTCGCCGCAGACGCACGCCCACCCGGCGGCGCGCGCGGGCACGCCGGCGACGAGGGCGTGCGGCGCGACGTCGCGCGAGACGACGGCCCCCGCCGCGACGAACGCGTGCGCGCCGATCGCGACGCCGGCGACGATCGTCGCGTTCGCGCCGATCGTCGCGCCTCGCCCCACGCGCGTCGTCGCGAGCGCGTGCCGGCGGCTCACGGCCGCGCGCGGCGTGCGCACGTTCGTGAACACGGCGGACGGGCCGACGAAGACCTCCGCTTCGAGCTCGACGCCGTCGTACAACGAGACGTTGTTCTGGATGCGACAGCGATCGCCCACGACGGCCGCCGCGCCCACGAAGACGTTCTGCCCCAAAACGACGTCGGCGCCGAGCCGCGCGCCCGCCATGACGTGGCAGAAGTGCCAGATCTTCGTCCCCGCGCCGATCGTCGCGGGCGCGTCGACGACCGCCGTGGCGTGAGCCCAATGGGTCATCGCGGAAGGTCGAGGGTCGTTTGGGGCGTCGCCGCGCGCGCGACTTCGTTTGGCGCGCCGCCCGCCTCCATAGAGCGATCGCCCGCCTCGAGCACGCGCAGGACGTCGAGCGCGCTCGCGCCGTCGCCGAGCGGCCGCGTGCCGCGCGCGATCGATTCGACGAAGTGCTCGCACTCGGCGAGGAGCGGCTCGACGGCGACGACGTCGGGCGCTTCGACGTCCCCGACGCGCGGGACGAACCCCGACGACGTCGGATGGGGCGTGAAGGCGCGGTCGAAGAGGCGCAGCGGGTGCTCGCGATCCGTCTCGTCGAACGTCAGCATCTTTCGGCTGCCGACGATCGTGAGCGCGCGCCGCTTCTCCGGCGCGAGCCACGAGACGTGCAGCTGCGCGAGCCGTCCGTCGTCGAAGCGCAGCGTCCCGAAGGCGACGTCGGGCGCGTCGGCCTGCAGATAGCCCGCGCCCGTCGCGCTCACGGTCGCGGGCACGGCGCCGAAGAGGTCGAGCGCCACGGCGACGTCGTGCGGAGCCACCGACCACCACGCGCTCTCGGCGGGGCGCACCGTCCCGAAGCCGATGCGTGTCGCCTGGAGGTACAGCACGCGCCCGAGCTCCCCCGCCGCGATGATCGCGCGCGCGCGCGCGATGCCGGCGTGGTGGAGCAGGACGTGCCCGACCATCAGCACGAGCCGCTCGCGCGCCGCGAGGTCAACGAGCCTCTCGCCCGCGGCCACAGAGAGCGCCATCGGTTTCTCGACGAGCACGTGGCGGCCGGCCAGCAGCGCGCGCTGCGCGACCTCCTCGTGCCGGGGCGAATCGACGGCCACGGCGACGGCGTCGACGCCGGCCGTCGCCAGCAACCGCTCGACGTCGTTCGTGAGCAGGACGTCGGCGTGAGCGTTGCCCGCGCGCGCGAGGCGCTCACCGTCCAGATCGGCGATGGCGACGAGGCGCGCGCCCTTGGCCCGGGCGAAGGCCCGCGCGAGGTTCAGTCCCCAAGGACCCACGCCCACGACGCCGACGCCAATGGCGACCATGAAGCTGTACATCCTAGCAGTGACGCGTTCGTACAGAAATGCCGCGGAGTGGTCGATAATGCCGCCGGATGTTTCGTCCCATGGCGCGCCGACGATCCTTGTTCTCGTTCTTGTTGCTGTTGTTCCCGTGCGCATCCCCGTTGGGCGTCTTCGTGCTGGGGCTGGCGCCGTTGGCCTGCGGCGGTCCCGCGGCGAATGTTCCGCTCGCCGGCGGCTCACGCGAGCTCGTCATGGCTTACGACGATGCGCGCGCGACCGGGACGCTCGCGTTTCCGTCGATGACATACGAGAGCGTCGTGCGCTTCGCGTTGCCCGAAGGCGAGTACAAGCCGCTGCGTCTGCGCCTGCAGGCCGGTTCCGCGGGCAAGCTGGAGATCACGATCTACGACAGCACGATCCTCGAGACGCCCGGCGAGACGCTGCAGACGATCTCTCGTGAGCTCGCCAAGGAAGATCTCTCCGATGGAAAGGACGGCCGCTGGGTCGTCCAGGACCTCGCCGGGATGAAGCCCCTCAAAGGCGTCATTTGGGTTGGTGTTCGCAAGAGTGGCGGCGAGCCGACGATGTGGGCGAGCAGCGTCGTCTCGGGTCAGGCGTTCGTGCGCAACAACGATCCGTCGAACCTCATGGGCCTGCTGCCGACGAAGCGCACGCCGATGCTCCGCCTAGAAATCGCGCCCTGACTAGAAAGCGGGCTCCGAAGCGAGGGGACCGCGCCTGGAAGGCGAGCGCAGCACGGCTTGGCCGCGCGGAGCGAGGGGGACCGGGGTTCGCGGGCGGCAGCGAGCCGGACGCCGTCTAACCGAGATGTCGCTCGTCGCCGACGCTCACGGCGTGCGCGAGCGCGTCGACGAGCCAGGCCGTCGCTTCATCGACGGCGACATCGAGCGCGCGTCCCCGCGCGAGCTCGACGGCGATGGCCGTCGCGAGCGCGCAGCCCGTTCCTCGCACGTCTCCCCCTCCGACGCGCGCGTGCGCGAAGCGCCGCGCGCCCGTCGCCGTGACGAGCGTGTCGGTGGCCGGCTCGTCCGCGCCGCCCAGATGTCCGCCTTTGACGAGGACGGCCGCCGCGCCCAGGTCGACCAGCGCGCGCCCCGCGGCCAAGGCCTCGTCGAGGCTCGCCACCCGCCGCCCCGTGAGCGCCTCCGCCTCGGCGGCGTTGGGGGTCACGAGCGTCGCGCGCCGCACGAGCGCTCGCAAATCGGCGGGGTCGCCCCGAAACAGCGTGCCGGCGCGCGACGATCGCAGGACCGGATCGAGGACGATCGCCCCTCCATACCCGTCGAGGCCCGCCGCGACCGCGGCGGCCCCGGCGGCGTCCGGCACCATTCCGATCTTCACGGCGCCGGGTTTGGCAAAGACCGCGCGCGCGAGCGCTTCGTGCACGGCCTCCCCGGCCCGTGGTTCGACCCGGTGAACGCCCTGCCCCTGCTCGGTCCACGCCGTGCCGACGGCGACGGCCCGCGCGCCCCGGGCCCGCGCCGTCAGCAGGTCCCGGATGAGCCCCGCCCCCCCCCCCGGATCGATCCCCCCCACGATGACAATGCAGGCGCCGGACCCGTCGCCTCGGGGGTCTTCCCCCCCCTGCCTTGCAGACCTGATTTGCGACGTTTGCACCGGGTCGCTATCATAGATCGCTCTTTCGGGTGGTCCCGCCTCCGTGGCAAAACCCCATCCGGCAGCAGGCCTCCCGTGGCGGTCCAACTTACGGAGCCGATTCAGTTCGGTAAATACACGCTCTTTGAGCGCATCGGCCGCGGCGGTATGGCCGACGTGTACAAGGGACGTGTGTCCGGGCCGCAGGGCTTCGAACGCGTGTTCGTCGTCAAGCGCATCCTGCCGCACCTGTCCGAGGATCCGACCTTCATCAAGATGTTCGTCGAGGAGGCGAAGCTCTCGGCGCGCCTCGCCCACCCGAACATCGTTCAGATCTTCGAGCTGGGCGCCGTCGACGGCGAGTACTTCATCTCGATGGAGTACATCCGCGGCCACGATCTCGCCGAGACGATGCGCGCCATCTGGAAGACGATGGGCCCGCCGCGTCCCGAGCTGGTCGCGTACATCGGCCGCGAAGCGTGCCGCGCGCTCAGCTACGCGCACAGCCTCGCCGACGAGCGCGGCCGCGCGCTCGGCATGATTCACCGCGACGTCTCGCCGTCGAACATCATGATCTCGTACGAGGGCGCCGTGAAGCTCCTCGACTTCGGCATCGCGAAGGCGCTCGGCGAGGCGCAGGACACGACGAAGAGCGGGACGATGAAGGGCAAGTACGCCTACATGGCCCCGGAGCAGACCGAGGGCGACGACGTCGACCAACGCATCGACATCTTCTCGTGCGGCATCGTCCTGCACGAGGTGCTCACGGGCCGTCGGCTCTTCAAGGGCACCAACGACGTGCTCACGATCGAGCGCGTGCGCCGCTGCGAGGTGCCGCCGCCGTCGCAGCAGAACCCGATGGTGCCGCCCGAGCTCGACGCGATCATCCTGCGCGCGCTCGCGCGCGATCGCGACAAGCGCTACGCGACGGCCGCCGACATGGCCGACGCGCTCGACGATGTCGTCCACGCGGCGCGCTTCCAGCCGACGCACCTCGCGCAGATGCTGCACGATCTGTTTCCCGTCGCGGGCGGTGCGCCGTCGCCGCGCTTGTCCGTCAACGCGAGCGCGCAGGTCACGAGCTCGAGCATCCGCGCGCTCCGCTCACCGACGGTTCCGCCCATCACGCGCACGAACACCGTGACGAGGACGCCGTCGCGCTCGGCCGTCGCCAACATGGTGCCGGCCGAGGAGGTGTCGCTCAAGCCGAAGCCAAAGTGGCGCGGCGCCGCGGCAGCCGCCCTCGTGCTCGGCGTCGGCGGCTTCTTCGTCTTGAAGGGCGGCGTCACGAAGAAGCTCTTGCCGGGCGAAGACCCGGCGCGCCTGCAGCCGGCCGGCGATCCGTCGAAGCGATTTCACATCTTCGTGAAGTCGGACCCCTCGGGCGCCGACATCTTCATCGACGGCGAGGTCTTCGGCGCGACGCCCGTGACGCTGCCGATCGATCTCAACGGCAAGAGCGCCGTGAAGCTGATCCTGCGCAAGGAAGGCTACGAGGACTACGAGCAGCGGGTCATCAACGAGATGCCGCTGTCGATCAACCTCAAGGCGAAGGGCGTCGAGCCGCCGCCCAAGGTGGAAGAACCGGTGGCACCCGCGCCGCCCCCGCCCACGGTCGCGCCGCAAGTCGCGCCGCCGGTCGACGACGGCGACAAGAGCGCTCCGCGTCCCCATCATCACAGCGCGACGCCGGCCAAGAAATCGCACGTCCACATCAGCGACGACGGCTCGGAATTTTAGACGGGCGGGCCTTTGCCCGTTGACACGGGCCGCGTCCATCCGAATGCTTGCCCGATATGTTTCGCGGGCGCACCGTGGCCGTCGTCGTTCCGGCCTTCAACGAAGGCGACAAGATAGCCGCGACCGTGCGTTCGATTCCCGGCTACGTCGATCACATCATCGTCGTCGATGATGGCAGCGTCGATCTCACGGCGAGCGTCGCGCTCCGACAGGCGGGGCGTCGCCGGGCGCGGTCGCGCGTCGTCGAGGTGGTTCGGCACGAGCACAACCGCGGCGTCGGCGCTGCGATCGCCACGGGCTACGCGCGCGCGCTCGAGCTCGACGCGCAGGTGACCGCCGTCATGGCCGGTGACGGGCAGATGGATCCCGCCGACCTCGCGCGGTTGCTCGAGCCCGTCGTCGAGGATCGCGCCGACTACGCCAAGGGCAACCGCTTCGCCTGGCCCGGCGGCTGGCGCAGCATGCCGCTCGCGCGGCTGTTCGGCAGCGTCGTGTTGTCGCTCGCGACGCGGGTGGCGTCTGGATACTGGCGGATGTTCGATTCCCAGTGCGGTTACACGGCGGCGTCGCGCCACGCGCTGCTCGCGATCGGACCTGGGCGCATGTTCGCGCGCTACGGCTACCCGAACGACGTGCTCGCGCGCCTCGGCGCCGCGGGCGCCCGCGTCGTCGACGTCCCGGTGCGTCCCGTGTACGGCCCCGCGTGGCGGTCTGGTCTACGGCCCACGCGCGTCATGCTGCCGATCGCGCTGATCCTCGCTCGCGGGCTCGCGCGCCGGTGGTCGTCTCGGCTCGCTTCGTGGCTGCCCGCTTCGCCGCGACGGGAGACGCGCGTGCTCGAGTCGCTGACGTCCGCAGCGTCCTCGCAGAAGGTCGCCTGAGGCTTCGCTGCCGTGCGCGTCGGCGTCGTCACGACCTCGTATCCGCGCGGCCCTGACGACGGCGCCGGCACGTTCGTCGCCGATCGCGTGGCAACGCTGCTCGCCGAGGGACACGACGTCGACGTGCTCGCGGCGGCCGGCGCCGGGGCGCCAGGTGTCTCCGAAGTCGTGACGCCGACGGGAGGTCGTTTCACGATCACGCGGCTCGCCGCGCGCGTCGGGACGGCCGCGGATCTCTTCGCGCGCGCGGGCGCGCCGGAGGCGCTCGAGGCGGGGACCACCGTCGCGCGGCTCGCGGCGCTGCGCTTTACCGTCGCGCTCGCGGCCGAGGTGAGGGCGCAGGCCGGCCGCTGGTCTCGCGTCGAGAGCCACTGGCTCGCGCCCTCGGCGCTCGTCGTCGCCGGCGCCGCGCCCAACTTGCCTCACAGGGCGACCGCTCACTCGGGCGATGTCGCGCTGCTCGAGCGCGTCCCGTTTGGACGCTCGATGGCGCGCGCGCTCGTCGCGAGCGGCGCTCGGCTCGTGTTTGTGAGCGAGGCGCTGCGTCGTCGGTTCGCCGTGCTCGCGGGCGGCACGACCGGCTCCGTCGAGGCGCTGCCCGTTCCCTGCGGGCTCTTCGCGCCAGCGGCGCGTCCCGATCTGAGCCTACGAGCGTCTCTCGGCGTCGCGGGTCCGACGGTCGTCGGCGTCGGTCGTCTCGTGCCGATCAAAGGTTTCGATCTTCTCGTGCGCGCGTGCGCCCCGCGGCACGACCGCGAGGCGCGCATTCGCCTCGCGCTCGTCGGCGAAGGGCCCGAGCGCGAACGCCTCCGTCGCCTCGCCGAGGGCCTCGGGGTCGACCTCCACTTGGTCGGGCATGTCTCGCGCGACAAAGTCGGGGCCTGGTTGCGCGCGGCCGATCTCTACGCGCAACCCTCGCGCGTCCTGCCCAACGGCCGCACCGAAGGACTTCCCCTCGCGACGCTCGAGGCGCTCGCGACAGGGTTACTAGCCGTGGTCTCCGATTCCGGAGGCCTCGCCGAGCTGGCGGATCGGTCTTCCGAGGTGCGCGTCGTGCCTTCCGGCGACGTTCTGGCCTTGGGATCCGCCCTTCGCCGCGGCCTGGGCCTCGCGCCCCATTTGTAACCACCGTGTAACGAGATTCGCACCCTTTTGTGCGATTTGGTGCGCAGCGCGCTATACGCCGGGGCCCGGCATAGGCGCTAACTATATGAAATTACGTAAGTGAAGAGGACCGGCACATTGAATGCTCTGAAGGGGCCCATGGCTGAGCAAAGTCCCCGTCCGTCCCTAGAGCCGGAGATCTCCGTGGTCTTGGCCGTGGGAAATGACGAGGACCGCGTGGGTCATCAGATCCGGTCGCTCGCGAGCCATCTCCGCCGCCTCGGGCTCGCTTTCGAGATCGTTGCCGTGAATGATGGTTCGACGGACAACAGCCTCTCGATCGCGACGCTGCTCGCG
>JBBQJG010000037.1:0-27890 GCA_038325725.1 Polyangia bacterium | reverse complement strand
CAGTACGGGTTGCGGCCCATACCGCAGCCGACGTCCATGACGCGCTTGCCGCGAAACGATTCGAGCGTCGTCGGTCCCAGCCACCGCTGCAGCTGCCCGCGCGATTCGGGGAGGATCTCCGAATAGTTCGACCACTCGTAGCCGAACCGATCGGGCGAGCCGCTGTGGTCACGTTGAGAGTCGGTGCTCATGGGGCGCCTGAGGCGGACGCACTGTAGTGGCGGCGGAACCAATGATCCAGCACGAGCAGCGCCCACAGCGCCTTGCCGTGGTCGCGCTCCTTGGCTTGATGCTCGCGGTTCCACCCGGCGAAAACGGCGCGGTCGAGCAGGCCCGTCTCCCACAGCGGCGACGGTCCGACGACGCTCTCGATGCGTTCGCGCAGCGGGCCGCGCAGCCACGTGCCGAGCGGGATGCCGAAGCCCTTCTTGGGGCGATCGATGATCGCGTCGGGGACGTGGCCGCGGGCGGCGCGCTTGAGCAGCACCTTGCCGATCTTGCCGCGCAGCTTGTACTGCGAGGGAAGCGAGAACGCGAGATCGACGACGGCGTTGGCGAGCAGGGGCGGCCGCACCTCGAGGCCGTGCGCCATCGACGCGCGATCGACCTTGGCGAGCACCGAGCCCGGCAGGTACGTCGTGAAGTCCAGCGCGAGGATCCGCTGCAGCTGATCGTCCGTCTGGGGCAAGCGCGCGTCGAGCGTCGCGGGCCGCAGGCCACGCGCCGTGGGCAGCGCGCGCGAAAGCTCGGGCAGATCGACGCTCGACATCCAGCGCAGGTGGCGCGTGACGGGATCGTCGTCCCAGCGCTCGGTGAACCGCCGCAGCTTCCACTCGAGGCTCTGGTAGCGGTCGTCGAGCGGCAGCCAGCCGATGGCGCGTTCGATGACGCCCTTGCGCACGAAGGCCGGCAGGCGCGCGTAGAGCGCGGCGTAGCCGTGCGCGCGGTAGGTCGGGTAGCCGCCCCACAGCTCGTCGCCGCCGTCGCCGCCGACGACGACCTTGACGTGCTGGGCCGCGAGCTTCGACAGCAAGAACGTCGGCAGGAACGACGGATCGGCCATCGGCTCGTCGAGCTTGTCGAGCGCGACGTCCAAGACATCGAGCAGGTTGTGCTCCCCCAACGTCTCGGAGACGAGCTCGACGTTCAACCCGGCGGCGACCTGCTTCGCGTACGCGGATTCGTCGAAGGTCGCATTCTGAAAGCCGATCGAAAACGCCTTCATGCGCCCACCCGCCGCGGCGGCCAGCGTCGCGACGCAGGACGAATCGATGCCGCCGCTCAAGAAGATGCCCACAGGGACGTCGACGTCGGACACGAGCTGCTCTTTGACGACGCGCCCGAGCGTGTCCCACAGCTCCGCCGCGAGCGCGTCCTCCGTGCGCGCGGGCGGCGCCGCGGGGCCGGGGACTTGCCAGTAGGCCTGCGGCGCGCCGAGCCGCCCGTCTTCCCACACGACGGTGTGGCCCGGCGGCAGCTTGCGCACGGCGCGCACGATCGTGCCGGGCGGGTGGACGTAGTCCGAGAAGAAATACGAGGCGAGCCCCTCGACCGACAGCTCGGACCGAACCCCCCCGTGCGCGAGGAGGCTCGTGAGCTCTGAAGAGAAGACGATCCCGCCGTCGGCGAGCTCGGCGTAGTACAGCGGCTTGATGCCCGCGCGATCGCGCGCGAGCGTGAGCCGCCGCGCCGCCGCGTCCCACAGCGCGAATGCGAACATGCCGTCGAGCGCGGCGATCCCCGCGACGCCGTGCTGCTCGACGTGCTGGAGGATCACCTCGGTGTCGCCCTGGGTCCGAAACGTGCGGCCGGCGCGCTCGAGCGCGGCGCGCAGCGCGACGAAGTTGTAGACCTCGCCGTTGTAGGTGAGCGCGACGGCGCCGCTCTCCGTCTCCATCGGCTGCGGGCTCCCCGCGACGTCGATGATGGCGAGCCGGCGATGCCCGAGCGCGACGTGCCACGCGCCCGACTGACGGAGCCAAGCCCCTTCGCCATCGGGCCCCCGGTGAGCGAGCCGCGCGAGCATGCGGGGCAGCGGCTCGGGGTTCGCTCGACGCTCGATGAAGCCTGCGATGCCGCACATGGAGCGAGCCCGCTCTTAACACGCCCGCTCGGCGCTGTCATGATGCCCGCCGTGGCCGCCGCCCCCCAAGTCTCCGTCGTCATTCCCTGCTTCAACGAAGAGCAGACGGTCGGTCGCCTGTGCGCCGCGCTCGACGACGCCGTCGGCAAGCTCGAGGCCGCGGGACGCCCCGCCGAGGTCATCATCATCGACGACGGCTCGAGCGACGGCACCTTCCCGCTGCTCAAGGCCGCGGCCGCGACGCGGCCCTGGCTGCGGCTCGTGCGCTTCCGCCGCAACTTCGGCCAGACGGCGGCGATGGCCGCGGGGTTCGATCGCGCGCGCGGCATCTACGTCGTGCCCATGGACGCCGATCTCCAGAACGATCCGGACGACATCGCGCTTTTGCTCGGGCGCCTCGAAGAGGGCTACGACATCGTCTCGGGCTGGCGCAAAAACCGTCAGGACAAGGCGCTCACCCGCAAGCTCCCCTCGGTGATCGCGAACTGGCTCATCGGGCGCGTCACGGGCGTGCGCCTGCACGACTACGGCTGCACGCTCAAGGCGTACCGCCGCGAGGTCCTCGAGCCCGTGCACTTGTACGGCGAGATGCACCGGTTCATCCCCGTCTACGCGAAGTGGTCCGGCGCGAAGATCACCGAGCAGGTCGTCCGGCACCACGCGCGCAAGGAAGGAAAGTCCAAGTACGGCCTCGGGCGCACGCTCAAGGTGTTGCTCGATCTCGTGACGGTGAAGTTCCTCGGCGACTACGCGACGAAGCCTCTCTACCTATTTGGTTTCTGGGGCTTCGTGTCCATCGTCCTGGGCGTCACGTCGGGCGCCGTGACCCTCATCGACAAGTACATCCACCCGGACCACTACGCGCACCGCAACCCGCTGCTCTTGCTCGCCGTCATGCTTTTTGTTGTAGGCATCCAGCTCATCGGCATGGGCCTGCTCGCCGAGTTGCTCGTGCGCACGTACTACGAATCGCAGCAGAAGCCCGTCTACGTCATCGGCGAAGAGGTCAACACGCCATGACCATGCCCGCGATCTTGGCGCCGCTGCTCGCGTGCCCGCGCTGTCGCGGCGCGCTCGCCGGGGGCGAACGGCTCCGCTGCGCGGCGTGCGGCGCGGAGTTTCCCGTGCGCGATGGCGTCCCGCGCCTCAGCGACGGCGCCGAGGCGCGCGACGAGCGCTTCGCCGCCGAGTTCGAGGCGCAGGGCCACGCGCATGCCCTCTACGTCGATCCGACGTTCATCATGAACGACTGGGAGCGCGAGGTACTGCCGCGCCTCGCCGACTGGCTCGAAGGCATCGCGCCCGGCCCGATTTTGGACATCGGCTGCGGCATCGGCAAGCTCGGCGAAGCGCTCACGCGCGTCGGCCGCGGCCGGGACAACCTCGTGGGCACGGACTTCCACGGCAAGCTCCTGCAAGAGGTGCGCGTCGGCTACGCGGGGCTCGTCGAGGCGGACGTGCACCGCCTGCCGTTCAAGGACGGAGTCTTCGCGGCGGCCATCACGACGAACGCGCTCCATCACTTCCCCGACCCGGTGATCGCGATGGCCGAGATCGCGCGGGTGCTCCAGCCGGGCGCGACGCTCGTCGCCTACGATCCCCGCTTCATCACGCCGCTCGAGTGGCTCAAGAAGGCGCTGCGCAAGAACGACACGGCCTTCACGAAGGACCACAAGGCCTTCCGCGTCGACGAGTACCGCGAGCTGCTCGGCTCGAGCGGCCTCGTCGTGAGCGACGTCCAGACCGTCGACGCCCTCGGCCCCTTGCTCGCGACGGGCCTCGACTACCTCAAGCTCGGCCGCCTCGGCCTCGCGCCGTCCCTCGCGAAGGCGCTCGCCTTTGCAGACCGCGCGCTCGGCCCCACGCCGCTCGGGCTCATGCTCGCCGCGCGCGCGGTCAAGCCGTCGGCGTCCGTCGCCTAGCGCGGGCGCGTACCCACTTCTCTGCCCGTCAGCTTCGCGGTATTCAACGGGCATGATCATCGGACGGAGCCCCCTTCGAATCAGCATCGGCGGCGGCGGCACGGACCTGCCGTCGTACTATCGGGCGCACGGAGGCTTCGTGTTGTCGGCCGCGATCACGCAGTACGTCTACGTGACGTTCCAGCTGACGCCGCTCAAGGAGATGGTCTTCCGCTACTCGCAGATCGAGCGCGTGAAGTCCGTGGCCGAGATCAAGCACCCCATCATCCGCGAGGCGCTCAAGCTCACGGGCGTCGACGCGCCGAACATGGAGGTCGTCAGCGTCGCCGACATCCCCGCGGGCACGGGGCTCGGCTCGTCGGGCACCTTCACGACCTGCCTGCTCAAGGTGCTGCACAAGCACAAGCGCCACTTCATCCACGCGCCCGATCTCGCCGAGATGGCTTGCCACATCGAGCTCGACCTGCTCAAGGAGCCGATCGGCAAGCAGGACCAGTACATCGCGGCCTTCGGCGGCATGACCGCTTTCGATTTTCGCCAGGACGGCAAGGTCGACGCGACGCCCTTGAAGGCGAGCGACGAGATCATCGATCTGCTCGAGGACAACCTCGTCATGGTGTCGACGGGCTACTACCGTTCGGCGTCGACCGTCCTCAAAGAGCAGGACGACAAGAGCAAGAAGAACGATCAGTCGATGATCGACAACCTCCACTTCGTGAAGGATTTAGGCTACCGGAGCCGCGAGGCCATCGAGGCCGGTAACCTGTCGCGCTACGGCGAGCTCATGCACGAGCACTGGCTGCACAAGAAGAAGCGCTCGCCCCTCATGAGCAACGCCGACATCGACCGTTGGTATGACCTGGCCCTCGGCAACGGCGCGATCGGCGGCAAGGTCATCGGCGCGGGCGGCGGCGGATTCCTCCTCTTTTACACGGAGGAGAAGGCCAAGCTGCGCGCCGCCCTCAAGCGCGAGGGGCTCATGGAGATCAAGCTGAGCTTCGACTACGAGGGGACGAAGATCCTCTAGCCCGAGAGGCGAGGCGACGCGATCGCGACAGCGTTGTCGTGCAAGCCTCGCGCTGATCGCGGATCGGTCGCCCGAGACCGCTCGATCCGGCGGTGCGTTCGCGCAGGATGTGCTGGCACGAAGGTTGATGAGCCTCGTCATCACCTTCAATGACGCTCCGCTGGACTTGGCTCGCCGCCTTCGCCGTCTTCGTCGTCTGCATCCCGTTGTTCGCGTGGACCCATCCCTTCTTCGGGGACTGGCCGAACCACCTGGGCATGATCGGGTACGTGGGCGAGTCGCTGAAGGCGTTCGGCCGTCTGCCGGCGACGTTCGACACGAACGAAGCGATCGGGCGCGCGACGCCCATGTTCTACGGCAGCCTCTACCTCCCCCCGCTCGGCGCGCTGAGCACGGTCATCGGCGCGCGGGCGGCGCTGACGCTCGCGGTGGCGACGTTGCTGTTGCTGCAGTTCGCGAGCGTGCGCGCGCTCCTTTGGGACGTCACGCGGGACGAGGTCGTCGCGTGCGCCGCGGCGGTCATCGTGACGTGGGCGATCTACCCGCTCACGGACCTGTACAACCGCGCGGCGCTCCCCGAGTTCATCGCGATCACGGCGCTGCAGTCGGGCGCGTGTCTGTGGGCGCTCTACGCCCGCGATCCGGCGCGGCGTTCGAGGGCCGGCCTCGGGGCGGGGCTGCTGCTGGCGTTCGCGGCCGGCATTCACCCGCCGACGGCGCTGTTCGGCGGCCTCACCTTCGCGGTGCTCTGGCTGGCCTCGCTCTTGTGGTGCCCCGATCGGAAACGTGTGCTCAGAGACTCGCTCGCCATCGGCGCGCTGGGCGCGGGCGTCTTGGCGCCGTGGTTGTACGTCGTCACCAAATTTCACGGACAGCTTCAAATCGTGCACAACGAGGGCCTCACGTTCTTTCCGACGAGCCTCGACGCCGTCGCGACCCGATGGTCTCTGCTGCCAACCATGGGGCCAGAGGCGGTGTCGACCCCGAACCTCGACCCGCAGGTCAATGTCTCGCTCGTCGTCGCGCCGCTTCTGCTCGCCCTCGTCGCGCTCTTGGCGGGCGCGCGTGACCGTCAGGCCCGTCGCGCGTTCGCCTTCGCCGCGCTCTGCGCGGCGGCGACCTGGGCGTTGTTCATGCTCTCGACGTCCCCATCCGCCTGGAACGTCTTGCCGAAGGCCTTCACGATCATCCAGTTCCCATACCGCCTCGTGGCGTTCGTGAACCTGGCGGCGCTCGGGGTGCTCACGGGCGTGCTCGCGGCGTCCGCGCGCGCCCACGGCCACGCCGCCAGGTTCCAGCTCGTCAGGATCGTAATGGCGGCCGGCGTCGTCGTCGCGATGTTCGGCGTGGGCTGCAAGCTGCCCCGCTGCCTCGAAGGCGGGGGAGGCGCCGACGTCACCGACTACGCGAACCCGCCCGGCGGCTTCTTCGGAGGCAACGACTACTCCACCTCGGAGGCCTTCTCGAAGTTCGACGCCGCCGCGCCCCAGCAGAAGGTGAAGCTGACCGTCGGAGGACCGAAGGGCTTCGGCGTCGTCGGTTCGGCGCATGTGCACGCCGACGTCCGGTCAGAGGTCAGCACGAACGTTCAGGCGTTCCCGTGGAACGTGCTGACGATCGACGGCCACCCGAGGTCGCACGACGAGACCTTGAGCGACGGCGTCTGGCTCGGGACGTGGATCGACGCGGGCGAGCACGAGGTCGGGTACGAGTTTCACCCCGACCGCGCGTGGTCGGCGTTGCGCGCGTTGTCCCTGGGCCTGTTGGCCGTCTGTTCGTTCGTCGCGGTGTTCGGGTCCGCGCTCGCCGGACAGCTGTCGCGGCGGCGCGAGCGCCTGAGCCTCAGCGGGCGGCGGGAGCTACAGTCGACTCCCACTTCGTCTGCTTCTGCTTGAGCGCCGGGTGGCTCACGAGCAGGTGCCACACGACGGCGCACAGGCCCTCGGTGTGCGGCGTGATCCGATCGGGCGACACCGTCGGAATGATCACGCATGCCTTCGACGCCTTGGCCGTCGCCCCGCCGTCCTTGCCCACGATGCCGAACACGGGCGCGCCGACCTGCCCGGCGAGCTCGAGCGCGCGGACGAGATTGGGCGAGACGTTCTTCTCGACGTTGCCGCCGCCGACCGAGAACACGAGCAGGGCGTCGCGCGCGCCGAGGCGCGAGACCTTGAGCCACTCGGAGAAGCTGGTCTCCCAGCCTTCGTCGTTCACGCGCGCCGTGAGCTCCGAGACGTTGTCGGTCGGGCAGTAGGCCTCGAAGCCGCAGATCTTGCGGAAGTCGTTGACGGCGTGGCTCGCGTGGCCGGCCGAGCCGCCGACGCCGAGGATGAAGAGGCGACCGCCGCCGTCGCGCGCGGCGGCCAGGCCGGTCGCGAGCGCGTCGACCGTCGCGGCGTCGATCTTCTTGACCGCCTCGAGCGTCTCGTCGAGAAACAGGCGCACGAAGGCCTGGTTGGACGCGGCGTCTGAACCCGTGCCGCTCACAGCTTGAACCCGCACGCCTGGGCGTCCCGGTAGAACATCTGCACTGTCTCGAGGCTGAACTGCGCGAGGTCCTTGCCGATGCCCGGCAGCTTCGCGAGCACGTCGGGCGTCACCGTGATGATGTCGCAGCCGATCTCGGCCGCCTGGATGATGTTGAGCAGCTCGCGCGGGCTGGCCCACAGGAGCTCGACGCCCTTGCCGGCGGCGCGGCAGATCGTGAGGGCTTCCTTCATGAGCGGGATCGGATCCCGGCCCGTGTCGGCGATGCGGCCGGCAAACACCGAGACGACAGAAGGTGCGCCGCCCTTGAGGGCCGCGCAGGTCTCGCGCACCTGGTCGAGCGTGCAGAGCGCCGTGACGTTGAGCTTCACGCCCGAGCTCGCCAGCTCGCGAATGAGCGGGGCCGCGGACTCGCGCTTCGTGTTGGTGATGGGGATCTTGACGTAGACGTTGTCGCCCCACGTCTTGATCTCGAGCGCCTGGCGCTTCATCTCGGAGAACTCGTCGGCAAAGACCTCGAACGAGATCGGCTTGTCCTTGATGGCGGCCAAGACCTCGTGCGCGAAGGCGCGGTAGTCCGAGATGCCGGCCTTGCGCATCAGCGTCGGGTTCGTCGTGAACCCAGAGATGCGCGGGTTCTTGTACAGCTCGAGGATGGGCGCGAGGGCCGCGCCGTCGGCGAAGATCTTCAGCTTGTCGAGACTGGGGATCGCGTCGCTCATGGGGATTCCTTCCAGGTTAGGACTTGCGAGTCTGTCATATCGGCCCCCGCCCGGGAAAGCCGTTCCTAAGGCTTCTTTCGCAGCAGCGACAGGCGCGACGTCGCTCGCTGCTCGACGACCTCGTAGGCGCCGCTCGCGAGCGCCTGGCGGGCGAAGTCGTTGCCGACGCCGTCCTCGGCGTAGAGGATGTAGTCGGCGCCCGCGTACCCGTTGCGAAGCGCGAGGGGATTCAGGCGCGCGGAGAGGTGCGGGTGCTCGCTCTCGGTCGCGGCGACGGCGGCGTCCTTCGGGATCTTGGCGGCGAGCTCGGCGAGGTCGCGCGCCTTCTGCGTCTCGGCCGCCGTCGTGGCCCTGAGCGCGGGGATGTCGCGGAAGCCGCCGCTGCACTGGTCGCCGGGCGGCATGGCGCCCCAGACGCGGGTCGTGAGGAACGTCGCCATCGCGACGCCGCCGAGCGCGCCGGCGAGGCGGGCGCGCCCGTTCGGCGCCGCGCGGAACGCGGCGAGCGCGAGCGCCGACGCGAGGAACACGAACGGGAGATACAGCAGCACGTACTGGAAGCTGAGCTGGAGCGTCGGCCCGTAGCCGGTGGTGAGTAGAGTGAGCGGCACGGCGGGCAGCAGGGCCATCCACAAGAGGTTTCGCCGCAGTGGCAGGAAGGCCAACGGCGCCAGTACCAGCAGGAACAGGGCAAGCTTCTGGATCGTGATGAACGTTTTCCACGCGAAGAGCGGGTTCGCGACCAGCATCTTCACGGCGCCGCTCGTCGTGGTCGCCGTCGCCATGATCGACTCGGACGCCGGCGCGACCTGCAAGCGCGTCATGACGAGGTTGATGACGACGAAGTACGCCATTGAGACGACGGTCGTCGCGAGCGCCGCGCGCTGGTGCTTCCCGCGGAGCAGCAGGTAGAGGCCGAGGACGGCGAAGCCGAGGGCGACGTCCTCGTGGCAGCCGAGGGCCAGCGCGAAGAACAGCGCGAACAGCAGGGGACGACGCGCATCGAGGCTGTCGACGGCCCACAGCGTGAACGCGGTGGCGAAGGGCGCGAAGTGGAAGTCGTAGAAGTTCGCCTCGTGCGTCGGGCCGTAGAGCAGGTAGGCGAGGGCGAGCACGAGCGCGGTCGGGCGCGACACCCGGCGCGCGGCGAAGCGGTACAGCGGGATCGCGCCGCTCGCGAGGGCCACGGCCTGCAGCACGAGCAGCGTCTCGGCGCCGGGCCGCAGCGCGTAGAACGGCAGCAGCGCGAACATCGTGAGCTCGGCGTGCGTGCCGAGCATCGACCAGCTCGGGCCCTTGGGAAAGAGGGCAGGGCTTCGGAAGGGGTGGCCGTGCAGGGCGTTGAAGAACATCGTGTCGTAGGTGCCGAGGTCGGCCGCCGCCGTGCCGAAGTGGTGGTGCTGCAGGATCGTGCCCCAGCTCATCCACACGGCGTAAAACGTCACGGCGAGCAGCAAGATCACGCCCTCGAGCGGGGCGACGAGGCGCGCGCGCGCGACCGCGCGAGTGAGGGCCTCGCCGGCGCGCGCGAGCCGTCGACCGAGCGCGAGCCGGCCGCCGAGCACCTCGGTCACGGCGCCGCGCACGGAGAGCTCGGTGAGGACGGCGAGGCACGCGATGGCGGCGACGCGCGACAACGGATCCCAGCCCGTGGCGGCGACCAGCGACCACGCGAGGCTTGGCAGCACGAGCGGCCAAAACAGACGGCCCGCGCGGAGCACGCGGATGGCGCGGCCTGCGCCAGAGCGCTCACGCGCGCGACGGCGGTAGCAGACGACGGCCGCGACGACGCCCGCGAGGCCGCCAACGCCCATCCACGCGAGCATCTGCATGCGCGCGTGCATCGGGATCTGGTTGTGGGCCACGAAGTCGGCCAGGGTCCACACGCGGTGCGCGCGGAGGGTGCTCGTCAACTGAAACACGAACGCGACGAGCGAGAGGCCCGTGAGCGTGAACAGCAACACGCCTCGCAGGAAGATCGCGAGCGCTCGCGGACGTAGGTCGGCACGAAGCCGACGCGCCCATCGCCGCCAACGCCGTTCGTGAGCAGGCGCGGGCGAAGACGCGATGGCGAAGGCGTCGTCCGCGGCGCCCGGCGCCTCGTCCGCGGGCGCGAGGAACGCCTCGCCGGGCGCTTGCGGGTCGGGGCCCTGACTCATGAAAGTCCCAGCACGGCGGGTTCGGCGCTCATACCACATTTCCCAATGGGGCCGACGCTCGGCACGTGGGCTGGACGCTCGTTCGCCCCGCTGCTAAGGTCTCCCGCCTCCTGCGGCCCCCCTTATTCGAAGATGTCTAGTCTTCTGCTATCGATCGTAGTTCCCGTTTACAACGAGGAGCAGACGCTTCCGAAGTTCCTCGCCGCGATCCGGCCGGCGCTCGCCGAGGTCACCGAGGACTACGAGATCATCTTCGTCGCCGACCCGTGCACCGATCGCACGGTCGAGCTCATCCGCGCCGAGAACGAGCGCGATCCGCGCATCAAGCTGCTGCTCTTCTCGCGGCGCTTCGGCCAGCCCGCGGCGACGACCGGCGGCATGACCTACGCGACGGGCCAGGCCGTCATCATCATCGACTGCGACCTGCAGGACCCGCCGCGGCTCATCCCCGAGATGGTGCGCCTGTGGCGCGAGGGAAATAAGGTCGTCATCCCCCAGCGCACGTCGCGCGAGGGCGAGACGCTCATCAAGCGGATCATTTCGTATGTCGGCTACTGGGTCATCAACCGCATCGCCATCGTGCCGATCCCCCGCAACACGGGCGACTTTCGCTTGCTCGATCGCCGCGTCGTCCGCGAGATCGTCGCGCTGCGCGAGAGCCACGGCTTCCTGCGCGGCCTCACGAGCGTCGTCGGGTTCAAGACGGTGCTGCTGTCGTTCAACCGCGACGCGCGCGCCGCCGGCGACGGCAAGTACAACCGCCTCACGGGCAGCCTCAAGATCGGCTTCAACGGCATCGTCGCGTTCTCCGATGCGTTGTTGCGCCTCATGGTCGTCGTGGGCATCACGATGGCCGGCTTCGCGATGCTCGCGATCCCCGTCGTCGTCGTCTTGAAGGCCTACAACCTGTACAGCTTCGCCCAGGGCCTCGCGACGATGGTCATCCTCATGCTGTTCTTGGGTGGCATCCAGTTCATCGGCATGGGCCTCCTCGGCGCGTACGTGGGTCGCACGTACGAGGAGACGAAGCGGCGGCCCAAGTTCATCGTCGAGGATTCTCTCGGCATCGAGAAGCTCCAGGGGGAATCGGAGTCATGAAGGCTTTCGTCACGGGCGGCGCCGGCTTCATCGGCAGCAACCTCGTCGATCGGTTGCTCGCGCGCGGCGACGAGGTCGTCGCGTACGACAACCTGTCGACGGGCCGACGCGAGTTCCTGCGCGACGCGCTCGCAAACCCGCGCTTCTCGCTCGTGCAGGGCGACGTCCTCGACGGCGCCGCCCTCGCCAAGGCGATGCGCGGCGCCGAGTTCGTTTTTCATCTCGCGGCGAACGCCGACGTGCGCTTCGGGCTCGAGCATCCGGAAAGGGACGTCCAGCAGAACACGCTCGCGACGTTCGGCGTCCTCGAGGCCATGCGTGCAAACGGCGTCAAGCGCGTCGCGTTCAGCTCGACCGGCTCGATCTACGGCGAGTCGTCGGTGTTCCCGACCCCCGAGGACGCGCCGTTCCCCGTGCAGACGTCGCTCTACGGGGCCTCGAAGCTCGCGGGCGAGGGGCTCATCAGCGCCTACTGCGAGGGCTACGGCTTCCAGGGCTGGATCTTCCGCTTCGTCTCGATCCTCGGCGAGCGCTACACGCACGGGCACGTTTTCGATTTCTACAAGCGCCTGCGCGACGACCCGCAGACGTTGCACGTGCTCGGCAACGGCAAGCAGCGCAAGTCGTACCTCTACGTGCACGACTGCATCGACGCGATCTTCACGGCCATCGGGAGCGCCGCAGGGAAGCCGACGATCCTCAACCTCGGCGCCGACGAGTACACGACGGTCAACGATTCGATCGGCTGGATCACGGGCGCCCTCGGCCTGACGCCCCGGCTCACCTACTCGGGGGGCGAGCGCGGTTGGGTGGGCGACAGCCCGTTCATCTTCCTCGACTGCGCCCGCATGCGGAAGCTCGGCTGGGCGCCCAAGCTCACGATCCAGCAGGGCATCCTGCGCACGCTCGAGTACCTGCGCGCGAACGCCTGGCTCTTCGAGACGCGCTAGCGGTCTCGCCCCCGCGGGGACTTCAGCGCTTTGGCGCTTTTCTTCGCAGCAGCGTCATGCGCGACGCCGGCCGTCGCTCGACGACCTCGTACTCGCCGCTGTCGATCGCGCCGCGCGCGGCGTCGGCGCCGAAGCTGCCCGAGTCCTCGGCGTACAGGATGTAGTCGACGTTCTCGTGGCTCTGCCGCAGCGTCATGATGTCGAGTCGGTTCGAGACGTGGGGGTGCTCCGTCTCGCTGACCGAGATGCTGGCCGTCTTGGGGATCTTGGCGGCGAGCTCGGCGATGTCGCGCGCCTTCTGCTTCTCCGCGTCAGTGACGGGTCGGAACGCGATGTCGCGGAAGCCGCCCTTGAACTTGTCGCCCGGCGGCATCGCGCCCCACACGTGCGTCGTCAGGAACGTCGCCAAGGCGATGCTCCCCAGCGCGCCCCACAGGCGGGGGCTTCCGCGCGCCGGATCGCGCAGGGCGCCGAGCGCCATCGCCGTCGCCGCGAAGACGAACGGGACGTAGATGAGCACGTACTGAAAGCTGACCGAGACCGTTGGCATGTACGCGGTCGTCAGCAACGTGAACGGGATCCCGGGCAGGAGGCTCATCCACAGCAGGCCCCGGCGCAGCGGCAAGAAGGCGAGCGGCGTGAGCACGAGCAGCAGGTAGACGAGCTTGTCGTAGATGACGAACGTCTTGAAGACGTAGGCCGGATTCGACAGCAGCGTCTTCACGATGCCGCCATAGGTGCTCTCGCCGGCCGGATACAGCTCTTTGTAGAACTCGTTGAACCACCACGTCCCGAAGTGGGGCATGACGATCATCTTCACGACGACGAAGTAGACCACCGCGACGATCGTCATGACGATCGCCATGCGGGTCCTCTTGCCCGTGAAGAGCAGATAGAAGCCGAAGAAGACGAACCCGATGGGCACGTCCTCGCGGCAGCCGATCGCGAGCGCGAAGGAGATCCCGAAGAAGATGGGCCGCTCGGCGTCGAGCGCCCAGAGCGCCCACAGCGTGCACGGCACGGCGAATGGCTGAAAGTGGATGTCGTAGTAGTTCGCCTGGTGCATGGGCGCGTACAAGAGGTACGCGAGCGCGAGCGCGAGCGCGGCCGGGCGCGGCAGGCGGCGCGCGGCCAGGCGATACAGCGGGATCGCGCCGAGCGCGAGCGCGACGGCCTGCATGATGAGCAGCGTCTCCGACCCCGGCTTGAGCGCATAGAACGGCACGAGGACGAACATCGTGAATTCGGCGTGGTTGCTGAGCATCGACCAGTTCCCACCCGTCGGCAGCACGCTCCACGTCCGGAACGGGCGGCCATGCATCAGGTTGAAGAACATGTTGTCGTAGTTGCCGAGGTCGTACGCCGTCGTCGCGAACTGGCGGTGCTGCAGGATCGTCCCGTAGCTCATCCAGACGGCGTAGAACGCGACGCCCAGGAACATCGCGATGGTCTCGGGCGCAACGGCGCGCGGCTTGGCGGAGAACGCCGACACGCGGCGGCCCGCGCGGAGGAGCAGGCGCGCGAGCGCGATCCGCCCGGCGGCGACCTCGGTGGCGGCCACGCGGAAGCAGCGCTCGGCGAGCAGGGCGATGACGGCGACGCCCCCGATGCGCGACAGCGCGTCCCACTCGTTCGCCAACAGGAGCGGCCGCGCCAGCGCCGGCAACAGCAGCGGCGACAGCAGCCGGGCCGTCCGCAGCACGCGGGCCGCGCGCGCGCCCTTCGTTCGTGACCGGCGCCCGCGGGCGTACAGCGCGACGACGAGGCCGCACCCGATCGCCGCGGCCACACCGAGCCGCAGCAGCACCTGGGCGCGGACGCGCGGGGCGAGCTGGTTGCGGTTCACGAAATCGCGCAGGTTCGCCGAGTCGTCGACGTGGAACGTGCCCGTCATCTGCAGGATGAACGCGGCCACGCAGACGGAGAGGGCCACGAGCAGGACCGTCGCGCCCACGAGCATCGCGAGCCCGCGCGGGCCGAGCCGCGACGGGCCGAGCGGGGACGGCGCGTCGGGAATCATCGCGACAGGCTCCGCGCCTGCGGCGACGAGCTCCGGGCCTGCGGCGACGAGCTCCTCCGCGGCCCCTGGTGGCACGCGCGCGGACGGTTCCTGATCCTGGCTCATGAGAACGGCACGGCAGGGGTCGAAAGAGCGACGCTCATAACATGTTTCGGCGGCGGGAGGGTCGCCAGACGGCCCCTGGACGCGCCGCGCTTCTTCCTGATACAGCTACGAGCTTCGCATGGACGCCGCACGATTTCCTTGGCCATCGCCGTCCGCCGGCGGCTCGCGACCCTCCTGGACCGCGGCGGGCTTCGAGCTCGACGGCGCGCGGCTTCCCGTCCTGTCGTACGACGTCGGCGCCTCCGGCTGGAGCGACGGCCTGACGACGATGCACGAGGACACGGCCGGCGCGGATCACCCCATCGATCTCGCGTCGCGAAGGCACGCCGTCGAGCAGCTGCGGCGGAATCTGCCGCGTCCCGACGCCGTCGTGCTCGAGGTCGGTTGCTCGTCCGGCTACCTCCTGCGCGACCTGCAGGCGGCGCTGCCGGAGGCGTTCTTGATCGGCGCGGACTATGTCCGCGGGCCGTTGGTCACGTTGGCCGGCACGATGCCGACGGTGCCGATCCTGCAATTCGATCTGCAGAAGTGCCCGCTGCCGGACGCGTCGGTCGACGCCGTCGTGCTGCTCAACGTGCTCGAGCACATCGAGAACGACGCCGCCGCCGTCGGTCACCTGTTCCGCATCCTCAAGCCGGGCGGCGTCGCCGTCATCGAGATCCCGGCCGGCCCTCAGCTGTTCGATGTGTACGACAAGCTGCTCATGCACTTCCGCCGGTACACGCGCGCGGGCGCCGTCTCCCTCTTCGAGACCGCGGGCTTCCGCGTGGAGAAGGCGTCGCACCTCGGCTTCTTCGTCTACCCGGGGTTCTGGGCCGTGAAGAAGAAGAACCGCATGTTCGCGAAAGACGCGAAAGAAGAGACGGCCGCCCAGGTCGTCGCGACCGACATCAAGAAGAGCGCGAGCCCGCTGCTGTCGTCGCTCATGAAGCTCGAGCTGAGCTTGGGCGAGAAGATGTCGTTCCCGGTCGGCATCCGGTGCGTGCTCACGTGCCGCAAGCCCGCGTGAGCGTCAGAGGCGCCGCACCCACAAGGTGAAGTTGCCCCAGTCGGAGGCCTGTTCGAACGGGCTCATCGCCTGCGGCAGCGCCTTCGCGTGGCAGGCTTTCTCGACGACGACGAACTCGGCCGAGGCGATCGCAGCGGACGCGTCGACGTCTGCCGCCGGGGGCGCCTTCCCCGCGAGGAGACGATCGACCTCGGCGAGGGGCACGCTCCGCACGACGCCGCATCCCACGACGGCGACCGAGCCGGGCTCGCGCGGGGGGGGGCGGCGCTGCGGCAACGTCGCCATGGCCAACCCACCGACGTCCTGTCGGCCTTCCGCGAAACGCAGGGCGTAGCCGAAGAAGACCAGCTCGCCGGAGACCGGGACCTCGCGATCGATGCTCGGTCCGTGGCTCCACACGATGTGGGTGACGCCGAGGCGTTTGAGTAGATCGTCCACGCGGTCCGGGCGCGCGAGCTCGGTGTAGTCGATCGCCGCCTGCAGCCGCGCGCTGTCGGCGAGCGAACGCCGGTTCAGGCCGAGCTTCAAGTATTCCTCGTGGACGAGGACGGTCGCATCGCGCGGCAGCACGCGGTCGAGGGCCGAAAAGCCTGTCTCGTACGAAAAGCGCCCGTGCCCTTCGCCTCGGTAGGTCGAGGACAACCGCTGCAGCGAGCGGAGCGCGGGGACGTCGCGGATCATGGCGTGGTTCGGGAGCCACGGGACGTCATTGCCCCACACGAGCTGCGCCGCCACGAGCGCCACGGCGCTCATCCGAGAGACGAGTCCGGCGTCCCACGCAAACAGCAGCGCGGCGGACGCGGACGCGACCATCCATGGCAGCAGCGCCTGCAGATAGCGGTCCTGGTGGAAGGTCCAGTACCAAAGGAAGAGACCCAGCATGGTCCCGCCGGCCAATAGCCGCGCGCGGCCAGCGCCGCGTACGAGAAGCAAGACGGGCAACGTCAGCGTGAACAAGAAGCCGAAGACCGGCAGGTCGCGGTGAAAGTTCGGCCAGTCGTGGGGGACGAACGCGAACGTGAAGGTCCCGACGACGCTCTCGAGCAGCTTGTGCGGGAACGATCCGGACGGGGTCCAGGCGGTCATTCCGCCGGAGAACGCCGCGACCGGGCCCGCCCATCCTTTCACCATCGGGTGCGCCGGCAACCAATCGCGGAGCATCGGATACAGCGGATCTCCGTACCAGATGATGTTCGCGAGCCAGTGCGGGCTGGTGGCCGCGAGGGCGGACAGCGCGAGCGCGCCCGGGCCCCACAAGAGCTGGCGGCGGTTCAGGGGGCCCGCGAAGGGGCTCGTTCGCGCCCGCCAGAGCTCGCGTCCGGTCGCGAGGGCCACCAGCAACAGGGCCGGCACGACGAGATAGATCGCTTGATACTTCGTCAGCGTGGCGCCCGCGAGCATGAGGCCCGCCAAGGTGGCGGGGCCACGAGCGCCCGGACGCTGGAGCACGCGTCGAACCGCGAGCGCGATGGGAACGCCCCAAAACGCCAGCACGTGGTCGGCGGCGAGCGACAGGTTCGAATCGTAGAGAAACAGCCCCGGGAACAGGAAGATGACGGCCCAGGTCCCGCGAACGCGCCGCCGCCGGTAGATAGCCTCGACGAGCAGCGGGATCGAGAACACCGTGACGACGAAGAGGGCGAGCTCCAGGTGCGCCGCGAGCTCGACGCGACCGAACAGATTGACGCCGCGGAGCGTGAACGGCCACGTGTAGAGCCACGAAGCGAGGTGCGGGATGACGCCCGCGACCCAGCCCTCGACGAACGGGCCGACGCGTCCCCACGCCCCGAAGTGCTCCGCGATGGGCAGGTGATAGGTCAGCGAATCGAACGCCGCGTTTTCGGGCAGCATGATCGTCAGGTAGACGACGGTGATGCCCAACGTGCCGAAGGCGTACGCGGCGTAGGGAAACGAGCGGCCTGTCCAAGCCCGGCGCCGGGCGGCGCGGAAATGCCGGCGCGCGCGCCGTAGATATGACGTGAGCGGTTTCGCCCCCAGCGCGCCGAGCGCCACCGGATAGACGAAGAAGAAGGGCGACCGCAGCAGGTGGAGGACGCCGAGCGAGAAGAGGCCGAGCGCGAAGAGCAGCACTCCGGTCGCGAAGTCGAACAGCAGCCGTTCGCGAAAGGGCAGGCGCAGGTCGGGCAGCAAACGCAGCGCCGCGTGACCAACGCTCGTGCAGCAGACGACCCAAAACGCGGTGGCGGCCGCGAAGCCGGCGTAGGGCCAGAGCAACCAGGTGTCGAGCGGCTCCTTCGCGTTGACGAACAAGAGCAGCAGGGCCGTCGCGCCGAACAGCGCGACCGGCACGAGGACGCGTCGCGCGCGGTCGACGAGGGCTCGAGCGCGTGGCGAGGCGGGCCCGATCCCCAACATGGCGCCGGGCACCGTAGCTGTGGACGTGTCCGCTGTCTAGCCGCCGAGGCCGGGGGTGTGATATGAGCCCGCGCTAGCATGAACGTCTGCGTCTACGGGCTTTGGCACCTCGGCTCCGTGACCGCGGCGTGCGTGGCGGAGCACTTTCCCACGGTCGGCCTCGATCCCTCCGACGCCGTCGTCGCCGGTCTGCGCGAGGCGAAACCGCCGATCATGGAACCCGGGCTTCCAGAGCTCGTGCGCGCCGGCCTCGACGCCGGGCGGTTGACGTTCACGACCGAGGTGAAGCACGTCGCCGCCGCCGATGTCGTGTGGGTCACCTTCGATACGCCCGTGAACCAGGACGACGTCGCGGACGTCGAGTACGTCTTTGGGCAGGTGGAGCGTTTGTTCCCGCACCTGGCGAGCGGCGCCGTCGTGCTCATCTCGTCGCAGGTGCCCGTCGGAACGACGGCGCGGCTCGAGAAGGCATTCGCCGCGGTCGCGGCCGGCCGTCGCGTCGAGTTCGCGTGCTCGCCGGAGAATCTACGGCTCGGCAAGGCGCTCGAGGTGTTTCGCACGGCCGATCGGATCATCGTCGGCGCGCGCACCGACGCCGCACGCGCGCGCATCGGCGAGCTGCTCGCGCCGCTCGGCCGGCCGCTCGTGTGGATGAGCGTCGAGTCGGCCGAGATGACGAAGCACGCCGTCAACGCGTTCCTCGCGACGTCGGTCGTCTTCATCAACGAGATCGCCGCCGCCTGCGAGGCCACGGGCGCCGACGCGAAGGAGGTCGAGCGCGGCCTGAAAAGTGAGCAGCGCATCGGCCCCGGCGCCTACCTCGGGCCGGGCGGCGCCTTCGCGGGCGGCACGCTCGCGCGCGACATCGCGTTCTTGCTGGGCATCGGCGCGCGCGCGGGCGTTGCGACGCCTCTGTTCGCCGGCGTCAAGCAGAGCAACGACGCGCACCGGGGCTGGGCGCGCCGCCGGCTCGGCACGCTGCTCGGATCGCTGTCGGGAAAGACGGTCGCCGTCCTGGGCCTCACGTACAAAGCCAACACGGACACGCTGCGCCGCTCGGAGTCGGTGGCGCTGTGTCACTGGTTGGTCGAGCAGGGCGCGGTCGTTCGCGCTTTTGATCCCGCGATCCACGAGATGTCTGCCGAGCTGCCGAGCGCCCTCGTGCTCGCGGGCACCGTCGACGACGCGATTCGCGGCGCCGACGCGATCGTCGTCGCGACGGAGTGGCCCGTGTTTCGCGAG
The DNA here is from genome assembly GCA_038325725.1 of Polyangia bacterium. Classification (GTDB taxonomy): domain Bacteria; phylum Myxococcota_A; class Polyangia; order Fen-1088; family Fen-1088; genus DASZFV01. The sequence continues at coordinate 8,690 of JBBQJG010000037.1, read as the reverse complement.
CTCTCGGGCGAGCGCATTGGCCAACTCTCGGCTGACGGCAAGCGCCCGCTCGTGCTCGACGCCAACCGCTATTTGGCGGCGAAGCTGGGCGACGACGCGCGCGTGAAGTACGTCGCCGTCGGCACGGCGCCGCGGGTAGAGTGACGCGCACATGATGCTGCAAGGGCGGAAGATCCTCATCACGGGCGCGAGCCAAGGCTTCGGCCTCGCCGTCGCCGAGCGCTGCATCGCCGAAGGCGCCGACGTCGCCATCTGCGCGCGCTCGCGCGAGTCGATCGAGCGCGCGGCGGCGGCCCTGCAGGCGACCCTGGAGACGAAGGCCGTGACCGGCCAGCGCGTCCTCGCGACCGTGGCGGACGTCTCGAATCCCAAGGAGGTCGACGCGCTCGTCGCCGAGACGGTGCACGTGCTCGGCGGGTTGGATGGGCTCGTCAACAATGCCGGCGTCTACGGCCCCAAGGGCCTCATCGAGGACGTCGATTGGCTCGAGTGGGCCAAGGCCATCGAGATCAACCTGTTCGGGACGATCCTGCCGTGCCGCGCCGTGCTCCCCGCATTCCGCGCACGCGGCTGGGGAAAGATCGTCAACCTCTCGGGCGGCGGGGCGACGGCGCCGTTGCCCCGGCTGTCCGCCTACGCGGCGTCGAAGGCGGCGGTCGTGCGCTTCACCGAGACGCTGTCCGAGGAGCTGCGCGGCACGAAGATCGACGTCAACGCCGTCGCGCCGGGCGCGCTCAACACGCGCCTGCTCGAAGAGGTGCTCGCCGCGGGTCCTGACAAGGTCGGCCAGGCGTTCTACGACCGCTCGCTCAAGCAGAAGGCCGAAGGCGGCGCGCCGCTCGAAAAGGGCGCGGCGCTCATCGCGTTCCTGCTGTCGTCGGCGAGCGACGGGATCACGGGCAGGTTGCTGAGCGCGGTGTGGGATCCGTGGGCCGAGCTGCCGGCGCGCCGCGCCGAGCTCGACAAGAGCGACATCTATACGCTGCGGCGGATCGTTCCCAAGGACCGCGGCAAGGATTGGGGCGACTCATGAGGTTCGCAATCATCGGGTGTGGCCTCATCGGCGCGAAGCGCCTGCGCTCGCTGCGCGCGGAGGATCAGGTCGTCGTCGTTTGTGATCCGGTGAAAGAGCGCGCCGAGGCGCTCGCCAAGCAGGCGCGCGGCGCCGACGCGCTCACCGATTGGAAGCAGGCCGTCGCGCGCCCCGATGTCGACGCCGTTTTTGTGTCGACGAGCAACGACGCTCTCGCCGCCGTGACGATGGCCGCCGTGCAGGCGGGCAAGCACGTCGTCGTCGAGAAGCCGGCGGCGCGCAACCCCGCCGAGCTGGTCCCCGTGATCGCCGAGGCCGAGCGTCGCGGCGTCTGCGTGCACGTCGGCTTCAACCACCGTTACCACCCGGCGTTCCAGCAGGCGCGCAAGCTGCTCGCGTCGGGCGTCATGGGCCCGCTCATGTTCATCCGCGCGCGCTACGGGCACGGCGGCCGCGTCGGCTACGACAAGGAATGGCGCGCCAACCCGGAGATCGCCGGCGGCGGCGAGTTGCTCGACCAGGGCGTGCATCTCATTGATCTGTCGCGCTGGTTCCTGGGCGACTTTCCTTCCGTGCAAGGCCACGTCGGGACGTTCTTCTGGGACATGCCCGCCGAAGACAACGGCTTCCTGTTGTTGAAGACGGCGCAGGGGCAGGTCGCGTGGCTGCACGCGACGTGGACCGAGTGGAAGAACACGTTCTCTTTCGAAATCTTCGGCAAGCACGCCAAGCTCCACATCGAGGGGCTCGGTGGCAGCTACGGCGTCGAGAAGCTGAGCTACTACAAAATGAAACCCGAGATGGGCCCGCCCGAGACGACGATCTGGGAGTACCCGGGCGAGGACAACTCGTGGCGCCTCGAGCTCGCGGACTTCGTCGCCGCCGTCGAGGCGAAGCGCCCGGCGCCCATCACGCTGCGCGACGCGCACGCGGCCCTGACGATCGTTCACCAGGTCTACGCGGCGTCTCGCGCCGCGACCCAGGGCTGAGCGTCGTGGGCCGCGCCGGGCCTACTTGGCGAGCGCGTACAGCGCCGCGAAGACGGAGTCCGTGTTCGCGACGTAGGTCCGGCCCGGGGTCGCGTTGCAGGCGTAGAAATCGTCGAAGAAGTCTCGATCGCCCGCGGGGGTCGTGATCGTCAGCAGCTCCGTCGACTTGTCGGCGCCGCATCCTGTGCCGTGCGAGACGACCACCGTGTCGAGGGCGGCCACGACGTTGGCGAGCTCGGCCGTCGAGAGCACCCGCTCACCGGTCTTGAGCGCCATCGCCGGATCGGCGACCAGGTCGTTGCAGAAGCGCCAGCTCAGCTTTCGATCGCTCGTGGTCAACGTGTAGGTCATGCCGCGCATGCAGGGCGCCGCCGGGTTCGGCGCGGGGGCAAAGCCGTCTCCGAGGATCTTGGCCACGAGCTTCGTCGCGTTGGCGGTCCAGACCTTCATTCCGTCCGGGGTGGTGCCGCCCGCGCCCGCGTCGGTGCCAGAGTGGCCTGCGCTGCTGCCGCCGCTCCCGCCGACCTGACCACCACCGTCAGGTCCCGACGTCGTAAGAGGCGCGTCCTCGCAGCCCGCGAACCCGCCGAGCACGACGCACAGGAGCAGGCTGCCCCAGAAGCCCCCGCGCCGCGGCCCGGGCGGAAATGTCAGGCGCGGCTCAGGAAGCTGTCGTTCGGGGTCGACGAAGTCGCGGTTTGATTCCATGGGCGTCACATTCTGCAACGGACGCGCCGGCTATTGGCACTCTGAGCGCTCGCTCGCGACGACGCCCGTCGTGCACTACTCTCGGCACGGTGTCCGCTCCCGACGTCGCGTCCCGCAGGCGCACCGTGTTCTACGACGCAGGTTGCGGCGTGTGCACGCACGTCATGCGCGCCATGGCGCGAAGAGACCGGCTCGAGCGCCTCACTTGGATCTCGAACCAGGACACGGCGGCGCTGCCGCCCGACGTTCCGCCCGCGCTGCTCGACACGACGATCCTCGTGCTCGACCCCGTGAGCGGCCGGCGCTGGACGCGGGCGCGCGCCTGTTACGAGGCGCTCGCGATGCTCCCGTTCGGGCGCCTTTATGCCTGGCCGCTCGTCGTCCCGGGGCTGAGCGCGCTCGCCGGGTTGTTCTACGATTGGTTCTCTCGAAACCGGGCGGACATCTCCGTGCGCCTCGGCCTCGCCGCGTGCGAGGTTCCGCGCCGGACGGCTCGGTCTCCCCTCGACACGGGCGGCCCCTCGCCCTAAGAATCGCGGGATGGCGAACAGCTTTGGCAGCAAGTCGACCCTGAAGGTCGGCGCGCGTGAGTTCGAGATCTTCCGTCTGTCCGCGCTCGAGAAGGCCGGCCTGCGCCCGTCGCGCCTGCCGTTCTCGCTGCGCATCCTGCTCGAGAACCTGCTGCGCACCGAGGACGGCCGCGCCGTCAAAGAGAGCGACATCCGCGCCATCGCGACCTGGGAGGCCAAGGCCGAGCCGAGCAAGGAGATCGCCTTCATGCCGGCGCGCGTCCTGCTGCAGGACTTCACGGGTGTCCCCGCCGTCGTCGATCTCGCGGCCATGCGCGCCGCCATCAAGAAGCTCGGCGGCGACGCGACGAAGATCAACCCGCTGATTCCCGCCGAGCTCGTCATCGACCACTCGGTGCAGGTCGACGAGTTCGGCACCGACAAGGCGCTGTCGCTCAACGCGCAGATTGAATTTTCGCGCAACAAGGAGCGCTACGCGTTCCTGCGCTGGGGCCAGTCGTCGTTCCGCAACTTCGCCGTCGTGCCGCCCGACACGGGCATCGTCCACCAGGTCAACCTCGAGTACCTCGCGCGCGTCGTGTTCACGGCGGCGCCCAACAAGGACGGCATCGTCCAGGCTTACCCCGACACCGTCGTCGGCACCGATTCCCACACGACGATGGTCAACGGCCTCGGCGTGCTCGGCTGGGGCGTGGGCGGCATCGAGGCCGAGGCCGCGATGTTGGGCCAGCCCATGTCGATGTTGATCCCGCAGGTGCTCGGCATGCGCCTGCACGGCAAGGGCCGCGAGGGCCTCACGGCGACCGACGTCGTTCTGACAATCACTGAGATCCTGCGCAAAAAGGGCGTCGTCGGGAAGTTCGTCGAGTTCTTCGGCCCCGGCATCGCGGCGCTGTCTCTCGCTGACCGCGCCACGATCGCCAACATGGCGCCCGAGTACGGCGCGACGTGCGGCATCTTCCCCATCGACGCCGAGACGCTTCGCTATCTCGACTTCTCGGGCCGCTCGGCCGAGCAGGTCGCGCTCGTCGAGGCCTACGCGCGCGAGCAGGGCATGTTCCACGAAACTTCGGGCGCTGGGACGGCCGAGGCGGAGTACTCCGACGTCGTCGATCTCGATCTCGCGTCGGTCGAGCCGTCGGTCGCGGGGCCGAAGCGCCCGCAGGATCGCGTGAGCTTGTACGGCGCGAAGAAGTCGTTCGAGGACAACGTCGCGTCGCTCGCGAAGCCCAAGAAGCCCGAGAAGAAGCTCTCGAGCCACACGAACATCGGCTTCGCCCCCGTCGGCAACGCCCAGCCCGACGTCAACAACGGCTCGGTCGTCATCGCCGCCATCACGAGCTGCACGAACACGTCGAATCCGTCGGTGCTCATCGCCGCGGGCCTCGTCGCCAAGAAGGCCGTCGAAAAGGGCCTCATGACGAAGCCGTGGGTCAAGACGTCGCTCGCGCCCGGGTCGAAGGTCGTCACCGAGTACCTCGCCGAGGCGGGCCTTCAGCCTTACCTCGACAAGCTCAAGTTCAACACCGTCGGCTACGGCTGCACGACGTGCATCGGCAACTCGGGCCCGCTGCCCGCGGCCGTCGCGCAGGCGATCGAAGACCGCGCGCTCGTCGTGTGCAGCGTGCTGTCGGGCAACCGCAACTTCGAGGGCCGCGTGCATCCCGAGGTGCGCGCGAACTACCTCATGTCGCCGCCGCTCGTCGTCGCGTTCGCGCTCGCGGGCCGCATCGATCTCGATCTCGAGAGAGAGCCGCTCGGCCAAGGCACCGACGGGCCCGTCTTCCTCAAGGACATCTGGCCGACGACGAAAGAGGTCTTCGACACGATGACGAAGGCCGTCAAGTCGGAGATGTTCACGAAGTCGTACAGCGTCGTCTTCGAGGGCGACGAGCGTTGGCGAGGACTGAAGGTGCCCGAGGGCGACACGTACGTCTTCGAGGACGACTCGACGTACATCAAGCACCCGCCGTACTTCGAGGGCATGCCGAAGGCACCGGGCGCCGTGAAGGAGATCAAGAAGGCGCGCGCGCTCGCCGTGTTGGGCGACAGCATCACGACCGACCACATCTCGCCCGCGGGCAGCATCAAGAAGGACGGCCCCGCCGGCAAGTACCTGGTCGACACCGGCGTCGACGCGACGTACTTCAACAGCATCGGCGCGCGCCGCGGAAACCCCGAGGTCATGGTGCGCGGCACGTTCGCGAACGTGCGCCTCAAGAACCTGCTCGCGCCGGGGACCGAGGGCGGCGTCACGCGCCACCTGCCAGAAGGCGCCGCCATGTCGATCTTCGACGCGAGCGAGCTGTACGCGAAAGAGGGCGTCCCGCTCGTCGTCCTCGCGGGCAAAGAGTACGGCAGCGGCTCGTCACGCGATTGGGCGGCCAAGGGCCCGCTGCTGCTCGGCGTGCGCATGGTGATCGCCGAGAGCTACGAGCGCATCCACCGCAGCAACCTCGTCGGCATGGGCATCCTGCCGCTGCAGTTCGCGGCGGGCGAGACCATCGCGTCGCTCGGCCTCACGGGCGAAGAGGTCTTCGAGACCGTGGGTCTCCCCGCGATGCTCGACGCCGGCTTTGCCGGCGGCAAGACGCTCACCGTGCGCGCGACCTCGGCGGACGGCAAGACGAAGGACCTCAAGGTCCTCGTCCGCATCGATACGCCGCAGGAGATCTCCTACTACCAGCACGGCGGCATCCTCCACTACGTGCTGCGCTCGCTCGTCGCCTGACTCTTCTCTATCGCCCTGTGGTCTCCCTCTCGCCGCGAAGCGGGAGAGGGTTGGGGAGAGGGGCCTCCGACTACGGGATGTTGGCGAGGCAGCAGCCCGTGAAGCAGCTGGTGCCCGTCGGGCACACGGTCGTTCCCGCGACGCACGACACGCCGCCGTTGCACTGAGGCGTGCCGTAGCCGCTGTCGGGCGGCGGCGGCGATGCGTCGACTCCGGCATCGGGGCCCGGCGGCGTGTAGCCGCAATCGGCGGGGACGGTGGTCTTGCCGACGCAGAGCTCGCAGCGCTCGCACGGATTGCTGCACTGGGCGACCTGCGTGCAAGGCGAGCACTTCGTCGGATCGCCGAAGTCCTTGGCCGTGCACGTCGGGTCGAGCCGAATCGCCGTGGGCGCGCCCGGGACGGCGCAGCAGCCGAAGCAGTCGCACCCGTTCGGGACGTACTTGCGGCAGTTGTCGATGCACTTCTGCGACTGCGAAGCGCTCGTCGAGCAGGCCATCTCGTGCTTGCTCACGTACATCGGGTCATAGGGGCACTTCGTGTTCGTGTTCTTGGGGTCGCACTGCAGCTCCCACTGGCAGCCGTCGTCGCCCATGCCGGAGTTGCCGTCGAAGAAGCAGTCCTGCTTGCAGGCGTCGACGTTGTCGCCCGGGATGCCCGTCGCGTAGGAGCTCTCGTCGTTGTCCGCGGCGCCCGTGCATTCCGGATCGGCCCCGTCGATGAGGCCGTCGCCGTCGTTGTCCTTGCCGTCACTGCACTGGGTCGACCCGAGCGGGATCTTTCCGATCTGGCCGCCCGCGCCCGCCGTGCCGGAGCCGCCCGACCCGTTCGTGCCCGCGGAGCCGTTCGTGCCGGCCGATCCGTTCGTGCCGGCCGAACCGTGGGTGCCCGCGGAGCCGCTCGCGCCAGCGCCGCCGTCGTGCGACAGGGCCGTGACGGAGCCGCCGCAGCCCGTGGCGAGCGCCGTGGCGAGACAACCGACAAAGAGGGCGTCGCGGAGGCGCGCACAGAGCGATGCTTTGGTCATGCGGGTGGGAGCCCCGAGAGACTCCGCGCGGCTCATCTTTTCGATACTTCGATATTTTGATGTAGGTGACTGTCTCCCCGTGAGCGCGTGAGCCGTGACGGCCCCCTCGGGTATCCTGTCTTTTGACGATGGCGATCTCCGCGAACCGGCCTAGCGGCCCGATCTTGCTGCGCTTGCCCGAATCGACGAGCGACGCCGAGTTGGTTCGCCGCGCCCTCGGGGACGATCGCTGGAGCCGCGAAGTCTTGTACCGGAGACACGCGAGCTATCTGCTGGGGCTCGCCGTGCGGCTGCTCGCGAACCGCGGCGACGCCGAGGAGATCGTCCAAGAGACGTTCATCGCCGGGTTCGAGAAGCTCGCGACGCTGCGCGAGCCCGAGGCGCTGCGCGGGTGGCTCGCGCAGATCGCCGTCAACCTCGTGCGACACCGGCTGCGGCGTCTGCGCCTCGCGCGTCTCGTCGGGCTCGATCGCGGCGTCGACGACGCGACGCTCGAAGCGCTCGCGATGCCGGGCCTGCACCCCGAGGCGTGCGCCGAGCTCGCGCTCCTCGACCGCGTCCTCGCGCGCCTGAGCGCGGATCTGCGCATCGCCTGGATGCTTCGCAACGTCGACGGTTTGGAGCTGACCGAGGTCGCCTCGGCGTGCCGCTGCTCGCTCGCGACGGCCAAGCGGCGGCTCGCGGCCGCCGACGTCGTCGTCAGACGCCACGTCGATCTCTCGACGGAGGTCTCACCGGACCTTCCCACGGAGGACGACCGCTGATGCGCCTCGAGCTCCCCATCAAAGAGAAGCTGCGCGGCCCGGCCGACGAGTCGGCGTTCAACCGCATTTGGCACCAAATCGACGCGCGCGCTCCCGCGGCACGCCGGCGTCGGCGGCGCGTCGCGTTCGGCGGCGTCGCGCTGGCCATGTGCGCCGCGCTCGCGATCGCGATGTTCGTGCGGCGTGATGCGGGGCCGCTGCGCTTCGCCGACGGGCGCGCGCTCGCCGTCGTCGACGCGGCGGACGCCACGCGCGTCGCGCTCTCGGACGGCTCAGCCCTCGAGCTCGGCGCGGGCGCGCGCTTCGAGCCGCTCGAGTCGACCGGGACGACCTTTCTCGGCGTCCTGCAGCGCGGTCACGCCGCGTTCGACGTGCGTCCGGGCGGCCCGCGCCGCTGGCAGATCGAGTGCGGCCTCGCGACGGTCGAGGTCGTGGGCACGCGCTTTTCATGCGATCGCGCGCCGGGGCGCCTGCGCGTCGCCGTCGAGCACGGCGTCGTGCTCGTGAGAGGCGAGCGCGTTCCCGATCGGGCCCGGCGGCTCGTCGCGGGAGACACACTCGACGTCGTCGCGGAGAACGTCGCGGACGTCACGCCGCCGACTCCGACGAGCGTCGTCGAGGAGTCGGGCTCGTCGCCGGCCGTCGCCGAGGCGACGCCGGGCCGGGCCGCGCCGTGGCGCGAGCTCGCGCGCCGCGGCCATCCCGACGAGGCGTTCGGCGCGCTCGGGACGTCCGGCGTGCGCCGCGAGACCGAGCGCCTCGGCGTCGCGGACTTGCTCGCCCTCGCCGACGTCGCGCGCCTGTCGGGGCATCCACGCGACGCGGTCGTCCCGCTCGAGCGCATCCTGTCGAGGTTCGCGAACGATCCGCAGGCGCCGCTCGCCGCGTTTGCTCTCGCGCGGCTCGAG
>JBBQJG010000036.1:0-28282 GCA_038325725.1 Polyangia bacterium | reverse complement strand
CAGCGCACGCGCGGCCTCGGCCTCGGCCTGTTCATCACGCAGCAGATCGTCGTGGCCCACGGGGGCACCATCGACGTCGTGTCGCGGGAGGGAGCAGGGACGACGTTCCGAATTCGCCTGCCGCGCGGGCCCCGCGCCCCTGTCGCCCTGCCCGGGCCGGCGGCGTTCCATTGACGGCACGGGCGACGATGCCGCCTACGATCGTCGTCGTCGACGATGAAGATGCGATCTGCGAGACGCTGCGCGACGTCTTCGAGGAAGAAGGTTTCGCCGTCGAGGTCGCGACCAACGGCGTCGACGCGTTGTCGCTCCTGCGTGCGATGCCCGTCAAACCCGGCATGGTGATCCTCGATCTCCTCATGCCGCGCATGGACGGCGGCGCCGTCTACGCCGCCATGAAGGCCGACCCGGCGCTCGTCGACATCCCCGTCATAATCTCGACGTCGGATGCGTCGCGGGCACCGAGCGGCGTCCTCATCATGCGCAAACCCGTCGACCTCGACCTGCTCCTCGACACGATCCGCAAGACGGCCCGCGCCGGCGCCGACGTGGAGGTCGATGTTGCGAAGCAGTAACCGCGCGCCCCCGCGGTAACGGCTCGGCGCGCGGCGCCCCCGTAAATTCGCGCTTTTCGGTGAGGCGCACGCCTGGCACGCCTGTTGAAATGCTCCCCGTGGCGAGAACGTTCTCGCAAATCAAAGGAGCCAACATGAACACGAAGTCTTCGATCGCCAGCATTGCCAACGAGCTCGAGAATATGCCCGAGCACGTCGAGGACGCCCGCAAGGCGCTCGAAGGCTGGCGCAGCACGGCCCTGCGCACGGTGAAGCGTTACCCGGGGCGTTCCATCCTCGGCGCCTTCGCGATCGGCTTCGTGCTCGCGAAGGTCGCCCGTCACGTCTAGCCGTCGTCTAGCCGCCGTCAGCGCTCGAAGGCGCGCGCGTCTTTTGCGAACGCCTTCATGCCCTCATCGCTCAGGGGATGATCGGCCACACCGGCCAACAGCACCGCCGGCACCGTGAGGATGTCGGCGCCCGCGACGAGGCACTCCGTGAGCTGCGCGGGCGTGCGCAGGCTCGCCGCGAGGATCTCGGTCGTGATGCGATAGTTCGCAAAGACGGTCGCAATCTCGAAGATGAGCGCGCGCCCGCGTCGCGCAGCGGCCGGCCCGCGGCGACGTACTCGGAGTTGTGAGCGACGGGCGGATCGGGCTTCTTGCCGTTCGCGCCCGCGGGCCCTTCGACCCAATAAAGAGAATTGCCCGGCGGTCGCTCGGGGGCGTCATGCGCGGCGGCGTAGTCGGGGATTCGACCAAGGAATGGGCTCACGTAGACCGCGCCCGCGTTCGCCGCCCACAACGCCTGCGTCGTGTTGAACACGAGCGTCGTGTTGACCTTGATGCCACGCTCCCACAGCCGCCGGATGACCTTGAGCCCCGTGAGCGGATCGGCGTTGGCATCGACGGCGCGATAGCCACCCACGGGGACCTTGATGATGGCGTTGTCGCCGAGCGCCCCGAGCTCCGCCGCTTGCTTCACCATCCCGTCCTCGTCGAGCGCCGTGAGCTCGAGCGAGACGGGGTGCGGGCGAAACAAGTCGCACAGGTCCTTCATGATCCGCTTCGCCGCGTCCCACGAGTCGGCGCCCGCCTTCTTCAACAGCGTCGGGTTCGTCGTGATGCCGTCGATCAGGCCGGCGCGCAGCAATGGCTCGACGTCGGCGCGAGTCGCCGAGTCCGCGAACAGGCGCGGCGCGCGCGGCGCGGGATGCGGCGCGACCCCGTCGGCGTTCACGATCGGCAACAGCGCGCGCCGGTGAAAGAGCGCCGCATGACCCACGGGTGGGACGAACATCAGCGAGTCCTCCAGGCCGTGGTGTCGAGGTGGACTTCGTGAGTCATGGTTTTCCTCCGATGCGTGACGGCGATGCCTGAAGGCCTCGAATGCCGTGGTTGAAGCCCTTGTGCAGGAGAAAGTAAGCATCAGATTGACGACGCGAGAGGAAGTGACGCCATGACTTACAGAAACCTCAAAAGAGTGCTGCTCGGCGGCGCGATGTTCTTGATCCCCGCGTTCTCAGTGGCAGCGCAGGCGAGTCCAGTTCGCCGCGATGGCGGCGTCGACGGCCTTCTAGGTCGACCCAAGGAGCTCGCGCAGCCCACGGCGCTCGCGGCCCCGAAGGAGAAGATGCCCAATTCGCCGGCACCTTCGACCTCGGCTCTCGATCAGGCGACCGTGCAGAAGTTGCACGACGCGAACCAGATGGAGATTCAGATGGGTTCGATCGCCAAAGAGAAGGGCTCGACCAAGGCCGTGCGCGAATTCGGACGCCAGCTCATCGCCGATCACACGGCCGCCGACCGCCGGCTCGGGGAGTATCTGCGCCGCCACGGCGCGGACCTCAAGACCCTCGCGACGACGACGAGCGTCGACGCCGACCACGACCTGCTCGCGACGAAGAGCGGCCCGGACTTCGATCGCACCTTCGCGTTGCAGATGATCGCCGACCACACCAAGGTGATGACGCTCGTCGAGAGCGCGCGCATCGAGACCTCCGACGCCCAGTTGCGCGAGCTATTCGAAACCCTGTTGCCTACACTACAGGCTCACAAGAAGACGGCCCAAGACATCGTCGTCGCATCCGCCCGCTCCTGAGAGAGGAAACATGACGCCCTATACGTTGCCCGAGCTGCCCTACCCCTTCGACGCGCTCGAACCCCACATCTCGGCGCGCATCATGCAATTGCATCACGACAAGCATCACGCCGGCTACGTCAAAGGCGCGAACGAGGCCCTCGAGGCGCTCGAGAAGGCGCGGGCCACCTCCGAGCTCGGCGCCGTCGCTGCGCTCGAGCGCGCCCTCGCGTTCAACCTCTCGGGGCACGTCATGCACTCGCTCTTTTGGACCTGCCTCGCGCCCGACGGTGGCGGCGCGCCCGAGGGGGCCCTGGGCGCCGCGATCGCGCGCGACTTCGGGAGCTACGACGCGTTCAAGAAACAGCTCACGCAGTCGGCCGCGACGGTCATGGGCTCTGGGTGGGCGGCGTTGTCGTGGGAGCCGCTCGGCCGGCGCCTCCTCGTCACCCAGATTTACGATCACCAGTCGAACGTCGCGCAGGGCAGCACGCCGCTCCTCGTGGTCGACGCCTGGGAGCACGCGTACTACCTCCAGTACGAAAATCGCAAGGCCGACTACCTCGCCGCGATCTGGAACGTTTGGAATTGGCGCGAGATCGCCCGACGCTTCGAGCTCATCGGGACGACGAAGACTTAATAGAAGACTTAATAAAACGAAGACTTAGGTGAGGTGCCGCCGAGGCGCTCATCCCGCGCGACACGCGTCGCGCGGTAAGTTCGAACAAGGGCGCGGCGCGCATCCACGGCGCGTCCTCGCCGAAGCCTGGCGCAATCCTGGCGCCGCTTCGCGTGCTCGCGTCTGCACGAGCCATTGGACGTCATTCGCGCGCCGCAGGCACAGCCGCCGGACGCCGATGGCCTGCTGGCCTCTCGTTCCACAAATGAAACAGATGTAGGGGGTTGTCATTTCGGGGCGCATGCCCAGGTTGTCGCCAGCAAGTAGCCAATCCAACCCAACTCGGAGGTCCCCAATGGTTCGTACCCTGATTCGTTCGTCCCTCGTCCTCGGCGCTCTCACGCTCGTCCCGGTGCACGCCTTCGCCGGCGAGACCAAGGCCGAAGTTGAAGGCAACAAGATGGAGAAGAAGGGCAACGCCGAGGAGAAGGCCGCCGACGCCGACAAGGCCCACGCCGACAAGATGGAGAAGAAGGGCAAGGCCATGAAGGCCGAAGGCAAGGCCGAGGGCGACAAGGCCGAGCAGGCCGAGGGCGAGCACATGCAGAAGAAGGGCAAGGCGAAGATGAAGGCCGCCGAGGCCCGCGGCGACGCCGCCAACGAGATGGAGAAGTCCGGAAACAAGGTCGAGAAGTCCGGCGTGAAGCAGAAGAAGGAAGCTGAGAAGGCGGCCGGGAAATGACCGCGGCCGCGCCCCCGCCGCGGCCTTCGGCGAAACAAGCCGACCGCGGCGAGGCGCGGGCCTCGTCTTCTGACTCTGAAGGGACGACGCCCGCGGATCCCGCCAAGCCCTTTCTCACCGACGTCGCGGAGCTGCGCCGACGCGCGCGCCAGCACATCGAGGAGGGCGCCGTCACCGCCGGCTACGGCGGAGATCGGGCCACGGTGATCAGGCTGCTGAACGAGGCGCTCGCGACCGAGCTGGTCTGCGTGCTGCGTTACAAGCGCCACCACTACATGGCCACGGGCATTCACTCGAAGACTGTGGCAGCCGAATTCCTCGAGCACGCCGGCGAAGAGCAACAGCACGCCGATTCGCTCGCCGCGCGCATCACTCAGCTCGATGGCGCGCCCGACTTCGACCCCAAGGGCCTCGTGACGCGCAGCCACTCGGAGTACGTCGCGGGCACGACCCTGATCGACATGATCCAGGAGGATCTCGTCGCCGAACGCATCGCGATCCAGTCGTACACCGAGATGATCCGCTACATCGGTGAGGGCGACCCCACGACGCGTCGCCTGCTCGAGTCGATCCTCGCCGTCGAGGAAGAGCACGCCGACGACATGAAAACCCTGCTCGAAGCGCTCCCGAAAAGCTGACTCAGACCAAGGAGGTTCCCATGTTGCTCTTGCTCGCCATCGTTCTCGCCATCGCCTGGCTCGGTGGCTTTACGGTCATGCATGTGACCTCGGCCGCGATTCACCTCTTGCTCGTCTTAGCCGTCATCAGCATCGTGCTGCACTTCGTTCGCGGCCGCCGCGCCACCTGAGGCCGCGAAAAACAACGACGCCCAGCCCTGGTTCGCGGGTCGCGCCCGGGAGCCCGGCCCGCGCGAGACCTTGAACGGGCGCGAGCTGGGCGCTACGGCGGAGCGGTACGAACCGGGCGAACGTTGCGGAGCGTCGATCTATCTTCGGGATCGTCCTCCGCGACGATTCGTTCGAGCATCTTGAGGAGAAACGGCACGTCTTGCGTCTGCAGGACGATGGCGCACTTCTCCTCGCCCGCGGGGGATTCGAAACCTGTCACGAGAGAGATTTCGACGTCGCCGTCGGGATTCCTCGAAACGTTCAAAACAGTTCGGGGGCGCAGGATCGTTTTCATCTCTGGAAAACATAAGCATCGCTACCGACCTGCGACGCCGGTACGTTCGTTATTGGCAAATTACGCAGATCCCCTGATGCCTCGCCAGCCGCTCACGACGACGACGCGAGCGTGCAAAAACTAGCCGCAGGCCCGACACCTGATAATGTGTTCAGGTTTTGTTGCCGTGCACGTTCCAGCTGATTCCAGGGGTCGGTCCCGCGCGTGAGCGACGTCTGTGGCGCGCCGGTCTCTCTCGTTGGGACGAGCTCGCCGACGTTCCGGGCTCGACGCTCCCGGCGCGGACCGCTCCCCTTTTGAGGAGCGCCGTCGAACGCGCGGCTGCGGCGCTCGAACGGCGCGACGTCGCGACGTTGGCGGCCCTGCTCCCGCCGTCGGAGCATTGGCGGTTGTTCGAGGCCTTCGGCGACGACGCCGCGTACCTCGACATCGAGACGGGCGACGACGATTGGGGACGCGAGAGCATCTCGGCGATCGGGTTCCTCGATCGCGCCGGCCCGCGTCTGTTGCTCGCTGGTCGCGACCTGCAGCACTTTCCCGAGCTCGCGCGGCGCTGGCCGCTGCTCGTCACCTTCAACGGCCTGTCCTTCGACGTGCCGATCCTACGCCGCGCGTTCCCCGAATGGACGCCGCCCGCGGCGCACGTCGATCTTCGCCACGTGCTCGCGCGACTGGGGCACCACGGCGGGTTGAAGGCGATCGAGCGCAAGCTCACGCCGCTCCACCTCGCGCGCCCAGCTCATCTCCGCGGCATCGACGGGTGGGACGCCTGCACGCTGTTCCGTCGCGGCAAGGATGGTGACACGCGCGCGTTGCGCGTGTTCGCGGAGTACAACCTCTACGATGTCGTCAATCTGCGAACGCTCATGGCGTACGCCTACAACGAGCTCGCCGAGCGCGAGGTGTCCCTCTCGCCCGCGCTGCGGCGCTGGGTCTCACCCTTGCCCGTCCCGGGGCGCGGCGACGTCCTTTACGACGTCTCGAAGATTCTGCTGACGTTGTAAAGGACGCCTCCGGCAGGGCGAACCCACGGGCGAGCCGCTCGAGGTCGTCACGTTTTTCCTCGACGCCGCGGGCGAGGCCAACGGTCGACCCGTGGGAAAGCACGCTTCCGCGCGACTGAAACGTGTGTACGTTTCCCTCAAATGCGGCACCTATCAGGCCCACACTCGATACAGACAAGGCGACTCAGAGTCGATAGTCCGGGTGTGAGGTCTCGGGTGGGCGTGGTGCGGGTCGGGCTGGCGTTGCTTATCGCGACGCTGATCGCGACGTCGTCCGGCACGGTGCGGGCCTCGGCGGCGCTCGTTCAGAACAACACGGCGACGGGAACGACGTCCGTGACAGCCACCTGGGCGGGCGGCGCGGGCGTCACGGCGGGCCACTTGCTCGTGGCCACCGTCGCGGCGGCGAGCGGGTTGACGATCGGAGCCCCCGCCGGCTGGACCTTGATCGGGTCGATCGACAATCCGAACAAGATCGTGGTCGCGATGTACTACATCGAGAGCTGCTCGACCAAGGCCCAGGGCGCCACGGAGACGTTCACGACGACCGGCACGCCCCAAGGCGGCGGCGCCGGCACGACGGTGCGGCTCATGGAGTTCTCGGGCATCGTCACGACCGGCGCCTTGGACGTCTCGGGCACGGCGACCGGAGGCGGCAATAGCCTGAGCGTCTCGACGTCCGGAAGCGTCTCGACGAGCCCCGCGCTGGGCGTCGCGATCCTGGCCCACCAGATCAACGACAACGGGGCGAACCTCACGGCGAATTCGCCGTACTCGCAGGTGGGCACGGACACGACGACCTCGGCCAACGTCGAAGACACGATCTTCAACGTGGGCGTCACGAGCGGCGGCGCCTCGACCGCCGCCGCCACGGCGTCGGCCACGGGACACAGCTGGGCGGGCGTGATCGCCACCTTCCAGGAAGCCCCTCTCTTTTGGCGCGGCGGCCTTTCGGGGTGCGCGAGCGGCAGCCTGTTCACGAACACGGCCTGCTGGTCGACGTCCTCGGGCGGCGCATCGGCGGGCGTCGCGCCCGGCGCGTCCGACCGCGCGAACTTCGACAGCGGCGGCACGGGGAACTGCGCGCTCAGCTCGACGGCAGCGACGCAGGCGGGCTCGATCACGACGATCTCCGGCTACACCGGCACGATCACGCAAGGGACGCAGAACGTCTCGTTGGCGAACGACCTTTCCATCGGCGGTGGCACCTTCACGGGCCAGTCGGGGCAGACGATCGCCACGAACCTGAGCGGCAGCTTCATCGGCGGCATCGTCGTGAGCGGCGGTATCTTCAACGGCAACGGCGCCACGATCACGATCCAGTCCCTTTTCATTTCGGGCGGCGCCTTCAACGCCGGCGCGGGCACCCTCACGACGAACAACGGCGGCGTCGCGTCGTTCAGCGGCGGCACGTCGACGTTCGCGGGCGGCACCTCTTCGTTCGTGAGCACGCTGACAACCTCGGGCTCGAGCACGATCGTCAACTTCGGCGCGGGCGCGCCCACGGTGACGGGCCTGGCGACGTTCAACGGCGGCGCGGTGACCTTCGGCAGTGGGCAGTTGCTGCTCAATGGCGGGCTCGACGTCGAGGGCGCGACCGTCACCTTCGGTTCGTCCGCGTCGACGACGACCGTGACGGGCACCGTCCTCGTCGGCGCGGGCACGGTGAACTTCACGAATGGCGCCGCGACGACGGATTTTTCGAACACGGTCTTGTTCACGCAGTCGGGCGGGACGATCAACGTCAACGGCGCTTCTGTCGCCGTGGGCTCGACGATCACGACGGCGAGCAACAACGCCTTCATCCAATCGGGCGGCACCTTCAACCACACGACGGCCGGCGGCACGCTCACCGTCGGGACCACGACGAGCCCGGGCGTGGGCGGCGGCGGCATCATGAACCAGAGCGGCTCGGGCGCCATCTACAACGGCGTCGCGACCGCGACCGAGATCTTCAACGGCCCGCTCAACGTCAGCGGGTCGATGAGCGTGGGCGCGGCCACGATGACGGGCGTCGGCGGCAGCGGCACGAGAAAAGACATCACGATCACCTCTGGCGGCACGATGACGTTGTCCTCGGCGGGCTTCACCTTCGCGAACAATGGCACACTGACCGTCGACGGCACGCTCAACGCGGGCACGGGCACGGCGACGTTCAACAATCCGGTCTCCGTCACCGGCACTTTGAACGGCGCCTCCGGGACGCAGGCCTTCGCCAAGGCGCTCACGGTGAGCGGCACGCTGCAGACGGGAACCGCCTCGATGACGGGAGGGTCGGCGGCCCTGCGGCTCGTCACGATCTCGTCGGGCGGCACGATGACGCTCGGCGCTCCCGGCTTCACCTTCAACAGCACGACGGCGATGCCGATCGCGGGGACGCTCAACGCCGCCGGCACCGTCTCGTTCGCCGGTCCCGTGACGCTCACGGGGACCCTCAACGCGGGGGCCGCGACGACGACGATCACGGGCGCCGTCACCATGACGGGCACGAGCGCGTTCAGCGGCGGCACGGGCACGACGACGTTCACGGCCGCGCCGACGTTGACGGCGGGCACGTTCACGGTCGGCACGGCGGGCTCGTCGGGCAGCGTGATCCTCACGGCCGGCGCCACCTTCGCGAGCGGGATGACTCTCGCGTTCCCCACGAGCGGCGGCACGCTGAGCACGCCGGGCGGACAGACCTTCGCCATCAACGGCACCGTCACCTCGAGCGCGGGCACCGCCTCGACCCTCCCGAAGATCGCCCGCAGCAGCTTGGCCACGGGCATCACAGTCTCTTTCGGCGCGACGAGCGTCTTGAACGTCAACGGCCTCGAATTCGACAACGTGGTGTCGACCGGCGTCACGATCGCCGACGGCGCGACCTACACGCTGCTCGAGCGGCTGAGCTTCAAGAACAACGTCGCGAACAGCACCGCGAGCGGCGCCACCCACCTCGTCATCACGAGCTCCAACCCCGGCGGGACCAAGCTCATCGTCGTGTCCGGCTGCTCGTTCGACGCGACGACACAGTTCAACGTCTCTCTGATCGGCGTCAGCGGCAGCACGGGCGTGCGCGCGATCTTCGAGAACCAGGGCACGAACGGCGCGCGCGCCGGGGAGAGCTTCGACGTCGACGCCGACACGGACGACGACAACATCGCCAACTCGTCCGGCGCGACGCCGTTCGGCTCCGTCGTCGAATGGGTCTACGCCGCGCCGTCGGACACGGCGGGGACTGCCGTCGGCCCGCCCACGCCCGCCTTCGACTTCAACACGTTCGCCTTCTACGGCGTCTACGCGACGTTCAAGAACACGGGCGGGAGCAACCCGGACCGCGTGTGGATGCGCAGCGCCGACGGCTCGGCCGCGTACTTTTACGATGTGCCCGATGCGAGCGGCGACATCGTCGGCAACCCGCGCTTCGACACCGTCAACGAGACGACGTTGGGCCTCGACGTCAACGGCGACGGCGACACGTTGGACACCCACCTGCACGTCGTTTACCTCTGCACGTCGACGGGCCACATCATCAAGCTCATCGACAACGGCACGTCGCTCGCGCCGCCCACGAGCGGGGCCTGGACCACCGATTTTTCGATCCCGTCGAGCGTCGCGACGATCACGTCGCCGCTCGTCTCGGACGGCACGAACCTCTACTTCGGCGGCACCGACGGCGCGGCGGCGACGCAGATCTTCGGCGTGCAGATCAGCGCGGGCGCCAACGAGAAGACCGTGCAAAAGACCATCGCCTCGGTCGGCGCCGTGACGACGGCGCCGACGTGGGCCGTCTACAACGGTTCGACGTATCTGTTCGCGGGCTCGGCGGCGTCGGGAGGCCACGCTCACGTCTACCGGGTCCAGGTCTCGCCGGGCGCCTTCGTCGACACGGACTTCAGCAGCTCGACGTCGAACGTGAACGGCGGCGTGAACTTCATGAACGACCGGGCGTACGCCGTGACGGACGCGGGGAAGCTCTACGTGCTCGACGCTTCGAGCTTCACGGGCGGCTTCACGACGCTCACCGGGTTCCCCTATTCGAGCGTCGCGGCGTCACCGATCAAGTCCTACCCGTTCGTCGATGGCTCGACGAACAACGCCTACTTCGGCGACAACGCGGGAAAGCTCTACGTCGTCACGAGCGCGGCCGCCGACCTCGTCGGCTACCCCTACTCGATCGTGGGCACGCCGCAGCTCTTGTCGACGCCGCTGTACCGCCGCACGAGCGGCACGATCGCCGTCGGCGCCTCGGACGGCTACGTGTACTTCGTCAATCGACACGACGCCTCGAACAACCCGCAGATCCGCAAACGTTACTTCGTGGGCACCGGCAGCGTGTCGACGATCTCCTACAACTCGAATTCGGCGCAGTACATGGCCGCGACGAGCGACGGCCACATGACCTACATCAGTGCCGCCGACGTCGGCACCGACTCCGACGGCATCGAGTGACGGCATGATAGGTTCGCCACGCGGACCATGGAACGGACCTCGACGACGGGAGCCTGCCTCCTCGGCGTGGCGATGATCGCGGGCTGCGGCGAGCCGCTCTTGTCGAACGCCGCCTACGAGACGCCGCTCGTCGAATTCCAGCCGTTCTTCAACGAGCCGTACGACGCGGCGGCGCTCGCGACGATCCGCATCGGCGTCGTGTGGATCGATCCCTTTGAATTGCGCGACGACGTGCCGCAGACGCCGCCCACGATCACGGATCGGCGCAACGACACGAACGACAAGCAATACACCGTCGACCTCTTCGCACCGCCGCCCGCGTCGGCGATTCGTCACCTCCCCGACGCCGCGGGCGGCATCGCCGTGAGCTTCGCCTTCGGCGAGGTCGTCGCCTTCGACGACGCCGACGGCGACGGACGCTTCGCGGTCACCGCGCGCGCCGAAGGTTCGTCGATGGTGGCGCCCGACGCCTACGCCGGCTCGACGGAGACCCACGTCCTTCTCTACGTCGAGACCCCAGCGCGCGCGGGCGGCCCCGTCGACGCCGCCTGGCACGCGCTCTTCGATGCGCCCGGCTACCACATGGCCAGCGTCGCCTGCAGCGGAACGCCCACCGTGCGGAGTCTGCCTTCCGGCAACACCTTCCCGATGACCCTCGCGACTCGGACATCCCCGCACCTCATCGTCACCCGCTTGTGTGTGACGCCGTTGCCGACGGGGGCGCCCTGAATCAGGGAACGGTCAGGGGACGGAGACGCCCGTCGCAGAGGCGTCGAGCAGGCTGCCGAGGTTGGAGACGGCGAGGTCGCGGTGGCGGAGCTGGCCCGTCTGGCCCGCGAGCCAGTTCCACTCCATGAAGCGCGTGATCGACGACAGCTCGAGCGGGACGTGGGACACGTGGTTCACGCGCGCGAAGTGCCCGAGCGCGAGCAACGGAACGCGCGGGCCGTAGTCGACGGGCGCGTTCTGGCGCACGTCGAGCATGAGGGGGGAGGCCGGTGGCGGCGAGACGTGATCGTAAAAGCCGCCGCTCGTGAGGTGCGTCGTGAGGACCAACGTCGTGCCGGCGTAGCGCGGCGACGCGGCAATCCGCGCCGCGATGTCCTCGACGACGGCAATGCCCGCGGCGGCGGGGCCCGCGCCCGGCTCTTCCGCGAGGTTCGGGCCCGCGATGACGATCGCGATCGCGGGGAGCTGCTCGAGCTCGATGTCGCGATCGATCTCGTTCACACCGCGAAAGAAGTCCCAGAGACGATCGAAGAAGATGGGCGTCGGCAGCCCGTGTGTGTCGGTGGCGGCGTCGAGGTACACCGACCAACGCACGCCCTTTTCGGCCATGACGCGCGTGATCTGAAACCCGAACTCGAGCGGCACGCTCGTGCCGTACGCCGTCTTCGCGAGGTAGATGAGGTTCTGCTCGTCTCCGTCGACGGTCGATTGGAAGTAGCGATCGGCGAGGCTGCCGGCCGCGGCCGCGCGGTGATAAAAGCCGAACGCGCCGGCGCCGTCGCCGGGCGGCACGCAGGCGAAGTCCGCGGGCGCGCCGCACGGAGGGACGGTAAAGCCGCTCATGTCGCCGCCGTGGATCTTCGCCGTGAGGCACGCGAAGTCCGTCTTGGGGAGGGGCGCGTCGACCGTCGCGTCGAGCGGCGTACACGCCGAGGCGCCGGGGATCGAATCGGGCATGCGCTCGCAGCACGCGGGCCCGTCCTCGCACACGGGCGCCGAGCCGGCGGGCGCCTGGCAGTAGCGGCCGAAGTAGCTGTCGAACGAGCGGCCCCGCTGCAGCACGACGACGAGGTTCTTGATCTTCGACGTCGGCGGCGACTCCCACTGGGGCGACGTCAGCCGCGGGTACACCTGATCTCCGAGCAGCGCGCCCCCCAGCGGATTCGCCGCGAGCGGATCGAGGACGCGGAGCTGCACGCGTCCCGAGTTCCGCTCCCACACGAGGATGCGATCGTCGGCGATGACCCGCAGCTCGTGGCTCGCGCCCAGGTCGGGGAAGTCGCCCTCCGCGACGGGCTGCGGATCGAAGATGTCCGTGCGGCCCGCTTCGAACCGGTACGCCCACACGCGGTAGTGATGCGTCGCGGGCTCCCATTCGAGCAAGCGGTGTTGACCCAGGTTCACGAGGCGCGAGCCGCGTCGCAGACCTTCTTTGGTGCCGTGGAACTCGGTCGTGACGATGACGCCGAGCGTGCCGCGGGCCGCGTCGTCGATGCGTCGCACGAGGTACGCTCCCGAGCCGGTGCGGTAGTCGAGGAAGGAATCGTCGTCGAGCGCGGCGATCGAGCGGCCCGTGAAGCCGTCGTCGAACACCGCCTCGCCGAACCCCGACGAGAAGAGGTCAGAGCCCGCCGTCCCCTGCACGTTGACGGTGAAGATCGAGACGTTCGTCATGTCGGGCAGCGCGAGCAAGACGCGTCGTTTCCCCAGGGGGAACACGAGCGACCGCGGCTTGATCGTCGACGCACCGTCATTGATGTAGTTCGCCCCGAGGGGCTCGGTGGTCCCCGCGGCCCAGATGCGCTGCGCGAGCTGGTTGGGGCGCCAGTCGAGCACGAGCCCATCGCCGAGCGGCAGGAGATCCCGAACCACGGACCCGGCTTCGCAAACCGACGGTCGCCCGGTCCAGTCGTAGACCGTGTTCGCGAGCGGTGAGCAGGCCTCGTCTGGATTGTGCGTCGAGAGATCCTGATCGGGCAGCCGCTTCCACGACGACCCGCAGGCCGCGCACATCATCACGCCGATCGCGATCGTGGCCGCCCCTACCAAACGCACCGCGCACTCATAGCCCGCGCGTTGGTACGGAGCAACACCGACGCCGGGGGGTGCGACAAATTGCTGCACCTAGTGCGATTTGTCGACAATTTTGCACGCGCGTCGTCGCCGCGCGCCGAGCGCGGGGTATTGTGCGCGCAGATCGTGGACAGCTGTTTTCTAGAGGAGCTCTACCGCCGCTACAGCCGAAGCGTGTTTCGTCGCGCGTCCACGTTGATGGGCGAGCCCGAGGCAGGCAAAGACGTCGCGCAAGAGGTCTTCCTACGCGCGTTCGAAGCGCGCGCCGAATTCACGGCCGCGGCGTCGCCGCTCTCGTGGCTGTATCGGATCACGACGAACATCTGCCTCAACCGTCTGCGCGACTCGCGCCGACGCCGCGACATCCTCGCGCGCAACTTCGTCGGTGAAGATCTGCCTGCCGGTCCGACCACAGACGACGCCCTCACGGTGCGTGCGCTGCTGGGCGGCGTTCCGGAACCGATGCAGGAGATCGCGGTTTACTATTACGTCGACCAGATGACCCAGGACGAGATCGCATCCCTGCTCGCGGTTCCGCGAAGGACCGTCGGCTACCGCCTCGAGCAGTTCCTCACGATGACGCGCGCCCAAGCCCGGGAGCTCGCCTCGTGAAGGTGTCGACGCCCCGCGAGGGCGTCGCGCGGGAACGGCCCGAAGGCTGCTCGTCGGACCTCCTGCTCGAGCAGCTCCTCGTCGACGAGCTCCGCGCGGGGAACGTGCGAGACGCGCTGGTGGCGCACCTGCGAACGTGTGCCCGGTGCCAAACGCGCCGCGACGAGCTCGCGTCCGCGCCCGCGCTGTCGGTCGAGTCTCTGTGGACGTGGACGCACCCGACGCCCGCCGCGGTGGCGTTGCGCCCGACCGTCAGCAAACGGGTCCGCGCGCGCGCCGGCTTCGCCGCCGGCTTCGTGACGGCCGGGGTCGCCGCGGCGGTGTTGCTGTTCGGGCGTCACGACGAGCCCCGCGAGACGCGCACGAAGGGCGCCGCCGCGCGCCTCGAGATGGTCGCCCGCGGCGCCGACGGTCGCGTCTTCCCCGTGTTCGAGGGGACGGCGCTCCACGAGGGAGACGCCGTGCGCTTCGTCGTCACGACGGCGACGACCGTGCACGTCGCCGTCGTCGGCCTCGACGCGGCGGGCGGCGTGACGATCCATTTTCCGCCACCTGACGTCCTGTTTGCGCCGCTCGGCCCCGGCACGCACACGCTGCCCGGCAGCGTCGTCCTCGACGCGACGTCGGGCAACGAACGCTTCGTCGCGCTCGCGTGCGCGGCGCCCGTCGCGCGCGAGGCGCTCGCGCGCGCCGGCGCGCGGGCCTTGGTCGCGGCGGCGGGTCGCCCCGCCAGCACGGGTCTCCTCGACGTGCCTTGCGAACAAGCGGGCCTGTCTGTTCGCAAGGTCGCGCCGTGAAGACGCTGGGCGCGGCGGCGCTCGCGCTCGGCGTGACCTTCGCGGCGCACCCGGCCGCGGCTGCGCCCGCGCCCGTCGCGATCGTCGTCGGCAACGACGTCGGCGCGCCCAGCGAGCCCGTCCTGCGCTACGCCGAGACCGACGCGGCCCGCATCGCCGACGTGCTCGAGACGCTCGGGACCTTCACGCCGGCGCGCACTCATCTGCTGCGCGGGCGCTCGGCCGCCGAGGTGCGCCGCGCGATCGCCGACGCCGAGGCCGAGCTCGCCCGCGAGGGCGGCGACGGTCTGCTGCTCATCTACTACTCGGGGCACGCCGACGCCGAGGCGCTCCACCTGGCCGGCACATCACTGCCCCTGCGCGAGCTCAGCGCGTTCGTGAGCGAGCCCGCCGTCGGGACGCGCGTCATGATCGTCGACGCCTGCCGTTCGGGAATGCTCACACAGACGAAGGGGGGGAGGGCCGCCGGCGACTTCGACGTGCGCCTCGCGACGCCCGACAACCCGCACGGCCTCGCCATCATCACGTCGAGCGCGTCGGGAGAGGACGCGCAGGAGTCGGATGAGCTCGGCGCGTCGTTCTTCACGCACCACTTCGCGGCCGGGCTCATCGGCGCCGCCGATCGCGACGACGACGGCGCCGTCACGCTCGGCGAGGCCTTCGCCTACGCCGCCAACCGCACGGTTGCGTCCACCGCCGTCACGCGCGCGGGACCACAGCACCCGACCTTCAAGCTCGACATGGGCGGGCGCGGAGATCTCGTGCTGACGCGCCCGCGCGGCGCGGCGCGCATCGGCCAGCTCGGCTTCGGCGAGCGAGGCTGGTACCTCGTGCGGCGACACGCCGACGCCACCGTCGTGGCCGAGCTCACGAGCGACGGCGAGCCGCGCACGTTGGCCGTCGCACCCGGGCGCTACGACGTCACCCGGCGCGTCGACGATCACGTCTCGAGTGGCACGATCGACGTCGTCGCGGGCGGCGGGGCCGCCGTCACCGAATCGCGGCTGCGGCCCGTCGAGCTCGGGCGCGTCGTTCGCAAAGGCGGCACGTCACGCACGCGCGCGACGGCTGTCCTCGCCTTGGCCGGGCTGCGTGGGCCCGTCCTCGATCTCGGCCCGGGGCTCGGCGGCGGCGTCGGTGTCCGCGTCGACCTGCGCGCACTGTCGCTCACGGGCGCGCTCGACTTCCTGGGCGCGTCCCGGCAGAGCGACCGCGGCACGCGCCTCGACACGGCCGAGCTCGGCCTGCGCGTCGGCGCCCTCCGCGCCTTCGACCTGCTGTCGCACGCGACCTTCGCCGTCGGCGCCGAGGCGGGCGTCGGTCGCTTCACGCAGTCGGCGACTGACCAGACAGCTTCACGCGCGTCCTACGCCCTGCACCTCGGCCCCGCGCTCGTCGGCGAGCTGCCGCTGTCGCGCCGCTTCTTCGTTTGGCTCGAGGCCGCCGCGCCCTTCTATCTCATGAACGTCGAGGCGCCGACGCACGACGCGTCCTCGCGGCAGTGGAGCGCCACGTACCGCGCCACCGCCGCGATCGGCGCCTATCTCTAGAGCTCGACCGAGATCCGCGCGATCGACCAGTGGCTGCTCGACGTCGCCGTCTCGGTGATGCGGACGAAGCGTGACGTCGCGACCGGGAACGTGATCGTCGTGATCTGACCGTTGCCGGTCCCCGTCGTGAGCGTGCTCCACGACGTGCCGTTCTCCGACGTCTGGACCTTGTAGGCGTGCGGATAGTCGGTCGCGTTCCCCGCGTCGAGATAGAGCTCCGAGTAGTTCTCGTCCTCGCCCATGTCGATCTGGAACCACGTGTTCGTCTGCGCGCCCGTCGTCGTCCAGCCGCCCGTCGTGAACACGAGCCCGGCGTTGGCGTTGTTCGACGACGCCGTCGCGATCCAGGCACCGGGCGCGATGGCCTCGGGCGCGATGCCGTCCGGATCGTCGTGAGAGATGGGCGAGATGTCGTTGCTGTTCGTGTAGCCGGCGCCTTCCTGGCCTTGCTCGTTGTAGCCGACAGCGTAGACGAGGGCCTGATTGTCGATCTCGTACGACGTCGACCCGCCGCACGCGAGGAACACGGGCGGCGCGAGCAAGTTCGACAGGAGCGGAAAGGTGTACGTGTTCGTGTTGCCGATGCCGGTCTCGCCGCTGTAGTTCGCGCCCCAGCCCGCGATCGTCCCGGTCGAATCAAGCGAGAGCGCCGAGTACCCATTGCGGCAGATTTGCACGACGTTCGACACGGAATAGTTCTTCGCGGGCGCGTTGCGCCACGTCGTCGTGCCGTCGCCGAGCTCGCCGTCGCCGTTGTAACCCCAGCTGTATAGGTCGTTCTCGGCGCTGATGGCAGAGCTCACGCCGACGCTCGCGGCGACGTCGAGCCACGTCGACGTGCCGACCTGCATCGGCGTGTTCTGCTGCTGCACGACGTAGTAGTCGACGCCCAGCTCGCCGTAGTCGTTGTTGCCCCACACCCACAGCTTGCCGTCGGCGGTGATGCCGAGCGTGTGCAGCCCGGCCGTCGCGACGGTGACCCAGCGCTTGCTCCCCGCGACGACCGTCGGCGCCGTCTTGTTGCCCGAGGCCGTCGTGCCGAGCTGGCCCGTGCCGTTGTTGCCCCACGCGTACAGCGTGCCGTCGGCCTTGAGCGCGAAGCTGCTTCTGCTCGTCGGGCCGGCGAACACCTTGGCCCACGTCGACGAGCCGATCTTCACGGGCGTCGTCTGCGGGGTCGTCGAGCCGTTGCCGACCTCGCCCGAGCCGTTGGCGCCCCACGCCCACAGCGTGCCGTCGCTCTTGATCGCGAGCGTGTGCGAGCTGCCGGCGGCCACCATGCGCCACGGCTTCGTGCTCGCGACGGGCTGGGGTTGCGGGCACGCGTACGTCGAGCAATTCGCGAGCTGCGTCGTCGTCAGCCCGAGCGCGCCCGAGCCGGGGTAACCGTAGGTCGTGAGCACGCCGCTCGTGCGCAGGTCAGCGGCGTGGATGTCGCCGCCCGAGACCTGCCCCGGCTTGACGGCGTAGAGGATCGCGATGCCGGGGACGGTCGTGTCGCTCGTCGCGCCGTTGCCGAGCTGGCCGCTCGCGCCCTTGCCCCACGTGTAGACGTTGCCGTCGGCCATGACGCCGATCGTGAAGTCGTAGCCGGCCTTGACGTGCTGCCAGCCGCCCGAGCCCACCTTCGTGGGCGTCGTGACCATCGCGTTGCTGTTGCTGATGCCGAGCTGGCCGTTGCCGTTGTCGCCCCACGCGTAGAGGTTGCCGTCGGCCTTGAGCGCGAAGCTGTCGTGTCCACCCGCGCTCACGGCGAGCCAGGGGCCGGACGGTGACGTGATCTTGAGCGGGACCTTCTGCAGGTCGGTCGTCTTGAGCGCCGAGCTGCCGAGCTGACCCTTGTCGTTCGAGCCCCACGTCCACAGCGTGCCGTCGGCGGCGATCGCGAGAACGTGCGAGTCACCTGCCGACACCCCGACCCATGGCAGCGACGCCGTCACGGCCTGGGGCGTGTTCTTGTCGGCCGTGCCGTTGACGCCGAGCTGCCCGCTCGAGCCGTGGCCCCACGTCCACAGCGTGCCGTCGGTCTTGAGGGCGACGGTGAACTGATTGCCGGCTGAGCCCACGAGCCAGCGATCGTTGAGCGGCGAGCCGACGGTCGCGTACGTGATGACGCT
Source organism: Polyangia bacterium (assembly GCA_038325725.1). Taxonomy (GTDB): domain Bacteria; phylum Myxococcota_A; class Polyangia; order Fen-1088; family Fen-1088; genus DASZFV01. The sequence continues at coordinate 9,832 of JBBQJG010000036.1, read as the reverse complement.
GGACGCAGAGCCGTTGCCGACCTCGCCCTTGGCGTTGTCGCCCCAGACGCTGAGGATGCCACCCGTGCTGATGGCGAGCGCGTGCGACGTGCCCGCGGCGACGGACAGGAAGCCTTGGCCGCCCGAGCCGATCTGCGTCGGCGTCGTCACGGGCGTCGACTTGGCGCCCAGGCCCGTCTGGCCCTTGTCGCTCTTGCCCCAGCCGTACAGCTTGCCCGTCTCGCTGATGCCGACGCCGAAGGAATCGCCCGCGGCAACTTGTCGCAGCCGCTCGCCGAGGTAGCTCACGGGCTTGCTCGTCGGCGACGAGGTCTTCGTCTTGTTGCCGAGCTCGCCGCTGGCGTCGCTGCCCCAGGCGACGACCGAGGTGCCGGCCTGGATGAAGAGCGCGTGGGACTTGCCCGCCGCCATGACCTGCGAGGTCGGCCCGGAGGTCCGGGTGTCACCGGCGAACGCGCCGTTGCCGCCGAGCGCGAGCCCGGCGAAAGAGACCACGCACACCATCGACAGTCGGAATCTGGCAAGCATCATGGCGCTTTCAACCCCTGACCTCGGTCCTTGGGCAACGCGATCGTCGTCTCGCCAAAAAAGACTCCGTAGGGGGCCGACTTCCTTGCCGCCAGCCCCGCCTGGGGTGTTCTCTCTGCAACTTGGAAAAAACCATGAAGTCCATCAAGCCCACGCACGCGCTCGGCCTCATCGCCGGCCTCCTCCTGACCGCCTTCGCGGCGCCCGCGAGCGCGGGCACCCTCGTCTACTACAAGGGCACCGACTGCCGGCCCGACGGTGACTCGCAGGCCTTCACGAAAAATGCGGACGGCAGCATCGTCGCCGGCAGCAACGGCTCGAACATCACCTGCCCCATCACGAAGACGACGAGCGGCCCCGGCGTCACCGACGATTCGATCTACGCCGCCGAGCTGCAGATCGACACGGGCCCGAACGCGACGTCCCGGGTCGCCTGCTCTCTCTTCGTCTACCAGAACATCTTCACCGACGGGAACCACACGAACATCGTCCCGGGCCAGATCTTCAACGAGGCGATCGCCGAGGGCGCCCACCTCACGGCCATCGGCTTCGACTCCGAGACGACGAACAACTTCTGGAGCCCCGCCGGCGGCGGCTGGCTCACGGCCGAGATGCATTGCGAGCTGACGGCCGGCGCGACGCTATTCACCTATCTCGTCGCCGAGAACGGCACCGATCAGGGCACGCGGATCTATGGACCGTCGTCCTGCACGAAGAACGCGGGCATGTCGGCGTCCTTGTTCTTCGTTCCCAGCATGAACGGCGACCTGAACAATCCTGGCTTGATGGGGTACATGGAGAGCCGCGAGGGCGCGGCCCCCGACAAGTTCACGGTCAACTGTCCCGCCGCCGCGGGCAGCACCCGGATCGTCGACGTGACGGCGTCGTCGAACTTCAACGACAACGTGTACTGCGGAGGCGTCAACGTCGCGACGAAGGGCACGCCCGAGTTCCAGGCCGTCCGAACGTCCATCACCGCGACGAGCGCTTTCGACTGCACGCAGCCCGGCTCGGGCGACGGCAACCTGTTCTCGTTCCGCGTGAACCCGGTGCGCGTCGACGCGGGCGGAACCGGCACGAGCCCCTTTACGACCGACGCGAACAACGCGGGCGGTACGACGATCTATCACAACAACACGATCACGACGTCGGGCGTGGCCAACGCGGCGCCCGCGGCCGTCTACAAGGGCGCGCGCGTGGGAACGTTCACGTACACGCTGCCGGGCTACCCCGCGGGGTCCACGCACCGCGTGCGGCTCCACTTCGCGGAGACCTACTTCACGAAGGCCGGCGGCCGCGCCTTCAACGTGAGCATCAACGGCGCGTCGGTGCTCTCGAGCTTCGACATCTACGCAGCCGCGGGGAACAAGGCCAACAAGGCGGTCGTCAAGGACTTCACGAAGGCCGCCGACAGCCAGGGCCGCTTCGTCATCAAGGTCACCAACGCGAATCCCGCCAAGGATCAGGGCCTGCTGTCGGGCCTCGAGATCCAGTAAGGCAGCTCGAATCTAGGGGCGCAGCTCGACGCCCAGCCACCCCGCGAGCGGCGGCGCGGGGCCCAGGAAGCGCCGGCTATCGTAGTTCGGACCGAGCACGTCGGTCGCGTCGCCGAGCGCGCCGAACGTCGAATAGCGGGCGTTAAAGACGTTGTTGACGAGCGCGAACACGGAGACGGGGCGCGCGACCTGATACGCGACCCGCAGATTGACGACGACGTGTCCCGGCACGGGCGCGAGGTGATTCACCTCGTCGCCACGGAGGTACTGGCTGCTGTTCGCGATGACGTTCACGCCCCCGGACAGGCCGAAGGCCGTCACGACGCTCACGCCCGCCTTGGCGATGTGCCGCGGAACGCCCGGCATGTGCGCGCCCGCGGGGATGCTGATCCTGCCGGTGACCGGATCGGCGTCCGGGTGGGTCGCGCTCAAGGCGTCGAACGGCGTCTCGAAGGTGGCGTCGGTGAGCGTGTAGTGAAGATCCCACGCGACGCGCGCCTTGTCGCCGAGCCGGCGACCGCCCCGGAGGCTCGTCTCCAAGCCCTGTCGCCGCGTCTTGCCGACGTTGGAGAAATAGCCCTGGTTCGCAACCGCGCCCGAGCTGATGAAGAGGATGTCGTCCGAGTTCGTGGTTTGAAACGCCGTGACGTCGTAGTCGACCTTCAAGCTGTCCTGGCGAAAGACGCCGCGCACCCCGGCCTCCAACGTCACCGCGACGACTTGATTCAGCGGCGGATCGGCGACGAACGCGTTCGGGAGGCGGCACGGATCGGTCGGGCTCGCGCAGCTGAGCTCGACAGCCGTGGGCGCGCGGTTTGATTGGCTGACGTTGAAGTAGCCGCCCAGCCACCGCCGCGGCTGGTAGCTGACGCCGACCGCGGGGTTGATCTTGAAGAACCTGTGGTCGCCATTCAGGGCGTCGCCCAACTGATCCTCGAGCACCAGCGTCGAGACGTTCAGGCGGCCCGAGAGGACGACGTAAAGGTTCGGCAGCAACGTCAGCGTATCGCTCGCATAGAGGCCCAGGTCGTTGACGACGCTGTCGACGGCGATCAGCGACGTCGGGTCGAGGAAGCCGGCGTCTTCGGTGCCACGCTCGTCGTTCAGGCTCGCGACGTTCGACCGCGAACGAAAGCGAACGTGACTCTGCCCCGCGTCGGCGCCAACGAAGAGGTGATTCTCGCGGTCGAAGATTGAAGCGTCGACGGAGAGCTGGAGAGCGGCGCCGTAGCTGGCCTGACGCGTGTCGGTCCGATTCATGGCCGCGTCGAACACGTCGGAGAACATCACCGGGTTCCCCGCGCCGTCCACGATCGCCTTCTCCGAGCCGTCGTCGTCGGTCGCGCACAAGGTCCCGGGCATCGCCAGGCAGTGGACCCATTCACGCTGGTCGCCGTTCACCGACTTCGTGCGGTTGGTGCGTACGTACGCCGTGCCGGAGAGACGAAGGTGCGTCGCGAGCGGACGCTCGCCGCGCAGGAGCGCCATGAGGAGCTGGTTCTCCGTGCGATCAGGCGTCGTGAAGACGGCGCGCCGATCCGAGTAGAGCAACTGGGCCGGCGCGGCGCCGTTGCCCGTGAGGCTCGTTTTGGCGCCGACCAGCACGAGATCCGCCGTCGTGCCGGCGTTCTCGTACGAGGTCGATACGAACGCATGCTCCGAGCGCGTCGGTGACAACGCGCGCCAGCCGTCCTCGTCGAAGACCTGCGCGGCGGCGAAGACGCCGAACTCCTCGCCGTGCAGGCCGCCGCTCGCGAGCGCGAGCTTCCGGTTGAACGACCCGTAGAGCAGGCTGCCCTGAAGGCCCGGATCGCTGAACCCCGTCTTCGTGTCGAGCGACAAGGCGCCGCCCAAGGTGTTGAGCCCGAAGATGGGATTCGAGCCCGGCATGACATTGACTGAACGGATCGCGTTCGTCGGGATGAGGTCCCAGTTGATCGTGTCTCCGAACGGCTCGTTGAGGCGAACGCCGTCGAGGTACATCGACAGCCCCTGCGGCGCGCCCAACAACGGAGACGCCAAGAAGCCGCGGTACTGCAGGTCGGGTTGCAAGGGATTGCCCTGCACGCTGTTGATGTTCACGCTGCCGAGCGCCTCGCCCATGTAGGACGACAGATCGAGGCTGTGGTGCTCGGCGAGATCCTCGGCGCTCAGCGACTGCACGTTCGCCGGCACGTGGTCGCGCGGCAACCGCGAGCCGTGCAGCGGCGTCGTCCCGGTCACGACGGTCTCGTAGACGGGCGGCTCCGGAGCGGGCGGCGCCGGGTCGGCGGCGCGCGCCGACGGCATCGCGCAAAGACAGAGCGCGATCCCGAGCGGAACGATCTTGGTCACCAGCACGGCGCCTCGTGCCGCTCGCGCCACGTGGCGGCGCCTCCGTCCCAGACGGCGACGAGCACGGCATATTCGAGCCTGCCTCCAGGGAGGCCGCTCTCACGACTCACGCGAGACCACTAACATCATCCGCGACGTCAGCAGCGGGGACACGCGACGAAGGCCTTCAAGCAGTGCCGGAGACGAGACTTGAACTCGTAAACCCTTGCGGGTGGCGGATTTTGAGTCCGCTGCGTATACCATTTCGCCACTCCGGCTTTTCGATGAGACTACATGCAGTTATACGTGGGTCGTTGGATCCTCGGAAGCGGTACGAGCACGGATTCCGACGAAGATACCGCACGCCGCGTTCTCGCGGTACGCGATTGGTGACTTCGCCGCGCGGCGGACTCTAATGCGACTGACTGCTCTTGTGACGCGCGAGCATGTACGCGTGGGCGATCGTGGTTTCGTCGACGAAACCGATGATGTGGCCCTCCTCGTCGGTCACCGGAAGCTCGCGGAGCTGGTGGGCGAGCATCATCTCGACGGCCGTCTTGAGGTCGGCCTCCTTGCCCACGGAAACGGGCGGGAGCATGACGTCGGCGACTCTGATCTGGGGCGCGTCTTCCGATGAGAGGCCCGCAACGTCCTTGATGCGAATGATGCCCACGATACGGTCGTTCTCGATGATCGGGAAGACCTGCTGACGGGAGGTCGCGGCGTGCTTTGAGATCGCGTCAGCCATCGAGGCCACGGGGATCATGGCGTACTGGCCGTTCGCGATCGGCACCTGCGTGAGCGACATTCCGTCCAGATCGTTCATGACACCGTGCGGTTCGAGGCGAATCCCGTCCTGTTCGAGGAGTGCCTCGTAGATCGGGGTGGGGCGAAAGTGGCGCGCGAGCACATACGCCGACATGTTCGCGATCATGAGCGGCAGGATGAGCGAGTAGCCGCCGGTCATCTCGATGACGATGAGGACCGAGGTGATGGGAGCCCGGATGATGCCGGCGAACGCGGCGCCCATCCCGACGAGCGCGAACGACGTCATCGAGCTGGGGGAGTGACTAAAGAGCAGCATGTCGAGCGCGCCGACCGCGCCGCCTGCCGTGGCGCCGATGAACAGCGCGGGAGCGAAGATGCCGCCGGCGCCGCCCGAGGCGTACGAGAAAACCGTCGCGATGAGCTTGAAGGCACAGAGCGGCAGGAGGACCTTCACGACGAAGTGTCCGGCGAGCGCCTCCGAAAGCGCCCCATAGCCGCCGCCGGTGATTCCGTCGGTCGTCATCCACGCCAAGGTGATGACGGCCAGAGCGCCGGTCATGAGGCCACCGATCGCCGGCTGCGTCCATCGCGGGAGCAGGCGCTGCTCGCGAAACCATTTTCGCAGGCCGAGCAAGCCTTCGGTGAAGACGACCGACAACCCGGCCGCGACGACACCAAGCACGGCGTAGAGCACCATCGAGCCGGCGTGCGTCGGGAACGGCCCCTTGGGCAGGGTGAACTCAGGGTTCTCGCCCAGCACGCTCCGTTCGACGACGGCGGCGACGGCGGCCGCGACGATCACGCCCGACAGCATGGTCTGGTCGAGGTTGCCGATGATCTCTTCAATGGTGAAAGTAACCGCCGCGATCGGCGCGTTGAACGCCGCGGCAATTCCGGCCGCGGCCCCGACCGGAATCAGCCGCCTCAGGTTCTTCGGCGAAACCCGGACCAGGCGCCCCAGGGCGCTGGCCAAGCCCGCGCAAATCTGGACGGTGGGGCCCTCGCGCCCGAGCGAGGACCCGCTGCCGATTTGGATCACCGAGACGAAGAACTTGCCGATGGAGTCGCGCAGGCGGAGCCGATCGCCACGGCTGGCGTACACGACCTTGATCTGCGGAATGCCGCTGCCGCGGGCGTTCGGCACGACGTACTGGAGAAGAGCCCCCGACAGGAGGCCGCCGAGCGTCGGGGCCACCAGAGTCCAGGGAATCCAAGAGTAGCCGCGCGCGCTCATGGCGTTCGTGACCACCAGCTTGGTCACGCGATCGATCGACAGGTGGAACAGGACCGCCGCCAAACCGCAAACGGCGCCGATGACGATCGTGAGCCCGAAGAGGCGCTGCTTCTCGGTCGGGCCAAACCGAACCTGGAGCCCAACCAGGTAGAGGCGGCTTCGATCTAGAAGCTCGCGTAGCCGCCCGGTGATGATCTTGGGCTGCTCGGTCGAAGTCGAGGACATCTTGCGCTGGACGAGAAAAGCGAAAAGTGAAAGTGAACGTACCACGGTGCGGAGCGGACGCGGCTTGGTTCTGCGCCATCACGGCCCCGCCACCGAGGACGAGGACCGGAAGCCCTCACACGGGAGATCCCTTAGGGCCTGCTCCATTCCACGGTGAGCGAAACTTCAAAGACCGCACGCTCTGCGGGACGATCGGTCTACGCGGCCGGCAGCGACGCGAGCGCGCCTTCAATCTCGCCGCGCGCATGCGAGTCGCCGGCCTGGATGCAGGCCTGCACGCCGCGCACGTAGATCGCGCGCGCTTCGTCGGTGCGACCGAGCGAGACTGACGTGTTGCCCGCGTGCAGGTACGCCGCCGTGTAGGCAGGGTGCGCCGCCATGAGCCGCGCGAACGCCTCGGCCGCCTCGCTGAGCTGGCCGGCATTCTTGTACTCGAGCGCGAGGCCGTACTGCGGAAACGGATCGCTCGGGCGTTGCGCGATGAACGCCTTCAACATATCGACGCGAGACGGTGGCAAGGGCGTCGCTTCAGACAGTCCGCAAGCGGCGCTGCGGGCCCGGCACTTCGTCCGTGAGGTCCGTGCGGATTCGGTTCTGCGCGTCGACGTGCACGACGATCGGCTTCCACGCGCGCGCCTCGGCCTCGTCCGCCGCCTCCGAGAACGTCGCGATGATGACCATGTCTCCCGGCTTCGCGTGGTGGGCCGCCGCGCCGTTGACGCAGATGACCCCCGAGCCGGCCTCACCCTCGAGCGCGTAGGTCTCGAGCCGGCTGCCGTTCGTGCGGTTCCAGATGTGAACCTTTTCGTACGGCAAGATGTCGGCCGCGCGCATGAGCGTGGCGTCGATCGTGACCGAGCCTTCGTAGTCCAGATCCGCCTGCGTCACCGTGGCGCGGTGGATCTTCGAGTGGAAGAGGGTCCGTCGCATCGTGTCCTCCGTCCCGGCCGAGATCCTCGGTCCAGGCGAAAATTGCAGTGAAAATCATACGAACGCCTTCGCGACAAGTCAATCGACCGCGCGCCGCGGTCCCACTCGGTGTTGACGCCTCCACGCGAATCCCTCACGCTGGAAACCGCGTGAAGCCGCGGATTTTCAGCCACGTCGTCGGCGTGGACCTCGGAGGAGGCAAAGGCAAGAAGACTGCCCTCGCCACCTTGCGCGTGGACGCGCTGACGGCGACCGTCGTCGAGATCGCCCCGCGCGAGGGCGCACGCCCCTTCTACGACACGACCCTCATCGAGACGATTCGTCAGTTTGGTGACGGGACGCTCGTGTGCCTCGATGCGCCGCTCACGCTGCCGCCGTGTCTGCGCTGCGCCGTGCCCGTGTGCCCGGGGCAAGACAGCTGCGTCGATCCCGCCGTCGTCGCGATGCGCGCGATCTTCGCCGATGCGATGGCCGCCGATCCCGAGCTCGGCGAAGGCCGGAGCGCGCGGCGTGGGAAGCCTTCTTTGACGCCATACACGCAGCGCACGACCGAAGTTTTTCTCACGCACCGCCTCGGGCTCGTGCCGCGCGAGGCGCTCGGGCAAGGCACGGGGCCGCTCGCGGCGCGCGCGGCGCACGTCACGCGCGCGCTCGCCGATCGCTTTGTCCTGAACGAGAATCTCCTCGAGGTCTATCCGAAGGGGACGCTCGTGGCGCTCGGATTCTCTCGCCCGTACAAGAAGCACCTGCACGAGCGCGAGACGCGCGCGAGCATCCTCGATTCGCTCTCGGACGATCTGCGCTTCGGCCCCGGCGTGTGGCGCGAGCGCTGCGTGCAGAGCGATCATCTCTTCGAAGCCGTCATCTGCGCGTACACCGGCTATCTGTGGGCGCGCGACGCGTGGACGGCGCCGGCGCCATTCGACGCGCGGCTCGGCGAAGGCTGGATCTGGACGCCGCCGGCCGCGGCGGACGCGGCGGCGGATCCGGTCACGGCCACGGCGAAGGGTTAGACGAGCGGTTCAGGGACGTCGTCGGGCTCGTCGTCGGGCTCGAGGGCGCGGGAGATCGCGCTCGATGGGCGCAGGAGCAAGCTCGCGCCGCGGTCGCGCAGGAACTCGAGGAAGGCGAGCGCCGACGGCAGCTCGGCCGCCGGGATCTCGTCGAGGAGCTCGCGCGCCTGCCGACGCAGGATCTCGCCCGGCGCCTCGCCCGGCGCCAACGAGCGCGGAACCTCCGGTGGCTCGGCCGGCTGCTCGACGTGTCCCCACGGCGGCGGGTTCGCCACCTCGATCGTCATGTGGTCTATCCAAGTTTGGATGTGGAAGTGCAGCAGCTCCGACCGGTAGGCGAACCAACGCTCACGCTCGGCCGGGAACGCGAGCAGGACGTCCTTGAACCGACGGAAGGCGCCTTTGCCGTCGATCGCGATCAGCAGGCGCTCGCGCAACGGCGGGTCGACGACCGAAGAGACGAAGCGCTCCATCCAGCGGTACTGTTCGCGAGACGACGCCGGGTCGACCCGCTGGTACCTCTCCGGGGTGGCGGCCACCCGCGCGCGGCGTGATGCCGCATCCGGCTCGCCCTCGGCGATCGAAAGCAGGTCTCCGTTCTCGAGGTCTAAAAAACTCTCTTGATCCGGGGAGTTACGCTCGAAGGCGATCTCGAGGTCACTCCAATTCACAGTGATCAGCGGCATGACTCTGCTCTCTTCCTTCTGCCAGGCCCCTCCTCCCCAGAAGGCAGCACGGCAAATCTAAGGGAAGGGTCAGTGTAGAGGGCCCCCCGCCCAAATTCAACAGCACCCGAGGTGCGGGGGCCGCCGCCCGATGCCCCCGCGGGAGGGGCGAAACATTCGCTCCTTGGCTTTGCATAACCGGGCCCTTCGTTTAGAGTGCGCTCCCGCGCATGGACTGCGCCCGCGCACCGGAACGCCGGTGCCATTCGCATCTCGTTTGGAGGTATCCCTTGGCACGCGTCACTGTCGAAGACTGTCTCGAGAAGGTCACCAACCGCTTCGCGCTCGTCATCCTCGCCGCGGAGCGCGCGCGCCAGCTGGCGAACGGCGGCCGCGCCCTCGTCAAGTGCGACAACAAGCCGGCCGTGACCTCGCTGCGCGAGATCGCCAAGGGACAGGTCGCCTTCAACGAGAACGTCGAGCAGACGGTGAACCAGTACCTCGCCGAAAAGAAGGCGCTGGCCGAACCGCCCAAGCGCCGCCACAGCAATTAAGGTCGGGACCCTGGAAGGGTCCCGCGCCCCCGGCGCTCGCTTCGCGCGGCGAAGCCGCGCTCTGATCTAGGTCGGGACCCTGGAAGGGTCCCGCGCCCCCGGCGCT
>JBBQJG010000035.1:0-28351 GCA_038325725.1 Polyangia bacterium | reverse complement strand
GACGCCCGTCGCGGGCATCGCCATGGGCCTCATCAAGGAGGGCGATCGCGTCGCCGTCCTCTCGGACATCCTCGGCGACGAGGACCACCTTGGCGACATGGACTTCAAGATCTGCGGCACGAAGACCGGCGTCACGGCCGTCCAGATGGACATCAAGATCCAGGGCCTGACCCGCGAGATCCTCGAGACGGCGCTTCGCCAGGCCAAGGACGGCCGCATGCACATCCTCGGCAAGATGGCCGAGGCGCTCGCGGGCACGCGCCCCGAGATGTCCCAGTTCGCGCCGCGCATCCACACGCTCAAGGTCAAGCCGGACCAGATCCGCGAGATCATCGGCCCCGGCGGCAAGACGATCCGCGGCATCACGGCGCAGACGGGCGTCGCCATCGAGGTCGAGGACGACGGCACGGTTCACATCGCGTCGCCGGACGGCATCGCCGTCAAGAAGGCCATCGACATCATCAAGGGTCTCACGACGGAGCCCGAGATCGGCGAGTACTACATGGGCGTCGTCAAGCGGCTCGCCGACTTCGGCGCGTTCGTCGAGATCCTCCCGGGCACCGACGGGCTCGTCCACATCAGCGAGCTCGACGAGAAGCGCGTCGCGACCGTGCAGGACATCTGCAAAGAGGGCGACGAGATGCTCGTCAAGGTCATCGGCATCGACCGCGCGACGGGCAAGATCCGTCTTTCGCGTCGCGAGACGATGGGCAAGACGCCGGACGTCGTTCACAACTTCCGCGTCGCCGCGTCGTAGTCGTCACGTCTTCGTAGACGACATGAGCGCGGCGTCGCCCCGGGTCCGATTCACCAAGCTTCGACCCGGGGCGCTCGTGCCTCGCTACATGTCCGAGGGCGCGGCGGGGCTCGATCTCGCGAGCGCCGCCGACGAGCCCATCACCGTCGCGCCCGGGGCGCGCGTCGCCGTGCCCACGGGACTGGCCTTCGCGATCCCGCGTGGGTTCGAGGGTCAGGTCCGCCCGCGGTCCGGCCTCGCCCGCAAGGTCGGCGTCACCGTCGTCAACGCGCCGGGAACAATCGACAGCGACTACCGCGGGGAGGTGCAGGTGCTCCTCGTGAACCTGGGCGACGCCGCTCACGTCATCGCGCCGGGCGATCGCATCGCCCAGCTCGTGATCGCGCCCGTGGTCGTCGCCGAGCTCGAAGAGGTCGCGTCGCTCGACGAGACCGTGCGCGGCGCTGGTGGTTTCGGCCACACAGGACAGTAACAAAAAGACTGTTGATCGCCGGGGCAAGCCGTGAATACTTATTCACGCTATGAATACTGAGTCCGTGCGCGTCGGCATCGTGGGTGTCTCCGGTTACTCGGGGATGGAGACGGCGCGTCTCGTCGCCGGTCACCCGAACCTCACGCTCGTCGCCGCCATCAGCGACAAGTGGGCCGGCGCCACCGTCGGTGATCACCTGCCCGTCGCGAGCGCATCTGCGGCGGTGAAGATCACGAAGCAGGCCGAGGCCGAGGCGAGCTTCAAGGGCCTCGACCTCGTCTTTCTTTGCACGCCCGCCGAGGTCTCGATCGCGCTCGCGCCTGGTGCGCTCGCCGCCGGGTGTCGAGTCGTCGATCTGTCGGGCGGGTTTCGCCTGGCGCCCGAGCTGTATCCGCGCTGGTACGGGTTTTCGCACCCGCGTCCCGACCTGCTCGCGACGGCGGTTTACTCGATGCCCGAAGGGGGCTCGTCGAGCGCGTCGGGCGCGATCCGCGACGCGAAGCTCGTCTCGAACCCAGGGTGCTACGCGACGGCGGCGACGCTGGGCGCGCTCGCGCTGCTGCGGGGGGGCGTCGTCGAACCTGCGGGGCTCATTATAGACGCCGCGAGCGGGACGACGGGCGCTGGGAAGAAGGCGACCGAGGACTTCTCGTTCTCCGAGGTCGACGGCGACTTTCGCGCGTACCGCGTGCTGCGCCACCAGCACACGCCCGAGATCGAGCGCGCGCTCGCGCTCGCGGGACACGACGCCGGGCCGGTGACGTTCACCCCGCACCTGCTGCCCACGCGGCGCGGGATCCTCGCGACGATCTACGGACGCCTGCGGCCCGGCAAGACCGGCGCCGACGCGGCCACCGCCATCGCGGCCTTCGTGAAGGACAAGCCGTTCCTGCGCGCCGCGAAGCCCGACGGCGTCCGGCTGCACCCGATCATCGGCACGAACCGCGTTCTGCTGGGCGCCGACGCCGATCCCGAGCGCGGCGTCGGCGTCGCCTTCGCGGCCATCGACAACCTCGTCAAGGGCGCGGCCGGCCAGGCCGTGCAGAACGCCAACCTCATGCTCGGCCTCGCCGAGACCACCGGCCTGCAAGGCCTGCCCGGGAGCGCACCGTGAGCACGAATTCGTCCGCCAAGTCCTTCACGCCCCCACAAGGGTTCCGCTTCGGCGCCGTGAGAGCCGGCATCAAGGCGAGCTCCCCGAAGCGCGATCTCGCGCTCATCGTCTCGGAGACGCCGTGCGCCGCCGCGGGCGTCTTCACGGTCAACAAGATGTGCGCCGCGCCCGTGACCTGGGGCGCCGCGCGGCTGCCCGCCCTCGGCCCGCGCGTCATCGTCGCCAACAGCGGCAACGCCAACGCCCTGACCGGCCCCGCGGGCGCGACCGACGAGCGCGCCGTGGCCGCGGCCGTCGGCGCCGCGCTCGGCGTCGCCGCGGACGACGTGCTCACGTCGTCGACGGGCGCGATCGGCACGCGGCTGCCCGTCGACACGATCTGCGCCGCCGTCCCCGCCTTGCTCGCGTCACTGGGCGACGACGTCGCGGGCGCGGCCGAGGCGATCCGCACGACGGACCTGCGCACGAAGCTCGGCTTCCGCGAGCTGGACGTCGGCGGGCGGCCCGTGCGCCTGTGCGCGATCGCGAAGGGCTCGGGAATGATCCACCCGCAGATGGCGACGATGCTCTGCTTCGTGACGACGGACGCCGCCATCGCGCCCGCGGCGCTGCAGAGCGCGCTGCTCGCGGCGACCGAGGAGACCTTCAACACGATCACCGTCGACGGCGACATGTCGACCAACGACACCGTCATCGCGCTCGCGAACGGGCGGGCCGGCGCGACGGCGCTCGAGCCCGGCACGCCGCCCTACGAGGCGTTCTGCGCCGCGCTCACCTCGCTGCTTGCTGATCTCGCCCGCGCGATCGCCGCCGACGGCGAGGGCGCGACGAAGCTGCTCGTCGTCGATGTCGAGGGCGTGCCCGAGCGCGAGATGGCGCGAGATCTCGCGCGCGCCGTCGCGGGCGGCAGCCTCGTCAAATCGGGCATCTTCGGCGGCGATCCGTCGTGGGGCCGGCTCCTCGCGGCGCTCGGGGCGCGCATCGGCGCGCGGGGCTTCGCCCTCGATCCGTCGGCCGTCACGCTCGACATCCAGGGCGTTCGCGTCTACGAGGCGGGCGGTCCCGTCGCCTTCGACAAGGAGCAGCTGTCGACGCGCATGCGACAGCCGGAGATCGTCGCGCGCTTCGATCTGCAGCGCGGCCTCGCCAAGGCGCGCGCGCTCGGCTGCGATCTCACGTTCGACTACGTGAAGATCAACGCCGAGTACTACTCGGGCCCGTCCGCGTCGTCTTCAGCGTCCCCTTCGCCCTCGCCTTCGACCGACAAACGGGGCCCCGGTGGCGTCAACCGTCCCGTCATCGTCGAGGCGCTGTCCTACATTCGCAAGTTCGCGGGCAAACGCTGTGTCATCAAGTACGGCGGCGCGGCGATGGTCGATCCGGAGCTCAAGCGCAGTTTCTGCCAGGAGGTCGTGCTCCTGCAGTCGGCGGGCCTGCAGCCCGTGATCGTCCACGGCGGCGGCCCCGAGATCACGAAGACGCTCGACAAGATGGGCCGCAAGTCCGAGTTCGCGGACGGCCAGCGCATCACGGGCCTCGAGGACGTGCGCGTCGTCGAGATGGTGCTCACGGGCAAGATCAACACGGAGATCGTCGGCCTGCTCAACACGCTGGGCGGCAACGCCATCGGCCTGTCGGGCAAGGACGGACGGCTGCTCATGGCGACGAAGCTCCAACCTGCGCCGGGCAAGCCCGACCTCGGCTTCGTCGGCGAGATCGAATCGGTGAACTCCGAGATGCTCGACATGTTCCTCGAGCGCGGCTACATCCCCGTGATCTCGCCCGTCGGCTTCGGCCACGACGGCGCCTCGTACAACATCAACGCCGACGTCGCCGCGGGTGAGATCGCCGCCGCGTGCGGCGCCGATCGGCTCATCTTCCTCACGGACGTCGCCGGCATCCTCGACGGCGAGGGCAACCTCGTGTCGGAGATCAACGCGGCCGAGCTCGAGGCGCTGCTCGGCAAGACGATCAAGGGCGGCATGCACGTCAAGGCGCAGGCCATCCTCACGGCGCTCGCCGACGGCGTGAAGGCCGTGCACATCGTCGACGGGCGCGTCGCCCACAGCGTCGTCGCCGAGCTGTTCACCGATCGCGGCGTCGGGACGTTGGTGACCTGATGGCGCGCGCGGCGCGCCCATCACGCACGTTGTCCGCCTCTTCATCCACATCCACATCCACATCCACATCCACATCCACGGCCACATCCACGGCCTCGCGCCGCGACGCCATCCGCGAGATCCTCGCGCGCGGCGCCGTACCGAGCCAGGACGAGCTGCAGCGTCGACTCCGCGGACGCGGCATCCACGCCGCGCAAGCGACGTTGTCACGCGATCTGTCCGCGCTCGGCGTCCGCCGCGGCACGGGCCCCGACGGTCCGCGGTACGTGATGGAGGGCGACGACGGCGGTCTGCCCATCGAGCCCGTGCGGCGGCTCGCCGAATCCGTCGAGACGAACGGCCTCATGGTGGTTGTGCGCACGAAGGCGAGCGCTGCCTCGACGGTCGCGCGCGCGCTCGACGACGCGCGCCTGCCCGACGTCCTTGGCACGCTCGCGGGCGATGACACGATCTTCGTCGTGCCCGGCAGCGCGCGCGGCGCGACGGCGCTCGTGAAGCACCTGCGCCGGCTGCTCGGCGTGTGACGCCGTGCTAAACCGTCGACCATGTCGAAGGCAATCGTCGTCAACGAGGTGGGCGGACCCGAGGTGCTGTCGTGGCAAGACGTCCCGACGCCGACGCCCGGCCCCGGCGAGGCGCTGATCCGCCAGTCAGCGATCGGCCTCAACTTCATCGACGTCTACAACCGGACCGGCCTGTACAAGCAGCCGTTGCCTTTCATCCTCGGGCAGGAAGGCGCGGGCGTCGTCGAGGCGGTGGGCGAGGGCGTTCACGTCGTCTCCAAAGGCGACCGCGTCGCCTACGGCGGCGTCCCGGGCGCCTACGCCGAGCTGCGGACGATCCCCGCGGCGCGCCTCGTGCCGCTGCCGACGACGATCGACGACCGCACGGCCGCCGCCATCATGCTCAAGGGCCTGACCGCCGAGTTCCTGCTGCGGCGTTGCGCGCCCGTGAAGGGCGGCGACACGATCCTGTGGCACGCGGCCGCGGGCGGCGTCGGCAGCCTCGCTTGTCAGTGGGCGCGTCACCTCGGCGTCCACGTCATCGGCACGGTGGGCGGCCCCGCCAAGGCGCAGCTCGCGCGCGAGCGCGGCTGCGAGCACGTCATCGACTACACGCAGCGCGGCGCTTTCAACCACGACGACGTCGTCGCGCGCGTCAAGGACCTCACCGACGGCAAGGGCGTCCCTGTCGTCTACGACTCGGTGGGCAAGGACACCTTCAAGACCTCGCTCGATTGCCTCGCGCCGCGCGGCCTCCTCGTGAGCTTCGGCAACGCGTCGGGCGCCGTGCCCCCGTTCGATCCGCTGACCCTCGGCGGGCTTCGCTCGCTGTACCTCACGCGGCCGTCACTGGGCGCGTACGTCGCGAAGCGCGAGGAGCTCATCGAGGCGTCGCTCGCGCTGTTCGAGGTCGTCGCGTCGGGCGCCGTCAAGGTCGACATCGGGCAGACCTACGCGCTGCGCGACGCCGCCGCGGCGCACCGCGACCTCGAGGCCCGCAAGACGACCGGATCGACCGTCCTGCTGCCTTGAATCGCCGACGCGATTTCGTTAGAACGGCCCGGCACCGATGATCGCCCGCTACACGCGCCCCGAGCTCACCGCCCTTTGGTCTGATCAATACCGCTTCGACACCTGGTTGCGTGTCGAGCTCGCGGCCTGCGAGGCGATGGAGGCGGCCGGCACCGTCCCCGCCGGCAGCGCCGCCGCCGTGCGCGGGAAAGCGCAAGGGAAGCTCGATCCCGCGGCGATCCTCGCGCACGAAGAGCGAACGCGGCACGACGTCATCGCGTTCCTCACGCACGTCGAGGAGCTCGCGGGCGAGCCTGCGCGTTGGCTCCACCTCGGCATGACGTCGTCCGACGTGCTCGACGCGTCGTTCGCGTTGCAGCTCGTCGCCGCCGCCGATCAGATTATCGCGGGGGTCGACCTGCTCCGCGCTGCGTGCAAGCGCCGCGCGCTCGAGCACCGCGCGACGCCGGCCATCGGCCGCTCGCACGGGATCCACGCCGAGCCCATCACGGCGGGCCTCGTCTTCGCGGGCTTCTACGCCGAGGTCGGCCGCGCACGCACAGCGCTCGTCGCCGCGCGCGCCGAGGTCGCCGTCGGCAAGATCGCCGGCGCCGTCGGCACCTACGCAAACCTCGACCCCAAGATCGAGGTCGCCGCGCTCGCGACGCTGGGCTTGACCCCCGAGGTCGTCCCCACGCAGATCGTCGCGCGCGATCGCCACGCGGCGTTGTTCCAAGCCCTCGCGCGCCTCGGCACCGCCGTCGAGCGCATCGCGATCACCGTGCGGCACTGGCAGCGCACGGAGGTCGGCGAAGCGATGGAGGCTTTTGGCAAAGGGCAGAAGGGCTCTTCGGCCATGCCGCACAAGAAGAATCCGATCCTCTCGGAGAACCTGTGCGGCATCGCGCGCCTCCTGCGCTCGTACGCCGACGGCGCCATGGAGAACGTCGCCCTTTGGCACGAGCGCGACATCTCGCACTCGTCGGTCGAGCGCGTGATCGGCCCCGACGCGACGGGGCTCGCGGACTTCATGGTCCGCCGCGCGGCCGTTCTCGTCGACGGCCTCGTCGTCAACGCTGACCGCATGAAGAAGAACCTCGAGCTCACGGGCGGGCTCTTCTTCAGCGAGGCCGTCATGCTGACGCTCGTGCGCAAGGGCATGGCCCGCCAGGCGGCCTACGAGCTCGTGCAGCGAAACGCGCTGCGCACCGTGGCTGGGGAGGGGAGCTTCAGGACACTTCTAGGCGCCGACGCCGACATCACGAGCCGGATCACCGCCGCGGAGATCGACACGGCCTTCGACCTCGCCCACCACCTGCGGCACACGGGCGCCATCATCGACCGCGCGCTCGCCGACTGAACGACCAGGGAGACAACATGCCCGAGACGAAATCGATCGAAGAATCCACGCTGCGCGCCCAGCTCGCGCATACCCTCGATGCCACGGACTTCCCGCAGCTCGGCGAAAAGTACGAGGGCAAGGTGCGCGATTGTTACTCGAAGGACGGCAAGCGAACGCTCATCGTCAGCGATCGCCTCTCGGCGTTTGATGTCGTCCTCGGCACGATCCCCTTCAAGGGCCAGGTCCTCAACCAGATGGCGGCCCACTGGTTCGAGCTCACGAAGGGCCTCGTCCCCAACCACGTCCTCAGCGTGCCCGATCCGACCGTCATGATCGCGACCGAGTGCAAGCTGCTGCCCGTCGAGTTCGTCATGCGCGCCTACATCACGGGCGTCACGTCGACCTCGATCTGGACGCACTACAAGAACGGCGCCCGCAGCTTCTGCGGCCACGAGCGGCCCGACGGCATGAAGAAGAACCAGAAGCTGCCCAAGGCGCTGCTCACTCCGTCGACGAAGGCCGAGAAGGGCGATCACGACAAGAGCGTCTCGCGCGCCGAGAGCCTCGAGCTGGGCGCGCTGTGGGCCGCCGACTTCGACGCCGCCGCCGAGATGTGCGCGCGCCTCTTCGCCTTAGGCCAGGCCGAGGCGCTGAAGCGCGGCCTCATCCTCGTCGACACGAAGTACGAGATCGGCCGCAAGCCCGACGGCACGCTGTGCTTCATCGACGAGATCCACACGCCCGATTCGTCGCGCTACTGGTACGCCGACGATTACCAGGCCCGGTTCGATCGCGGCGACGAGCCGCGCGGCCTCGACAAGGAATACGTGCGCCGCACGCTCGCCGAGAACGGCTACAAGGGTGACGGCCCGCCGCCCAAGCTCTCCGACGAGGTGCGCATCGAGGCGGCGCGCCGTTACATCCAGGTCTGCGAGCTCGTCACGGGCAAGCCCTTCGTGCCCAACACCGACGAGCCGCTCGCCCGCATCAAGCGCAACCTCGGCTTGTGACCGTCGGGCGGCGAACGCGCGTCACGCTGTGCGCGGCGGACGCGTCCCGCGACGAAGCGATCGCGCGTGTCGTCGCCTCGTGGCTCCCGTCGTGCGACTCCGGCTGGCGCGCGCCGGCGGGCTTGCTCGACGGCGAGGTCGCGCTCGTGACCGGCGCCGACGCAGCGGCGCGAGACGGGGAGCTCGCGGACGCGCTCGGTGTCTTCGCGCGCGAGGGAGGGGCGGTGCTGGGCGTGGGCGCGGGCGCGGCGTTCCTGTGCGCCGCCGGCCTGCTGCCCGGTGACGTGACGACGGCGGCGCCGCGCGAGACGACCCACCTCCGCGTCGAGGGCCGCGCCACGCCGTTCACGTGGGCGATCCCCGCGGGGCGCATTTTGCCGAGGCCCGACGTCCTCGGCGCCTTTGGCTACGGCGCCACTCCGGAGGCCCTCTCGGCGCTCGCCGCGCGCGGCGGGATCCTCGTGCGCCACTGCGACAGCGCCGGTGGCGTGGGCGCCGACGCGAGCAGCGTCGCGGGCTGGTGTGACGAGAGCGGCCGCGTCGTCGGCCTCATCGGCGCGGTCGCGCTCGTCTCGATCGCCCTCGGCAGCGCCTTCGCGCGACAGCTCGCCGGCTGCATCGAATCCGCGCGCGCGCGGGGCTAGTCGCGCTCGCCGTGGGCGTGCGTCGTGACGCCGTTCTCCGGTGACGCCGTCGTCTCCCCGTTGGTGGCGACCGCGGCCGCGACGCTTTCGAGAGTCCGGAACCCGCCCGTGCTGCGCCGGCGCGCCGACGTGTCGAGCAGCCGCGGCAGCTCGGCGAGCGCCTGCGCGAGCGTCGGCTTCTCCATCGGCTCGGACCGCTGCAGCGCCACCAGGTCGTCCTCCGTGGGGCGACCGCCAGGGCCCCAGGCGCGATCGAGCGCGCGCCGGAGTTGCGCTTCATCGAGCCCGAAGTCCGCGGCGAGGTCGACGTTCGTGTCGACGCGCGGCGCGCTCACGGTCGCGTACGCGCGGCTCACGGCGCGCCCCGCCGCCGTCGGCTGCGCGCTCTTGAGCTTGAGCATCCGCGCGAGCAGCTCCTTCGACGCGGGCGCCAGGGCCGCGAACTGAACGCCCATGCCGTGCGGTCGGTTCGGCTGCGCCGGGTCGAACTCCTTGATCCAGATGACCTTGCCTTCGCCCGCGAGCGCGACCTGTCCCGTCGAGATCTGGATCTCGAACGCGAACACATCGCCCACGGGCCGCGGCGCGCGCGTCGCGATGAACACGCCGCCGCGCGTGACGTTGGGCGCGAACCGTTCGACGAAGGTGTCGAGGTCCGGGAAACGCATACGAACCCGAACCGGCGCTGAGGTGCTCACGACGAGTTCGCCAGTATGGACGTCAGCCCCGACCCCCGTCAACGCCGCCTCAGGAAAGCGCGAACAGCCTCCGCGCATTTTCGGTCGTGGCGGCCTCGACGGCGGCGACGTCGGCGCCGCGCACCTCCGCGAGGACGCGCAGCGTCTCGGTGATGAACGCGGGCTCGTTCTTCTTGCCGCGGTGGGGGATGGGCGCCAAGAAGGGCGCGTCCGTCTCGATGAGGATGCGGTCGAGCGGCGCGAAGGCCGCGGCGTCCCGGATGGGCTGCGCGTTCTTGAACGTGAGGATCCCGGAGAAGCTGAGGTGGTGGCCCAGGTCGACGTACTGGCGCGCCTCGGCGACGCCGCCCGTGAAGCAGTGGATGACGCCGCCGACCTCGGCCGCGCCCGCCGTGCGCAGGATGTCGAGCGCGTCGTCGTGCGCGTCGCGCACGTGCGAGATCACCGGGCGCTTCACGGCGCGAGCGAGGGCGACGAACCGCGCATAGGCCGCCTGTTGCTGGTCGCGCGGCGAGTGGTCGTAGTGATAGTCGAGCCCCGTCTCGCCGATGCCCACGACGCGCGACGCGCGAGAGAGACTCTCGAGCTCCGTCCAGTCGGCCTCAGTCATCTTCGAAACGTCGTGCGGGTGCACGCCTACGGCGGCGTAAACATCGCGCTCGACCGCCGCGAGCGCGACGGCCCGCCGGGCGGAGCCCAGATCCTCACCAGACCCGATGCACACGAACGTGTTTACGCCGGCCGCCCGCGCGCGCGTCAGGATTGCGTCGCGCTCGGCGTCGTCAGCAGCGAAGTCCAGGTGACAATGCGAGTCAATCATGGCCTAAATGTTTGCCACGTAGCATCCGATAGCGGAAGGGATGTGGAGGGGCGACCGCCCACTCCCGAATCGAAAGGGCGGCTTGTTGGCTAAAGACGACGACGACAAAACGCGCGCCCTCGGACCCGGTCAGGCCGCGGGCGCCATGGCACAAGCGGTGGATCCCGACGCTCTCAAGCCGGGCACGATCGCGGGCGCCTACGTTTTGAAAAAGGAGCTCGCGTCGGGCGGTGGCGGCACCGTCTACGAGGCGCATCACCGGCTCCTCGGCCGCAAGGCGGCTGTCAAAGTCTTGCGCCGCGAGCTCGCGGCCTCGCCCCAGATGGTGGCGCGCTTCCTTCGCGAAGCGCTCGCCGTCAACATGATCAAGCACCCGAACATCGTCGACATCCACGAGTTCGGCGAGCTGCCCGACGGCCGCCCGTTCTACGTCATGGAGCTGCTCGAGGGCACCGACCTGCGCTCGCTGCTCACCGAGCGGGGCCGCTTCACGCCCGTCGAGGTCTACAACATCCTCGAGCCCGTGTGCTCGGCTCTGCAGGCCGCGCACGATCTCGGCATCGTTCACAGAGATCTCAAGGCCAGCAACATCCTCATCATGCAGCGCGACGGCAAGCAGATCGTCAAGCTGCTCGACTTCGGCATCGCGAAGCTCATGCACCCGGACGCCGCCGACGCAGGCCTCACCGTCGTCGGCACGCGCCTCGGCACGTCGTACACGATGGCGCCCGAGCAGATCCGCGGCGACGCCGTCGATCCGCGCACGGACATCTACGCGCTCGGCGTCGTGCTCTATCACCTGCTCACGGGCCAGTACCCCTTCCGCGCTGAGACAATGACGGACATCGAGCGGCAGCACCTCGAGGCGCCGCCGCCGCGCGCGAGCGTGCTCGCGTCGATCCCACCCGCGCTCGACAACGTGGCCCTGCGCTGCATGGAGAAGACGGCTGACCGGCGCTTCCCGAGCGCGAAGGCGTTCATCGACGCCGTCCGCGACGCCGTCGGCGTCAAGAACACCTCCGCCGACGTCGCGGCGCGCGCCGGCGCGATCTACGTCGAGATCCGCATCGCCGAGGACGCCGACGCCGAGAGCGACGAGGTCCTCGACGACACGTCGATGATTCTCGATACGGCCGAACAGGCCTTCCGCGGCGCGGGCCTCACGCTCCCGCTCCAGACGGGCAGCGCGCTCATCGGCGCCCGCGTGCTCTCGTCCGACCCCAAGGAGTCGACCGATCAGCGCGAGAAGCTCACGGCGCTCGCGACGACCCTCGCCGACGAGCTCGCGGCGCGCTCGACGGCGCACGCCGGCGTGCACGTCAACATCTCGATGCACGTCGACGCCGCCTCGATCAAGGATTCGGCCGAGGCGCCTGGCGGCAAAGAGATCGTCGGCGGCGAGATCCTGTCGATCGCGACCTGGGCGCCGCAAGAGAACGTCGCCGGCCTGCACGTCACGAACGCCGCCAAGGCTTCGTAGCGCCGGGGCCCGCTCGCTCGGGGATTGTTGGGCGCGCGAGCGCGTCGTCAGCCCGGCGTGAGGAGGCCAGCGGCGATCAGCGCCGCGATGATGACGCCCATGATCGACTCGCCCGCGATCCCGCCGGCCGCGACCGCCATGAGGTTCGCGTCCGAGGCGCCAGGACGACGGAGCTTGCGCGCAGCCAGGAGAATGATGCCGCCCACGGACGCGGCCATCGAAAGGGAGAACAGGGTGATCATCCCCATGCCCATAGCCGTCGGGGTCGGTACGTAGCGGCTAAAGCGCGTCCGCGAGAGGACCGCGAACAGCAACCCGAGACCGAAGCCGATCAGCCCCGCGATCGCCGAGTAGCGAGGCATGGCGGAGAGGCCGCTCTGGACAGCCAGGGCCGTCGCCTTCCACGTCAACGCCGATGGTGCGGGCAGCGCCACGGTCCCGATGCCGTAGGCGCGGACGAGCAGGTAGTACGCCGGCACGCAGGAGACGGAGCCAACGACGCACCCGAGCAACTGGGCCGTGAGCTGAGCGCGTGGCGAGGCCCCGAAGCGTTCGCCCGCCTTGAACGCCCACAACGTCTGCGACGCCTGCGACGCCGCGCCTGACACGATGCCACCGCCGATGATCGAACCCGTCACGCCGTGCCCCATGAGGGCGAGCTGCGTGATCGTCCCGAAGGCGCCCACCGGCGCCAGGTCGGTCTCGCCCGCGGTGCGGGCGCAGACGTTCGACAGAACGAGGGCGAACGACAACCCCAAGAAGGCCACGAAGAAGCCGACATGAAAGGCGCCGACGGCGATGACGACGAGGAGCGCGACGGCGAGGCCGAAGACCGTCTTGGCCCAGGGCATCCTCGTCGATTCGTCGACCACGACGGCGGCGCTCGAGCCCCGCCGGGTCGCGACGCTCACGAGATCACGAAACGCGCGCAGGATCCCGCGCCAGTCGAAAAATAGCGGCGCGAAGCCGCCCGCGAGGAGCATCCCGACGCCCGGCCAGATGAGCCAAGAGTTGCAATCCGAGTAGGTCGCCGCCGGAACGGCGCCGATCCGCACCAACCACGGCGCGAGGATCACCCAGCTCACGACCCCGCCCCCCAGCATGCTGAAGGCCGCGCGCTCGCCCATGAACATGCCCGTCGCGATCATGACGGGGCTCCAGCTCATCCCCACGAAGATTGCCGACAGGGTCGTGCCCATGACGACGACGTTGAACATCCATCCCTGCGGGATGACGGCCGGCTTGCCATCGCGAAACCACGCGAACGCCGCGGCGAACAACGCCGTTCCGATGAGCAACCCGGCGCGCCGCAGGGCGACCTGCCGAGCGGCTCCGATCGTCTCGATGACCTCTGCCGTGGCCGCCCCCGTCGGGAAGGGCAGCTTCTCTTCTCGGATGAGCTTCTGTCGCAGCGTGCCCGCGACGATGATGCCGACGACGCCGATCGCGATCCCCCAGAAGGGGAGCGCCCATCCTTCGAACGAACGCCCCATCATCGTGAGCGCCGGAAACCCAGACGGCAGCCCGATCGCGAAGCCCATGATCGCCGCGGACGCGGCCGTCGTCTGCGCAATGTTGTTTTCGCGCGGGCCGAAGGCCTTGGGCGAAAAACGCTTCATCACCGCGAAGAACGCGAAGGCGACGAGCGCGGCCGTGATGCTACCGCCGTCGATGAAGCCGGTCTTGAGGCCCGTGTAGACGTTGCCGGCCGACAGCAGGGCGCCGGCGACGCACCCGAAGATGAGCGCGCGCGCCGTGAGCTCGCGCGGCGCCGCGGGCGCGGCGGGGGCGTCCGTGGCGGAGCTTTCCATGACGTCCGATGACTTTAGGGGAAGCGCCGGCATGGTCCAGAATTCTCGCGGCGCGCGGACCACGCGCGAGAGGCCACCGTCAAGGGGTCGCGTCCTCGGCTTCGCGCAGCGACGGCTCGCGCGTGCGCAGGCCGTGCTTCCACAGCAACCGGTAAAAATAGATGCGGTCGACGCCCGCGGCGCGCGCGGCGGCGCTCACGCGGTTCTCGTGCACGCGCAGCAGCTCCTCGAGGTAACGCTTCTCGAACGCGCTGACCCAGCCCTCGCGCGCCTCGCGCAGGGGCTGGCCGATGTTGACGGCGCTCTCGGGGCTCGCCGACGACACGGTGTCCGACGGCCGAGGCGCGGCGAAGTCGCGCAGCGCCACGCACCGTTCGAGGTAGTTGCGCAGCTCGCGAATGTTGCCGGGCCAGTTGTGCAGGGCGAGCGCCGACAGGAACTCGGGCGAGCTCACGACGGCCTTCGTCTGTTCGTCCATGACGCCCAGGTTCCGCACGGTGTGCTCGACGAGGAGCGGCAGATCGGCGAGGCGGTCGCGCAGCGGCGGCAGCTTCACCTCGACGACGGCGAGGCGGTAATAGAGATCCGACCGGAACTTGTGCGCGGCGACCTGCTCACGAAGGCTGCGGTTCGTGGCGGCGATGAGCCGCACGTTCACGGGCACGTGGTTGTTCGTGCCGACGCGCCGGACCTCGCGGCGCTCGAGGACACGGAGCAGCTTGGGTTGAAGGTCGATCGACAGCTCGCCGATCTCGTCCAAGAACACCGTGCCGCCCGCCGCGGCCTCGAAGACGCCCGTGCGCGTGGAGACCGCGCCCGTGAAGGCGCCGCGCTCGTGCCCGAACAGCTCGCTCTCGAGGAGCTGCGGCGGCATGGCGCCACAGTCGACGACCAGGAACGGCTTGTCGCGCCGCGGGCTGCCTTTGTGGATCGCCTCCGCCGAGATCTCCTTGCCCGTGCCGGTCTCGCCCTCGAGCAAGATCGTGGCCTCGCTGCTCGACGCCTTGCCGAGCACATCGAACACGCTCTGCATCGCCGTCGAGTGCCCGACCATGCGGCCGAACTGATCGCGATCGAGGCGCGCGTCGCGTCCGCCTCCTGACTCGCCGCCGAGCCGCAGTCCTTCGGCAATGGCGAGCGCTGCGCGCGCGCCCTGCGGCCCGTTTCCCACGGGTCATCCATCGACCGATGACGCCGAATCCTTGACTATGCCGAGCCCGGAATCTGTCTGTCGCGTTGCATCTAGGAAACGCCGTAAACTTGGCCGCGCCCGGTCAGAGCGAAGCCGCGATCGTCGCGGCGCCGAGAAGGCCCGGCTCGGCGTGCGTCACGACGAAGGCCGGCAGACGTTCGACGAGCGTGTGCAAGCGGCCCTTGCGGTCGAACGCCTCCCGAAACCCACCTTTCTGCAGGTAGGCGAGGATTCGCGGCGCTATCCCACCCGCGACGAAGACGCCGCCCGTGGCGAGCACCTGGAGGCCCAGGTTCCCCGCGACGGCGCCCAGCACCGAGCAGAACAGCGCCACGGACATCTCGCAAACGGGATCCGCCCCGGCGAGGCCGCGCGTCGAGATCTCAGCGGCCGCATTCCCGCCGGGCGTCGCGAGGGCGGCTGAGGTCTCGGGGCGAATGAGCGGCCGGCAGGCGGGCTCCTGCGACAAAAACGAGAACACGTCGACGAGCCCATTGCCGGACAGCACGCGCTCGCACGACACGCGGCCGTACTTGGCGCTGAGGAATTGGAGCAGCCCCGCCTCGAGCGGCGTGCGCGGCGCGAAGTCCGCGTGGCCGCCCTCGGACGGGACGACCTCGTAGCGATTTGTCTGCGCGGACCACAGCAAGAACGCCTCGCCGAGCCCCGTGCCGGCGCCGAGCACGGCGATGGGGCCGCGCGCGACGGGCTGGCCCCCGCCGAGCGGCACGAGATCGCGCGACGCGACGGCGGTGACGCCGAGCGCGGCGGCGCTGAAGTCGTTGACGAGCGTGACGCGCGGGATCCCGAGTCGCGTCGCGAGCGCGCGCCCGTCGACGATCCACGGCAGGTTCGTCGCGTGGCAAAGGTTGTTCTCGATGGGCCCCGCGATGCCGAAGCAGGCGCCTTCGATGCCGCGGCCCTTGGCGACGCGCCCCTTGGTCTCGCTCTCGGCGGCCCGCAGGAACGTCTCGGCGATCTCGTCGAGCGAAGGCTGCGACTTGGACGGGTAGGTGTGCTCGAAGACCGGGCGGAAGGCGCCGGGCGCCGCGACGGCGCCGGCCGTCGCCTCGAAGAGCGCGAGCCGCGCGTTCGTTCCTCCGATGTCGCCAGCCAGAACCATCATGTCACCTCGGCATTTGAAGGCAGCAGCCGGGCGGCCGCGCGGTCACAAAAAAGCAGCGTCGCCCGCGGAGACACCCGCCGCAAGACGGGCTGGCTCGGCCAGCGCCGCGCGTCGAGCGGCGCGTGGAGGACGTCGCGCAGCGTCTCGGCCTTGTCGGCGCCGGCGACGAGAAACAGCACGTCGCGTGCGCCCAGCAGCGCCGGGTAGGTGAGCGTGAGCCGGCGGGTCGAAAGCTGCGGCACCTCGTTGGGGACGCACAAGCGACGGCCCTCATCGAGCGCCTTCGTGCCGGGGAACAGCGACGCCGTGTGGCCGTCGGCGCCCATGCCCAGGAGGACGAGATCGAGCGGCGCGCCGTCGGGGCCGCCAAGCGTCGCTTCGTAGTCCCAAGCGGCGCGCTGCAGGTCGGCGTCCTCGCCGCGCAGGCGACGAACGTTGTCGGGCGGCACGCCGGCGACTGACAGGAGAGTCTCACGCGCCATGCGGTAGTTGGACTGCGCGTCGTCGGGAGGCACGCAGCGCTCGTCGCCGAAGAAGATGTCGGTGCGCGCCCAGTCGACGTCGTGCGTGGCCGCGAGGTCGGCGTAGAGCGCGCGGGGCGTCGAGCCTCCGGCGAGAGCCACGCGAAACCGCCCGCGCGCCGCGATGGCGTTCGCCGCGACGACGCGGACGCGATCGGCGGCGACGCGCGCAAGCGAGGCGACGTCGGCGGCGACGACGAGCTCGGGCTGCACAGGCGCGACCGGGGGAGGCGCTTCGCTAGACATGACGAGGAAGGGCACCTTAGCCCAGCGCAAGCGCCGGGCGCCAGCGCCGAGCGTCCCAGAAAAAGGCTACCCGAAGGTCGCGAGGCGGGCCGCCAGGGCGAGGGCGCGGCCGAAGAGCGGATCCTGCCCCCCGCGTCCCAGCGCCGAGAGACACAGCTCGGCGTCTCCGCGGACGTCGAGCTTCACGGAGCGCGGAGGCGCGATCGGCACGGTCAACGTCGCGTGCGTCTCCTCGGTGCGCCGCACGGAGTAGACCTCCTCGCCATTGCCTTCGTCGGCGACGAGCTCGAGCGCGACGATGCCGCTCGTGCCGCACGGACCGTCGGAGGTCTCGAGGGCGACGTCGATCGGGCCCGTCCCGGCGCGATCGAACCGGAAACGCGCGCCGCCCGAGGGAGACGCGGGCTCGCTCGAAACAAAGAGCCAGTCGAGGGCCGACGAGAGCCAAGTCGCGAGCAGGAGCGCGCTCACCTCGCCGCCCGGCTTGTGCTCGATCGTCACCCGTCGCACGTGCTGCAGAGGCGCGCCCCCGACGGGCGGATCGAACAGGCCCGCGAACAGCGTGCGGAACGCCGTGAGGCGCAGCCACCCGAGATCGGCGACCGGGATCGCCCCGCGCGCGAGCTCGGCGCAGCGCTGGACCTCGAGGAGCTGGCGCGGCCGCGTGCAACGGCCGGTGTCGAAAATGAGGCGATCGGTCGCGGGACGCAGCTGGCGACGCAGGAGCGCCTCGGGCAGCATCGGATCGGCCCAGATCGTCGCGGTCGGCAGGCCGGGGACCTGCAAGGCGCGCACGAGAGCGCCGAAGTGCACGTCGCCGGCCGCGGCGCCGCGCAACGTGATCTCCTCGGAGTAGACGACCCGCGCACCACTCGAGCGGGCGACGACGTTGCTCTCGATCGTCGCCCGCACGCCGGCCTCGCCCGCGGCGGCCTCTAGCTCTTCGACGAGCACGAGCACCCGCGCCGGGACGAGCGGCGCGAGCTCGTCGACCATCTGCTTGGTGCGCGACAGATCAGCCGCGCGCGTCGGAACGACGATGTTCCACAGGGCCGCGCGCGACACGGCCCCGCCGTCGTTGCCCGCGGCGCGGCTCGCCTCCTTCCACAGGTTGGCGAGCGCGCCCTCGATGCGATCGATCTCGACGGAGATCGGCTCGCCGCGCGTGAATTGCTCGGCGGTCCCGGCGGCCGGCGAAGAACTTCCCGCCCCGTCCATGTTCAGGGGCGCCTCCACGCGCGTCGATCGGCGGACAGGAGGCGATCGGCGGGCTCGGGTCCCCAGCTGCCGGCGGCGTAGGTCGCGACCTGCACCTTGCCCTCGGCGGCCTGCGCGGCCCAGTGCTGGTGAATGCGCGAGATCCAGGTCCAGCTCGCCTCGACCTCGTCGGCGCGCGTGAACAACGTCCCATCACCCAGCATGCAATCGAGGATGAGGCGCTCGTACGCCTCGGGCGGCTCGACGCCGAACGAAGACCCGTAGCGGAACTCCATGCTGACGGGCGCGACCTGCATCGAGGGTCCGGGCAGCTTCGACCCGAAGTTCAGCGCGATGCCCTCGTCGGGCTGGATGCGGATCGCCAAGACGTTGGGGCGAATGCCCTCGCCCTTGCGGCCGAACAGCAGATGCGGCGCCTCCTTGAAGTGGATCGCGATCTCCGTGACCCGCTTGGGCATGCGCTTGGCCGACCGCAGGTAGAAGGGCACGCCGGCCCACCGCCACGAGTCGATGAAGAACTTCATCGCGACGTAGGTCTCGGTCTGCGAGCTGCGGCTGACCCCCGGCTCTTCTCTGTAGCCCGGCACGGGCTTGCCCGACATCGACCCGGCGCCGTACTGCGCCCGCACGACGTGGGCATCCATTTCACTCGAGGGAATGGCCCGCAGCGCCTTGAAGACCTTCAACTTTTCGTCGCGGATCGCGTCGGTCTCGAGGGCGATGGGCGGCTCCATCGCGGCGAGGCTCAGGACCTGAAACAGGTGGTTCTGGACCATGTCGCGCAGGATGCCGGCCTGTTCGAAGTAGCCGCCGCGGCCCTCGACGCCCACCGTCTCGGCGCCCGTGATCTGCACATGGTCGACGAAGTGGTTGTTCCACACGGGCTCGAAGATGCCGTTGGCGAACCGGAACACGAGGAGGTTCTGGACGGTCTCTTTTCCCAGGTAGTGATCGATGCGGTAGATCTGCCGCTCGGTCAGCGTCTGGTGGATGTCCTTGTTGAGGCTGCGCGCCGTCTCGAGGTCGGTGCCGAAGGGCTTCTCGATGATGACGCGGGCGAAGCGCGTGGGCTTGCCCCCCGGCGTCGTGATGCCTTCGTCCGTGAGCCCCGCGAGGCCGAGGTTGCGCACGACGGTCGCGAACGACGAGGGCGGGATCGACAGGTAGAAGACGCGGTTGCCGGGGAGCCCCAGCGACGTTTCAATCTCCTCCAACCGCTTCTTGAGGGCCTTGTAGGCGTCGAGGTTGTCGTAGTCGCCTTCCTGAAAAAAGATCTGGCGCGCGAAGGTGTCCCACAGCTCGGGGTCGACGGGCCGGCGGCGCGCGAACTCGTCGCATCCCTTGCGCATCTCGGCGCGGAAGGTTTCGTCGCCGAGCGGCTTGCGCGCGTAGCCGACGACGGCGAAGCGCGCCGGCAAGAGGCGCTCGCGCGCGAGGCTGTAGAGCGCCGGCACGAGCTTGCGCTTGGTGAGATCGCCCGACGCGCCGAAGATGACCATCGTCGTGGGTTCGGGGATGCGCTCCTCGGCGAGGCCCTCGCGGAGCGGGTTGGGGAGGAGGGTGGCGGCGTCGGGGGCGCTCATGTTTGGACGTCGAAGCTAGCTCGTTTCGACAGCTTCGACGAGGGCCTGCAGGCCCGCATCGACGTCGGCGCCGAGGGCGACGCGCAGAGCGCGGCGACCGCGGCGGCGCAGGACCTGAAGATCGCCGAGCGCCTGGGCGTTCCGCAGCGTCGCAAACGAGTACGCCTCGCCGGGGATCGCGAGATCAACGGGGGCCTCGGCCGTGAGCTGCAGGAACACACCATTGTTGGCGCCGCCCTTGTGGAGCTGACCCGTCGAGTGCAGAAAGCGCGGCCCGTACCCGATGGTCGTCGCGTGGCGCGCGCGACCGCGCACGGCAACGCGCAGCCGCGTCAGCAGCGCCTCGCGCGCCTCGGTGCGCGGGAAGTACGCGCACAGAGCGACGTAGTCGCCTGAAATGGCCGACGCGAGATGCGCCAGGATGCGCTCACCGTCGCGCGGTCCCACGACGTCCTCGGGGAGGGTCAGCTTTCCGGCGTCGCCCTCCGTTTGCGTCTGCGCCGCCGCGAGGAGCGCGCTCGTCGCGAGCTTGGCCTCGGTGACGTTCGGCTCGTCAAACGGGTTCACGCCCAGCACGGCGCCCGCGATCGCCGTCGCGACTTCCCACCGGAAGAATTCGCGGCCGAGCGCCGCGCGATCCTCGAGCTGGAGGTAAACGACCGGATGCCCGGCCTTCTCGAGCTCGCCGACGGCTCGGCTCTGCGCCGCGTCGCCCGCGCCGAGGCGCACGTAGACGAAAAGGCGATCGTCGTCGTATTCCGACGTCGCGCCCACCGGCTCGAGATCGATCGGGACGATGCCTTTGCCTTCTTTGCCCGTCGACGCGGCGACGAGCTGCTCGATCCACGAGCCGAAGCTGGCGATCTCCGGCGAGGTGACGAGGGTGAGCTTGTCGCGTCCGGTCTTGGCCGCGACGCCCAGGATGACGCCGAGCCGGAGCGCCGCGATGTCGACGCCAGGCACGACGGCCGCGCACGCCGCCGCCATCTCGGCGCCCGTGCCCACGAGGCCGGCGACGTCGGCGCCGAGCAGCGCGCCCGGAACGAGGCCGAAGTAGGAGAGGGCGGAGTAGCGCCCCCCGATGTCGGCGGGATTCGTGAAGACGCGGCGGTACTTCTTCTCCACGGCGAGCTGGCCGAGGCGCGTCGCCGGATCCGTGATGGCGACGAAGCAAGCGCCCGCGCCTGCGACGTCGCCCTCATTTTGCGAGAGGACCTTCTGCCAAAAAAAACGCTCGAACGCTTTGATCTCGATCGTGCCGCCCGACTTCGACGCGACGATGTAGAGCGCCTTTTTGCCTGTGCCCTCGACGGCCTCGTCGACGCGCGCGACGGCCGCCGGGTCGGTGTTGTCCAGGACGTGCAGGCGCAGCCCCGTTTTATCGGTAAGTCCGGCCTGATCGGCGAACGTCAGCGCGAGCACCTCGGGCGCGAGCGAGCTGCCGCCCATGCCGAGGAGCACGGCGTCCGTGAAGCCCGCCTCCTTGACCTCGGCGACGAACGCCGCGAGCTCGGCGAGCTTGGTCTGCATGAGGGCGGGCACGCGCAGCCAGCCGAGGCGGCTCTTGATGGAGGTCTCGTACGTCGGGTCGGCGCTGAACAGCGTCGCGTCGCCTTGCCACAGTCGGCGCGGCGCCTCGGTCGCCGCGAGGCGGAGCACCTCCGCGTCGACCGCCGCCGCGAGGGGCGCCGGCAACACGTCGCGCTGCCGACCCGCCGCCTTTTCCAAGATCGCGGCCCGGCGCGCCGTGACGGCGCCGAGGAGCGACGCCATCGACGCCGTGAACGACTTCACGCCATCGGCCAGCAGGCCGTGGCAGATGCGCGACAGGTCGAGCCCCAGCGCCGCGAACTCGGCGAGCGTCGCGTGCGCCCCCTCGACGTCCGTCCCGAGTGTCGCAGCCACCGTGCCGTGATCGATGAACGCCGCGAGCGTCGCGGGCGGAACGGTGTCGATGGTGTCGCGCCCGATCAGCGCGTCGAGGTACATCGTGTCCGCGTAACGGGGGTCCTTCGTGCCCGTCGACGCCCACAGCAGGCGCTGCGGCGACGCGCCCTTGGCGACGAGCGCCCTCCAGCGCGCGCTGCCCACGAGTCCGAGATACAGCTCGTACGCGAGCTTGGCGTTGGCGATGGCGATTTTGCCCATGAGCGCCTCGGCGCGCGGCGCATCCGTGGGGACGGTCTTCGCCGACTCTTCGATCTTCTTGGCGAGCTGCCTGTCGCAGACCGCGTCGACGCGCGAGACGAAGAAGCTCGCGACCGACGTGAGGCCCTCGAGCTTGCCGCCCGCAGCGACACGCTCCTCGAGCCCGGCGACATACGCCTCCATGACCTCTTCGTATTGAAGCAGCGAGAAGATCAGCGTGACGTTGACGCTCACCCCAGCCGTCGTGAGCGCGCGGATCGCCGGGATGCCCTCGGGCGTCGCCGGGACCTTGATCATGACGTTGGGACGCCCCACGAGCCTCGTGAGGCGAAGGCCCTCCGAGATCGTCTGCGCCGTGTTCGCCGCGAGCTCGGGGAGAACCTCGAGCGACGCGCGCCCGTCGACGCGACCGCTCTCGTCATACACCGCCAACAGGAGGTCGCACGCGCCGCGGATGTCCTGCACGGCGAGCTCTTCGTAGATCTGCGGCGGCGAGAGGCCCTTGCCGACGAGGGCGCGCAGCGCCTCTTCGTAGTCAGCCGACGCCACGATGGCCTTCTCGAAGATCGTCGGGTTCGACGTCAGCCCGCGGATGCCGGCGGCGACGAGCGCCTCGAGCTCGCCCGAGACGAGCAGGCCGCGCCGCAGGTTGTCGTACCAGAGGCTCTGGCCGAGCGCGTGCGTGTCACGGAGGCGCGTCTTGCTGGCGGAGGTCTCGGTCGTCGTCCTTCCAGCGTTCGCCATTCGCTCTAGCCCCCTTTGTTTTGCGAGCCTGAAATCGCGGTCTCTTCCCGCTCGAGGGCGGCGACCTTGTCGAGGCGCCGCTGGTGGCGCCCGCCCTCGAACGTCGTGTCGAGCCAGGTGTCCACGAGCAACACGGCATCGGCGTCTGACGTGAGGCGCGCGCCCAGGCACAGGACGTTGGCGTCGTTGTGCGCCTTCGCGAGGCGCGCCGACTCGACGTTCCACACGGCCGTGCCCCGCACGCCCGGGACCTTGTTGGCCGCGATGCAAATGCCCATCCCCGTGCCGCAGACCAGCACCCCGACGCTGCCCGGGTTGTCGCGGACGGCGCGACCGACCTTGGCGCCCCAATCCGGGTAGTCGGTCGATTCGGCGCTGGGAGCGCCCAAATCCACGACCTCGAGACCGCGCGCCCGGAGGTGCGAGACGACGAGACCACGAAGCGCGAACCCCGCGTGATCACTGCCAGCGAAGATCTTCGTCACGGGTCCGTTCATACTGCAAAGCCGGTGGGGGGACGCAAATTTCTCGCTCGCGAGCCTCGCAGCGCGGACAGGGTGTGTAAAGAAGGCACGCCGCCGCGTGGACCAGGTGAGCCCTGATCACCTGCGGCGGTTCGTCGCAGCGGTGAACAACGCTGTTAGGTTTTCCCCGGTCGTGCGCTAAAGGGTCGTCCAACGAAACCGATGGGGGGATGATCCCGCCGGGGCTCGCGGGACGTCGGGCTTGTCACGCGGATTGCAGGGCGTGGCGGGCACCAACCGAATCGTTCCCCCACATCTCGAGGAGGCTCTCTTATGCGTACGCGGACACCGATGCTGATTTCGCTCCGGGCCGGATGGCTGGCGCTGCCCCTGATGGCGCTCGCCTGCAACAGCAGTCCACCGATCGACCCGACCGCGCTCGCCGCGCAAGCGGCCCTGAACGCGCGCGAGATGGTCCACCAGAGCGGCGGCGGCGTCGCCTTCACCGAGTCGAGCGACTCGGGCCTGCAGAAGATCCTCACGGGCATGGCTCACGCCAACGACGGCCTCGCGGGCATGGCGCACGCGGTGATGCCCGACATGCCGACGTCGATGCCCCCGGGCATGAGCGCGATGGGCGCGTCGCCGATGGCGCAGGCGGCGGCGGGCATGCCGTCGCTGCTGAACACCGAGGAGAAGTTCGACGAGACGGCCGACGACCTCAAGACGTTCCTGCGCGAGCGCATCTTCGCCGACGCAAACCTCGAGTCGAAGACCGCCGACGAGGCTGTGTACTGGCTGCACGGCGAGCCGACCTGCCGCGCGCTCCCCCAGGCGGGCGATCCCACGGGGGCGATGACGACGCTCGACACGAAGTGCGTCGACCAGCTCAACAAGCTACCGGTGCGCGTCGTCATGC
Source organism: Polyangia bacterium (assembly GCA_038325725.1). Taxonomy (GTDB): domain Bacteria; phylum Myxococcota_A; class Polyangia; order Fen-1088; family Fen-1088; genus DASZFV01. Next base: position 4,408 of record JBBQJG010000035.1, on the reverse strand, counting down.
GCGCCGACGGCGACGGCGTTCGCCTCACGGTCGAGCTCGGCCCGGACAAGCTCGAGCTCGTCTCTTTCGTGATTCACTCGAACCTCCTCGCCGTCGACGTGGACTTCGCGAAGGCCTACGCGGCGTCGCAGTACGCGCAAACGGCGCTCGGCGAACAGTCGCCCATGGGCGGCACGCAGTTCGAGAAGCTCGTGGGCGCGATGCGGATCTCTCTACGCAAGGACGGCGAGAAGAAGGTCACGCTCTCCACGTCGATCCTGTCGGCCATCGACATCGCCGAGAAGAGCGCGACGGGCGTCCCCGGCGCCGAGCTCAAGCTCGCCGCGAGCGATCCGACCTTCGCCTTGTCGCTCGACGGCGTCGCGCAGACGGCCTCGCTCAAGCTCGACATGGGCGCGCTCGACGTCCTCGGCACGTGGGATCCGAACAACAATGGCGTCGCGAACCGCGACATGGACATCGCGATCGGCGGCCTCACGGGCGAGACGACCTTCAAAGAGGGCGTCGTGGAGCTCGCCACGAAGGGCCTCGGCATCGGCCCGACGGCCTTCAAGATCCGGGGCAAGAGCGTCTTCGACCTCAGCCTCAACCCGAGCAACATGAACCGCTTCGACCTCAAGGTCACCGTCGACGCAGCGAACGAGCCCCACTTCGAGATCACGCCGCGCTTCGACCTCGCCGTCGGCGTGCACTACAGCGTCATCGCGTCCGACTTCGCCGTCGACAATCAGCCCCCGGCGTACCTGCTCGAGAACACGTACGCCGTGAAGCTCGACAACGGCGGCGCGACGACGAAGTTCGAGGCGGTCCCCACGAACGGGGCCTTCGCGGGCGGGCTCAAGATCGACGCCGGCACGCTCACGATCTCGAGTAGCAACCCGACGCCGACGTCGGTCTCCGTCGCGACGGGCATGTGCCTCACGGGCACGCAGAACCCGCCGGCTGACGCCGACCCGATCATCGGCGCGCTGACGTCCGTGGCCTGCCCGTAACCGCCCCGAAGCGGAGTCACTGAAACGCCGGCCGCCCGCAAATGGGGCGCCGGCGTTTCGCTTTTCCGGCGGGCCCCTCGTGCTAGGGTCCGCCGCGGATGACGGGAGCGATCACCCCGCTGGCCGGAGAGAGCAAGGCGTGAACGCGCGTTCGCCCTTCGTGCTCGTGGGCGGCGGCGCGCGCTCGGGCAAGAGCCGCTTCGCCCTGCAGCGCGCGCTGTCCCTGAGCGCGGGCGGCGTGGCCGTCTTCATCGCGACGGCGGAGCCGAGCGACGCCGAGATGCGCGCGCGCATCGCCGATCACCGCGCCGAGCGGGAAGGGCGCCTCACGACGGTCGAGGCGCCGCGCGACCTGCCCGAGGCGATCGATAGAATCGAGGGGCACACGGTCATCCTCATCGATTGCCTCACGCTGTGGCTCTCGAACCTGCTCGTCGACGGCGTCCCCGCGCGCGACGTCGAGGCCCGCGTCGACGACCTCGCGGCCGCAGTCGCTTGGCGACGCGGTCCCCTCGTCCTCGTCACGAACGAGGTCGGCATGGGCCTCGTCCCCGAGACGCCCTTGGGACGCGTGTTCCGCGACGTCGCGGGCCGCGCCCACCAGCGCCTCGCCCAAGACGCCGACGAGCTCCACGTCGCCATCATGGGGGTCGTCCTCCGCCTCCGGCCGGAGCCGGTGGGCATCGAGCGTTCACCCGAGCGGGGTTGACGACGGAGCGTGTTATCCTCGCCCCGGCTGCGATGGCCGACGCGGTCCCAGATGCGCTGACAGACCCCCTCGTGGGGAAGGTTCTGTCTCAGCGTTACAAGATCCTTCGAAAGTTGGGCGAAGGCGCGATGGCGGCCGTCTACCTCGCGGAGCACTCGGGCGTCGGCACGAACATCGTCCTCAAGGTCCTGCTGCCGGACCTCGCCGACAACCGCAACGCCGTCGAGCGCTTCCTTCAAGAAGCGAAGATCGCTTCGGAGATCCGTCACGACAACGTGATCGACATCTTCTACAGCGGCCGCTCTCCCGAGGGGCAGGTGTTCCTCGCGATGGAGTACCTCAAGGGCGCGTCGCTGCTCGCCCTCATCGACACCGATGGCCCGATCCCGTGGCTGCGCGCCAAGCCGATGCTGCTGCAGATCTGCGCGGCGCTCGCGGCCGCGCATGCCCAGGGCGTCGTGCACCGCGACGTCAAGCCGGAGAACGTCCTCGTCGTCAACCGCGAGAACGCTGACGGCGAGCTCTACGAGTTCGTGAAGGTCGTCGACTTCGGCATCGCGAACGTCGGCGGCAACATCGGCTCACAGGGCATCTGCGGCACGCCGGAGTACATGCCCCCCGAGCAGGCGCGCGCGCTGCCGCCCGACCCGCGCGACGACGTCTACGCCTTCGGCTGCCTCATGTACCACGTGCTCACGGGCACGGTGCCGTTTCAAGCGGCGACGATCCAGCAGGTGCTCATCATGCACATGCGCCAACCCGTCGAGCCGCCGCGCGCGCGCAAGCCCGACCTCGACATCCCGACGGGGGCTCAGGCCGTCGTCATGCGCGCCCTCGCGAAGCGCCGCGAGGATCGCTACCAGTCGATGCACGAGGTCGCCGAGGCGCTCAACGGCGTCAAGATCGTGCGGCGCATGACGGCGCCCGTGCGGACCATCGGCCCGGCGGCGACGACGACGCGCCAGGCGGAGCGGGTCATCTTCCCCGCCACCGAGCCGCCGCGCCGTCTCGGCCGCAAGGTCGCGCTCATGGCGCTCATCATCGCGCTCTTCAGCTTCGCCGCCTACCTGCGCAGCAAGCCCGCCGACCCGCCAGGGCGCATCGAGATCTTCACGTCACCCGACGACGCAGAGGTGTTCGTCGACGGCAAGATGCTCGCGGCACGCTCGCCCGTGATCCTCGAGGCCGTCCCCGGCCTCTACACGATCGTCGCGCGGCGGGTCGGCTACGAATCGCGCAGCCGCGTCTTCACGCTGCCCTCCGGCATCGCGGCGCGCGTGACGCTCACGCTTCCGCTGTCGGACGCGACGCCCGTCGAGCTCGTGAGCGATCCGCCCGGCGCGCTCGTGTGGATCGACGGAGCCCCCTGGCTCGTCGACGGCGCGCCGGTACACACGCCGTTTTCGATCCCGACGCTGCCGCCGGGGCTGCACGTCGTCGAGATGGGCGGCATGCCCAACGGCGCAACGTGGCGCGGAGAGATCACGCTGCGCGCGGGCACGAGCTACGACGTGCGCGGCGTGCTGACCGGCTCTGACGGCGCGGCGCCCGGAACGCCGTCGCCCACGCCCGCTTCCGCGTCGGGAACCCACCACGCGCACGCGACCAAGGCCGCTGCCACCACCGCGCCCGCGGACGCGGCGGGCGGGGCGGGCGGCGCGAACGCCGGCGCGGCGGCGGCGCCCGGCGCCGAGGCGGATCCGGGCGCCGCGGTCGAGAAGCCGTACCGGCCGCCGGCCGACTCGGGGATCCTGTTCCTCGATCTGAACCAGCGCGGTCGCGCCCCGACGCCCTGAGCGTCCTTCTTCGATGGGATCCGCCTTCAGCAGCTTCGCGCGCAGCTTCGTGGCCGCCTTCGCGTTCTTGACCCGCCTGCCCGTCGGCGGCGGGCCGCTGCGCGACGCCGACCTCGGCCGCTCGGTGGCGTTCTTCCCCATCGTGGGGCTCGTGCTCGGGCTCGTGCTCACGGGGCTCGCGTCGCTGCTCGGCGGCGTGCTGCCGACGACGCTCGCGGCGGTGATCCTCGTCGCGTTGCTCGCGGCGCTCACGGGGGGACTCCACCTCGACGGCGTCGCCGACGTCTTCGACGCGCTCGGCGGCGGGCGCGGCGATCGACAGCGGATGCTCGCGATCATGCGCGATAGTCGCATCGGCGCGCATGGCGCGGCCGCGCTGTGCCTGCTGCTGATCGCAAAAACGTTCGCGGTCGCCAACGCGCTCGAGCACCGCGATCTGCTGGCGCTGCTGATGTTCCCCATGCTTGGCCGCTGGGCCGTGACCCCCACGATCGTGCTGCACCCGTACGCCCGGCAAGAAGGGCTCGGCCGCGCCTTCCACGGCGAGGCGCGCCTGCCGCAGGTCGCGACGGCGACGATCTTCGTGGTCGCCGCCGTCGCCGCCTTCGGGCTGCGCTTCTTCACGCCCGCGGCGGGCGCGCTCTTCGCGGCCATGCTCTTCGCGTTTTGGCTGCGCTGGCGCTTGGGCGGCCTGACGGGCGACGTCTACGGCGCCACCATCGAGCTCGCCGAAGTCGTCGCGCTCACGCTCTGCACGACGATGACCTAGCGTTGACGCCCCGGCGAGCGGGGGCTACCGTCGCCCCCGCACATGCCTGCTCCCATCGTTCACATCGAATTTCCGAGCGTCGACTTCACGCGCACGGCGGCCTTCTACGGGCAGCTCTTCGGGTGGCAGACCCAGCAGAACG
>JBBQJG010000034.1:0-28386 GCA_038325725.1 Polyangia bacterium | reverse complement strand
CCGAACTACTTCGATTCGGCCCCGCCCGCCGGCGTGCCCCGCCGGGCCGCCGCGGCCTCGACCGCGACGGCGGCGAGCACCATGGGCCCGATCGCGGGACCCCGCCCCGCTTCGTCGATGCCGAGGACCAGACGGCTCACGGGCGCGATACTAACGCGTCGTCGTGACGATGAAACGCTTCGTTGGCACGGTGGCAGCTCTTCTCGCTCGCGCTACGCCAGCGCGGCGAGCGCCGCTTCGAGCGCGGCGAGCGGCCGCTCGACGTGCTCCTCGAGGAGGAGGCTGCGGAGCGCGGCGTCTGTCTCTTCGAAGTCGAGGGCGGCGTGCGCGCGGTCGTGCTCGCGCGAGAGCTCCGGCCCGAGCGTGGCGAAGAGCGTCGCCTCGGGGTCGGGCGCGCGCCGCATGAGCGCGTCGCGGATCGCGGCCGGCTCGAGCTTGAGGCGGGGCAGCTCGACGCGGAAGAACTCCGAGACGGCGCCGCCCTCGATCGCGCCGCGCGCGTAGGCGTCGAAGCGCTCGACGGCGGCGTCGATCGCCGATGAGGCCCCGGCCGTCGAGGCGTCGGCGCCGAGCGCTTCGCGCAGCGCCATGCGCGTCACCTGGGTCGCGCGCTCGAGCGCATCCTCGAGGAGCTCGACGAGGAAGCGCTCGTCGGCCGTCTCGGCGCGGTGCTCGCCGAAGAGCCAGGCGCGCGGGCGCACAAAGTCGCGCACCTCGAAGGCGGCCGCGCGGTAGGCCTCGTCGATGCGGGCGCGCAGGGCGACGCGCTCGCGGGCGACGGCGCCGCGGAGGCGGGCGTCCGTCGCGTCGAGGGCGGCGCGCCGCGCGGCGAAGTCGCTCGGCGGCGCGGTGGGGGTCGCGGCGCGCGCCGCGGCGACGAAGCGGTGCAACGCCGCCAGCGCCGTCGCGCGTTTGAGCGCGCGCGCCTCACCGAAGAACTGTCGCTCGAGCGCGGCCTCGAGGGCCGTGAGCGCGTCGTCGGGCATCCCGGCGCGTCGGGCCGCGAGGGCGCGCGTCGCCGAGAACGGCACGATGTCCTCGACGAGCGCACCGACGGACGCGCGCACGTGGCGCACCACGGCGCGGACGTCGTCGTCGCTCGCGCCGTCGACCTTGTTGAGGACGCCGAGCACGCGCTAGCCCGCCCCGCGGGCGAGATCGAGCGCCTCCTTCTCCGACGCCTTCGCGGACTGACCGACGGCGAACACCCAGACGAGCGCATCGGCCTCGAGGAGGAACTCGCGCGCGACCTTCTCGTGCTCGGCGCGCAGGGCGTTCCAGCCAGGGGTGTCGACGATCTCGACGCGCCGGAGCGTCTCGAAGGGGTGGAAGATCTCGACGACCCGGACGCTCACGGCCTCGGCGTCGGACAGCTCGCGCAGGAACGGTCCCACGGACGCGGCGCCGAGCTCGCGCGTCGTTCCGTCGTGGTAGACGACGCGCGCGCCGCGCGTCGCGCCGTGACGAAGCACGTTCACGGTCGCCGTCGTCGGGGTCACGCCCGTGGGGGCGACCTCGTCGCCGACGAGCGCGTTCACGAAGGACGACTTGCCCGCGTTGAACTCGCCCATGACGGCGACGAGCAGCGGACGATCGAAGGCCTCGGCGGCGCGTCCCGCGGCGAGCGTGAGCTCGGCGAGCGCGGGCGCGCGCGCCGCGAGCTCGTGCGCCCAAGCGAGCAGCCCGAGGACGTTGCCCATCGGCGGCGGCGCGGGCGCGCGCGCCGCCGCGACGAAGCGGCGCGCGCCATCATCGGGCGCGAGACGACCGAGCGCGACGAGCTCGTCGTCGGTCGCCTGGCCTGCCAAAAAGGCGCGCAGCGCCGGGAGGGGGAACGCGCGCGGCGCGACGAGCGGGAGCGCGTCGTTGTCAGATGGCATCGTCGCGAGCGCGGCGAGCTCGCCCAGGTCGCGCGCCGCGAGCGCGAGCGCGAGGCGGGCCGACGGCGGAGGCGGCGCGCCGAGCTCCGCCTCGCGCCGCGCGACGGCGAGCGCCTCAGTCCAGCGGGCCGCGCCAGCATAGGACTCGCGCAACGCCACCAAGGCGTCCTGCGATGCAGGGTTCGCCGCGACGCCCGCGAGCGCGAGGCTGAGGGCCTCGTCGGCGCGCCCCGTCCGCGCCAGGGGGCGCGCGAGGTCCGCGCCCACCGCACCGAGCGCGTAGGCGCCCCCTTGGGGCGCGCGCGCGAGCCCTTCGCGCAGAAGCTTCTCGGCGATGGCTGGGTCGCGCGTCGCCACGGCGGCCTCGACGAAGAGCGCCGCCGGCGCGCCCGGCCGCCGCGCCGCGCGCGTGAGCCACTCGGCGCCCTCGCGCTCGCCGAGCCGCGCGAGCGCCCGGCCATACGCGAGCGTCGCCTCGGGATCGTCGCCCAGCAGGTCGACGGCCTTGCGCAGCTCGCGCACGGCCTTGGCGGTTTGGCCCGCGTCGAGGCACACGCGCCCCAAGGCGGCGTGGGCGCGGCCCCGCAGCGTCGGCTCGAACGCGAGCGCGAGCGCGCGCCGCAGCGCCTCGCGCGCGGGCTCGGTGCGCCCGAGCCGCGCGAGCGCGTCGCCGAGCGCCGTCCAGGCCCCGGCGTTGTCGCCGTCGAGATCGACGGCCCGCCCGAAGGCGACGACGGCTTCGTCGAACGCGCCCCGTCGGGCGAGCACACGCCCGAGCTGAAAGTGAACGGCCGGCAGGCGCGGCGCGCGCACGGCGACGTCGCGCAGGCGGGCCTCGGCGTCGGCGCCATCGCCGCGCTCCGCGAGCGCGACGGCGAAACCGATCTCCTCGCGCACGGCAGCATCACCGTCGCCCGCGAGCTCGTCGAGCGTGCCCGCGATGCGATCGATGATGCCCATCAGCGCCCCGGACGCGGCGCCGCGCCGGGGCTCTCGGGCTCGTCGTCGTCTTGGTTGTCTTGGTCGTCTTGGTCGTCGTCGTCGCTCTGCCAGACGCGCTGGCGAATCTCGGCGATGCGCTCGTCGATGGCGCGGACGGTCTTGAGCGTGGCGTCGACGGCGGCGACGTCCGCGTGCGCGTCGTCGGCCGACGTGCGCGCGCGGCGCTCGGCGAGCGCGCCGTCGAGCACCTCGGAGATGCCGCGCCCGAGCGCCTCGCCCGCCTGCGCGACGAACTCGAGCAGCCGCGCGCCGAAGCCGTCGACGAGCTCGTCGAGCTTCGGCCCCACGAGCGCCGCGACGCGATCGATCGCGACGGGCGCCTGCGTGCGCGCCTCGGCCTTGATCTCAGCGGCGACGCGCCCCTTCAAGATGAACGCGAGCACGGGCGCCGACAGCGCGAGCAGCCCGCCCACCATCGAGTTCACGAACAGGAACACCGTCGTGCCGAGCGCGCCCAGCGCGAACACCGACGCGTCGTACTTCAACGTGTCGACGACGATCGGGACCTTCGTCTCGGACGGCCCGAGCTCGCCCGAGACGCTCTGCGCGACCTCGCGGATGTTCTCGTTCGTGACCTGGATGATCGTCTCGGCGAGGTGATCGAGCTCGGCCGCGACGAGCTCACCCTCGGCCTCGGTCCACGCCTTCCACGTGTCTTGCACGAAGAACGATAGATATTTCTGCACGTCGAGACCGTCGACCGCGTCGATGTCCGTGGGCAGGCGTTCGCGAAACTCGGCGGTGAAATCCGCCAAATCCTGCCGGACGCGCGCCTTCAAAGCCGACGTCTCGGCGCGGATCGTCTCGGACGCCGTCTCGAGGCCCTTCTGTCCCGAGCGCAGCTTCTCCTTGGCGCGGGCGATGCGCACCTCGAGCTCACCTTGCGGCAGCTCGAACGAGCGCCGCCGGATCGCGAGGTTCTGCCGCACGAACGCCGCGAGGCGGGTCGCGTCGGCGAGCGCGTGATCGAGCAACAGGCGCCGCCGCTCGCGCGCGACCGTCGCGCCCAGCGCCTCAATGACAGCGGGCAGGCCCGACGCGGCGTCGCCCGCGAGCGCCTTCTTCGCCGACACAGGCAAGATCACCGGCTCAGGCACGATCGCCGCGAGGTGCTTCTTTGCGAACGCGAGCGTCTCGGCGAGCTCCTTGTCATCCAGCAGGTCGGCCTTCGCGACGACGAACACGAGCCGCTCGCGCGTCGACCGCAGGATGCGCTCCTCGAGGAACTGCCGCTCCGACGCGCTCAGGATCTGCGTCGCGTCGAGCAGGAACACGGCGGCGTCGGCGCGCGGCAGGTAGCCGTAGGTGATTTCGGCGCGCTGTTCATTGATGTCGTTGACCCCTGGCGTGTCGACGATCGTGACGCGGTCGCCGAGGATCGCCGCGGGGTGCGTGAGCTCGACGTGGTGAACGCCCTCCCCCTTCGTGCCTTTCTCCCGCTCGGCGACGCCTTCGACCGTGAGCCATGCGCCGAGCGCCTTGACGTCGATCGCCTTGCGCGCGCCCGAATCGAAAACCAAAGTCGCCGTGACCTTGTCGCCCTGTTGGATGTGCGCGAGCAGCGCCGTCGTCGGCGTGATGCCCGTCGGCAGCACGGGGCCGCCGAGGAGCGCGTTGATGAACGTCGACTTGCCATGGTTGAACTCGCCGAGCACGACGATCGTGAAGCGCTCTTCGTCGAGCTTCGGCAGGCGCGTCTCTTTCACGTCGCGCGCGATCGACGGCAGCCCCGCCGCCTCGGCCGCCGCGCCCAGCTCGACGAGCGTCGCGCGGATCGCGACCTTCTTCTCGTCGAGCGACGCCCAAGCGCCCTTCTTGCCTTGCTTGCCCTGCTTCACTTGAGCACCGTGAGCAGCTCGGCGACCTTCGCGTCGCATTCTTCCTTCGACGTGCCGCCTGCCTCACCCGTCTTCAGGACGACGCCCTTGAAGTACGCCGTCTCGGCGAACGCCTTGAGCGCCGCCACGCGCTTGGGCAAATACGGATGCGTGCGCGACAGCTCGTCGAAGCGGCCCACGGTCGCGTTCATCTCGGCCATCTGCGCGAGGTATTCGTCGACGTTGATGTCGCTGTAGAGCTTCTTCGAGCCGAGCGCGAGCTTGACGAGGCACGTGATGGACACGTCGAGGTCGCGCGTGCACAGCAGGCCGGCGCGGTCGCATGTGATCTCCGCGCGCCGCGCCCACGCGTTGAGCGCGAGCACGGCCGGCTTGACGCTCCAGCGCAAGAACGCGTTCGCGGCGTGCTTCAAAAAATGCAGCGTCGTCATGTAGACGACGTGGTTGTTCTGGATGTGACCGCACTCGTGGCCGATGACGTCGAGCAGCTCCGGCTCGGTCAGGTGGTCGATGAGCGCGGCGTTGACGACGATGTAGGGATCCTCGGCCGTGCCGAAGGTGTGGGCGTTGAGCGACCCGATGTTGGGCGACACGTACAGCGTCGGCACGGGGATGCGCAGCGTGTCGGCGCACGTCTCGGCCAGCTTCCACACGCTCGGGAACTGTTTGGGCGTCACCTTGACGGCCGTGCCCAGCATCCGGCTCTTCTCGACGGTCTGCCACAGCCGGACGGCGGCCTCGACGGCGAGCGTCACGGGCCGAATCCGGTCCAACGTCGCCCGGACCTTGATGTCCCCGCCGTACGCGTAGGCCGAGCCCTCGCGCGAGCGGGCGTCGGCCGCCCCTTTGCGGGCCGCCACGTACCGCGGGAACGACAGATCAATCTGCGGCTTGGGCACGGGGAACCGAGATGATAATAGAGTAACCGTCGCCGATGACCACCGCCGCTTCACTTGACGGGCCGACCTCGGGGCCCACCCCCGCGCCCACCGAGCGCGAGGTCGGCTTCATGCGGCGCGCGCTCGCGGCCGCCGAAGAGGCGGCCGGCCGGGGCGAGGTGCCGGTCGGCGCCGTCGTCGTGCTCGGCGACGAGATCATCGCCATCGCCCACAACGAGCGCGAGACGGCGAGCGATCCGACGGCGCACGCCGAGGTGCTCGCCCTCCGCCGCGCCGCCGCCGCGCGCGGCAGCTGGCGCCTCACCGACGCCGATCTCTACGTCACGATGGAGCCGTGCCCCATGTGCGCGGGCGCGCTCGTCAACGCGCGCGTCCGCCGCGTCTACTTCGGCTGCGACGATCCCAAGGCCGGCGCCGTGCGCACGCTCTACACGCTCCTCGACGACAAACGCCTCAACCACCGCGTCGAAGTCGTCCCCGGCGTCCTCGGTCCCGAGAGCTCGGCGCTCCTGCGTGGGTTCTTCTCGCGCCTGCGCCGCTGAGGGCCGCACCGTCCGTCGCGCGTCGGGTCCTCCGTCAAGAGGACTCGGTCCATGTCGCGACGGCGCGCGGGACCAACAAAGCGGGACCGACGACGACGCGCCGAGGACCCGCCCAAAAAATTTGATCGTCCCGTGAAACAGACGGGAGCGTCCACGGCATGGGCTCCGGATGGCCGCCCGCGTGGTCGCTGACTTCAGGGATCACGATGAGCTCCGCGGAGAGCGAGCCCTCATGACGCTCGACCCACGCGAGCGCGCGCCCGTCCCGACGCCACGTCGGTGGCGCCACGAGATAGACCGAGCCCGTCGACGTGTGAATGCGTCGCCCATCGACGAACACGGCGCCCTTGATGACCTCGACGACGTGGCCCCCGCATGGAGACACGAGCCGCGCGAGCGACTGCAACCCGCGCGGCGTGCGCCGCCTCGCCTGGCGTTGCGTCGAATCGGCACCCGAGGCCGATCTCGTCGAGAAGGCCCGCGCGCGCGCCTTGTTCGGGATCACCATCGCGGCCGCCACCGCGAGCCACAGCGTCTTGTTCGTTGCGCTCATGCTGCCATGACGCTCGCGCCGAGCGACCTCGGCAAGTTTTTGGACGCGAATACGGGCGTGCGTGTGCGCCCATGTCAGTGACTTTGCGGAGGGGTCGCGCTTCGTTTCAGAAGCGAAGTCGGAAGCCGCCCAGCGTCGTCGTCGACGTGCCGAGGAACGTCGAAAGGCCCGGCGTGCCGTCGCCGTGCACGGCGAGCCTCAGGACCTGGAAACTGAGATCGAAAGCGAGCGCGGTGGTGTGGCCCCGCGCTTCGCGGCTCTCGGGCAACGCGACGTGCAGCCGGGGCGCGCCCTCGAGCAGCAATGCGGGCGGCGTGAGCGCGCGAACCTCCGCGGCCTCCGCAGCGAGGGCCGACGTCGTGGGCGTTTCGGCGCGCGCCTCTCCGAGCGCGCTGCAAAGCGCCAGCCCCGTCAAAACTACTGAAGCGGGCAAACGCACATTCGACCTCGCTCTGATCTTCGGCAGACCTCGAGGCCGCCTTGACGATGCGGTGCGCGCGCCCGTTCGGCGCGGACTTAGACGGAGAGCGTCTCGCCCTCGACGGCGCCCGACACTTCGATGCCCTGGCCGCCCGCTTCGTCGAGCAGCCGCCGCGCGCGCGCGACGAGCGCGTCGACGTCGGCGTCGGTGTAGTCCTGATCGTAGTGGAACAAGACGAGGCGCTTGACCTTCGCGGCGACGGCGACGGTGACGGCATCATCGACAGAGGAAAAGCCTCGGTCCATGTAGCGCTGGCGATCGGCGGGCGTGTACGTGCTGTCGTGCACGAGGATGTCGGCGCCGCGATACAGGTCGATCGATTCCCTGGGCGCGCCGGTCGCCGCGTACCCAGCGTCGCTTGCATAGACGAGCACGCGACCGGCGTCCTCGATGCGGAACGCGAGCGCGCCCGAGCGCCCGTGCGGGTTCGTGCGCGCCGTGACTTTGCAGCCGCCGATCATGAGCGGTGCGCCCTCTGCAATCGCGAGGATCTCGATCGACGCGCCCATGTTCTTGAGCGTTTGCACGGGGAAGTACTGCGGCGCCATCTGACCCTCGAGGATGCCCTCGAGCATCGACGAGCTCTTCGCGCCGCCGTAGATGTGGAACGTGTTGCCCTGGATGTAGAGCGGCACGAAGAACGGGAAGCCCTGGATGTGGTCCCAGTGCGCGTGCGACAGCAGGATCGTCGCCTCGCCGCCGCCCTTGCCGAACGGACCGCCGAGCAGCGAGTTGCCGAGGTTGCGCGCGCCCGTGCCGCAGTCGAGGATGACGAGCTTTTCGCCGCTCGTGCGCAGCGAGACGCACGACGTGTTGCCGCCGAAGCGCACGGTGCTGGGACCGGGGGCCGGGATCGAGCCCCGCACGCCCCAGAACGTCAGCTCCATCAGCGGCGCCCCGGCGTCAGGTCGAGGCCCTCGTACGCCGCGACGATGTCGAGCGCGCCGCCGTCGCGCTTCTGTAGGGCGCGCGTCTCGGCGAGGATCGCGTCGATCTCCGTGTCCGAACGCTCGGGCGCGTGGTGGAAGAGCGCGAGCTGCTTGACGCCCGCCTCGCGACAGATCTGGACGGCGTCGGACGGGCGCGAGTGCCCGAAGTGCGGGATGCGCCGGTAGTCGTCGTCCGTGAACATCGTGTCGTACACGACGAGGTCCGCGCCCTCGCAAAGGCGCACGACGCCTTCGCGCATGCGCGCGAGCTTTTGCCGGTCAGCGACGGGGAGCTCGGCGCCGGGGGTGGGCGGCTGCGCGACGAACTGGTCTTCAAAGAGGATGTCCGAGAACGGCGCCGTGTCCGAGACGTAGACGACGCTCGCGCCGTCGACGGTCAGTCGATACGCCGTCGCGATGTACGGATGGTTGAGGCGCGCGCACGCGACCTTGACGTCGCCGATCTCGAACGTGTCCGAGTCGAGCAGCTCGCGAAACCCGATGTCGGCCTTGGCCTCTTCGAACGGAATCGGGAAGTACGGGTCATCCGTCTGCGACGCGAAGACGGCGCGCAGGTGCAGGTCGTCGCGCTTGCGCGCATAGACGCACAGCCGGTTGCCCTGCTGGTAGAGCGGTGAGAAAAACGGCAGCCCCTGGATGTGGTCCCAGTGCGTGTGGCTGATGAGCAGGTGGACCTCGCTCGGCCCGGCGTCGGCGGCGACGATCTCCTTGCCGAGCTTGCGGATGCCCGTGCCCGCATCGACGACGACGCGCGTCCCCGATTCGGAGCGCACCTCGACGCACGAGGTGTTGCCGCCGTAGCGTTCCGTCTTCCGCCCCGGCACGGGCAGCGAACCACGAACGCCCCAGAACTTGACGTTCATCGCATGCCCATCATTTGACCAAACTGATCAAATGCCAGACCACAGGCATGGCCGCGCGCGCAAGAGGCCCAGCGACGCAGAAGGCTGCGGGGACGCTGAGGCATGGCGTCAGGATAACACAGCTGCCCAGGCCGGATGCCTTCGGACAGGGCTTTCGGATTCAGAACGGAAGCCCAGTATCTCGGCGCCCCCAACCGGGATTTCGCTCTTTCACCGTTCGGCCGGTCACCGTCTGTCGTGTCGTCGCGAGAAAAGTGCCGGGCCAGTCCATCGGCTCCGTTGGGGGGGATGGGATGGGCTGACCCGGCTTACGAAATGTTCACCGCAGGTACACGACGTAGCCGGTGCCTCCGGAAAGGGTCGCGATGGTCGCGTCGAGGCGCGCCGCGAGCTCGTTCGCGAGGAGCGCGCGCCACGAGCCCGCCACGGGCGGCAGGCCGCTGCTCTGGACCTCGATCGCGAGCCCGCCCCGGCCGGCCTCGGCGCGCAGGCCGATGCGGGGCGCGCGGAGGGTGGCGTCGACGTTGCGTCCTTCGGCGGCGCGCGCGAGGTCGATGATGATGGCCGCGAGCAAGCACTCGAGCGCGTTGCCGCGGTTCTTGACGCCGATGTTGGGTCCGCGCAGCACGGTGATCGACACCGAGCGACCGACCGCGGGCGCCGCGAGGTGAACCGCCCGCTCGAGCACGTGATCGAGGCCCGCGACGACGAAGCCGGGCTCCTCGTCGCTCCCGCGCGCCGCGCGGGGGTCGGTCTCGCGCAGCGACGTATCGGCCAGGGACAACAGCGCGCCCAGGCTCTGAACGTTGCGCTCCGTCTCGGAGACGGCCTCGGTGACGTGGAGGGCCAGCGACGGCGGCAGCTCGGCCCGCAGCTCGGTCGCGGCGGCGGCCAGGACCTTCAGGTGGTTTCGAAACTCGTGCAGGATGCCGTTCCACACGTCGACGAAGCGAGGGCGGTCTCCGCGCGTTTCATCGAGAGTTTCGGGCCCCGGCGCGCGCCGCGAGGCCGTGCCGGTAATACGCTGATCCATCGCGGCGCGGGTTCTACAAGAAGCGTGCCGTGATGCTCGGCGCTGGAACGCGCCGACGGTTCATTGTAGATATCGCCCCGTGAACACCCGCGGAGGCGTCGTCGCTGCTCTCTCGGTCGCGTTGCTCCTGAGCGCGTGCGGCCACGACATCGGCGATTCCTGTACTACAGCTGCGGACTGCGATCCGAACGGCACCCGCACCTGCGACCTGTCCCAGCCCGGCGGCTATTGCACGATGGCCGGCTGCGACGAGAAGAGCTGCCCGGGGGGCTCGGTCTGCATCCGCTACTTCCCCGAGAACCTCCTCGACAAGACGAAGACCTGCACCGTCGAGTGCGAGGACGTCGGCGCCGTGGACGTCAGCGTTTGCCCCAAGGGCGCGACGGACGACTGCGCCGCCGACGAGCTCTGCCTGAACTCGGGCGTCTGCGCGAAGCGGTCCTACGAGGCGCACGCGTGCGCCTATACGTGCGGTGGGAACGGCGATTGCCGCGGCGGGTACGACTGCTATCCGGTCGCTTCGACGGGAATCTCGACGATGATGTCCGTGGCCCAGTCGCCCGGCATGATGCTGCTCGCCCAGAGCCCGACGGCCATCGCCAAGGTCTGCGCGCCCAAAGCGCTCGCGCCGTAGGTCGCGAGCAACCGCCGGCGCCGGCGGACGACAACGATCGCCGTGCATGCGCGCGTGGCGTTTCTGGTCGTGAGCTTCGTCTTGGTCGGCTTGGGGACTCGGCCGGCGCGCGCAGGCAAGGCCGTCGAAGGCGCCATCAACCTGAACACGGCGCCGGCCGAGGTGCTCGCGTTGTTGCCGGGGATCGGGCCGTCGAAGGCGCAGGCCATCCTCGCGTATCGAAAGAGACATCCGTTTCGCACCGTCGACGAGCTCGTCCGCATCAAGGGCATCGGACGCAAGATGGTGAGGCGCGTGCGCGGGCACCTGGCCGTTGGGGGGCCGACCACGGCGACGGCCAGGGCGACGCCGCCGCCGGGTACGGTTTCGACACCGGAGGTGAAACCGGTCGCGCCGCCGCCCCCGCGGCCCAAGGTGGTGCTCGCGTGCGTGCATCCGTCGGGCAAGCCGCGGCCGCCACCGCGCGTGCCCCGCGGCGCGGGCGGCGCGTGTTGGCCGGCCCCATAGTCGTCGGGCGCTTGCTTGGCCGGGGCCGCGCTCAGGGTTTGGCGGGCGCCGGCGCCCCGCGCGCGGGCAGCTTGCCGAGGAACGATTGCACCATGCGATCGACGTCGCGCGGATCGTCGGCGTCGAGGTCGAGGTCTTGGCGCGCGTGCCACAGGACGCGCCCGTCGTAGGTCGCGACGAGCGTCATCGCGACGTAGAGCTCGTCGCCCGCGAAGAGCTCGTCCTCGTGCGTGACGGCGCCGTCATGGGTCTCGGCCGGGCCGTCGAGGGGAACGGGACCTCCGACGGGGCCGAGGGGAATGAAGATCCCGACGCCGACGTTCGGCCCGCCGCCATACCCGCCCCCGTAGACCGGCGCGCCCGCGGGACGCGCGAGCGCGTTGCCGCCGCGCCAGGCGCTGCCGCCGGAGGGCACGCCGCTCGCGGGAGGCGTTCCGCGCCACGTGCTCGTCGCGGGCGCGCTCCCCGTGGGCGCCCCGCGCCAGGCGCCGGTGCTCGTGCCTGGCTTCGGGCCACCCGCGAGGCCCGATCCCGAGGAGCTCCCGCCGCCACCTTTTGAGCTGGCGACGATCGCGAGCACGATCGCCGCGACGATCACGACGATGAAGACGCCCGCGAGGACGCTCGCGGCGCGCTTGCCGTTCGTCGTCTCGACGCCCTTGACGTTGACGTACAGGACGGCGTCGGACTGCGTAACCCAACCCACCTTGGCCGCGATCTCGGGCGCGACGAAGCGCGAGGGCGCCCCCGCGGGGGCCGGCTTCTTGTCGGGAGCGTCTTCCTCGTTCGCGAACTGGAGCACGCCGTTGGCGAGCCAGCCGAGCTCGTCGCGGCTCACGAGCACGCTGCCGTCCTGAGCGACGATGCCGTCCCAGCGCGACGACAGGTCGACGTCGTAGCCGCGCGCGCGCAGCGCCTTTTCGACGGCGACGACGGTCTGGCTAGAAACGGCGGCGCCGAGCGCGGCGGACTTCGCGTCGTCGTTGTCGCCCGCTTGATCGAGGACGATGTACACATCGGGCGGCAGGACGGCGATGCGCGTGGGCGCGTAGGCCCCCGAGGCGAAGACCGGGTCGACGAGCGGCTTCTGCGTCGCGCACCCGCCCGCCCACGCGGCGCACGCCGCGACGAGCGCGAGGGCCGAGCCGCGAAGGGTTCGCAACGTCACCGCTCGACGGTAGCATGGGCATTCCCTTCTGCTTGAGTGCTCA
Source organism: Polyangia bacterium (assembly GCA_038325725.1). Lineage (GTDB taxonomy): Bacteria > Myxococcota_A > Polyangia > Fen-1088 > Fen-1088 > DASZFV01. The sequence continues at coordinate 15,993 of JBBQJG010000034.1, read as the reverse complement.
GTCCCCCCCCGAGGCCACCGTCGCCCTCGTCGCAGCCGACGCCGCGGGTGTTAGGATGAGCCCCGCCCCCGTCGGGGCCTGGTGATGCCGATGGCGACGCCTCGACCTCTTGCTGGCCGTTCGGTCTTCTCTTCCGCGTTCGCGGCGCGCGTCGTGCTCGCGGCGCTGGCGTGCGTCGTCGTCGTCGCGACGCCCGCGCTCGCCGGGAGCCCTCCGCTGCGCATCGAGGTCGAAAAGTCGAAGATCGATCTCAAGCAACATCGCCTCGAGGTGAAGCTGTCGCGCCCGGGGAAGGTGAAGCTCACCGTCATCGGCGAATCGGGCGCGACGCTGTCCGACGACGAGCACGATTTTTCGTCGCGCCCGGCCGGCACGCCGCTCGTCGTGACGTGGTCACCGTCGAGCGACGAGGCCGTCGCGACGATCGACGTCCACGCCACCGACGCGACGGGCGCGTGGGGCAACGTGCAGATCTCGCCGTGGTTCGTCGCGATCCCGCACGAGGACGTCAACTTCGCGACCGACAAGTCCGACATCGCCGAGAGTGAGACGCCCAAGCTCGAAGCGGCCTTCGCCAAGCTCAACGAGGTGTTGGGCAAGGACGCCGCGCACGGCCGCCAGCACCCGGGCATCACGCTGTTCATCGCGGGCCACACCGACACCGTGGGCAACGCGGCCTACAATCTGAAGCTGTCGCAGGCGCGCGCGCGCGCGATCGCGTCGTGGTTCCGCAGGCGCGGCGTCAAGATGCCGATCTCCTTCGAGGGCTTCGGCGAGAGCGCCCCCGCCGTCAAGACGCCCGACAACGTCGACGAAGCCCGCAACCGACGCGTCGACTACATCTTGTCCGACGACCCGCCCGCGTACGGCGGCGGCCTGCGCCCGGCCTGGAAGCGCATTCCGTAGCGGTTTCGAGCCGCCGGGAAGGCGCCTGTGCATTGCCGGGCGCCCGGACGCGGCACGCGCCGTGAGCCGATGTGGCCCCCTGAGTCTCTTCGTGGCCTGGAGGAGTCTCATGGCGCAGGGGAGCTGGACGCGGCGGCAGGTTCTGAAGGGGGCGGGCGTGGCGCTTTCGGTGCCGTGGCTCGAGACGCTCGCGCCGCGCACGGCGCGCGCGCAGACGGCGGGGGCGCGCCGTCGCTTCATCACGATGTACTTCTCGAACGGCACGGCGGCGTTCTGGACGCCCACGGGCGGCGGCGCGGCCGCCGCCTGGAAGCTGTCGCCCATCATGGCGCCGCTCGCGCCCGTCAAGTCGCACCTGCTCGCCATGAGCAACGTCTCGAACACGACGCCCTACATCTCGGCGAAGGATCCCGACGGCACGCACCCGCAGGGATCCCACGGCGCGCTCTCGGCGTCGACGTGGACGGCGGCGCCGGCGGCCGGCAAGAACAACGGCATCTCGATCGACCAGGTCGTCGCCAACAACATCGCGGCGGGGCCGAATCCGACGACGCTGCACTCGCTGCAGGTCGGACTGTCGACGGTCGATTCGTTCACCGACGGGCTCGACGCGGCCCACTCGCGCAGCATGTCGTGGAAGTCGGCGACGGAGCCGCTCTACAAGACGGTGAACCCGCAGGCCGTGTTCGATCGCCTCATGGCGTCGGGCGCGGCGTCGCCCTCGGCGGCGATGAACATGAGCGCGACGCCCGATCCGGCGGCCGTGCGGCGGCGCGCGCTGCAGAAGAGCGCGCTCGACTACATCGCCGAGAGCGCGACGTCGCTGCAGCTGCGCCTCAGCGTCAGTGATCGCACGCGGCTCGATCAGTTTCTCTCGTCGGTGCACACGCTCGAGACGCGCATCCAGAAGAGCGGCATGTCGCCCGCGCAGACGCCGGCGTCGTGCAAGTCGACGACGCGCGCGTCGGATCCGGTCGCCGTCGGCATGACGGCGGCGAACTACAGCCGCCCCGCGCACGCCGATCTCATGATCGATCTGACGATGATGGCGCTCACCTGCGACATGACGCGCGTCGTGAGCTACATGCTCGACGACGCGCGCAGCGAGTTCGTCTACAAGTTCCTCGTGCCGCGCACGTTCACGGCCGATGGCTCGACACCCGGCACGTCGGGCGGCTGCGACCAGTACCACGCGCTCCAGCACGCGGGCGAGACCAACAACCAGTTCGCGACGATCGGCTGGTGGATGGCGCAGAAGGCGTCCGATCTCGCGGCCAAGCTGGCCGCCGTCTCGGAGGGCGCCGCGGGCTCGATGCTCGACAACACCGTCATCATGCTCGCGAGCGGCATGCACGGCGCGAGTCACAAGGGCACCGACATCCCCGTCGCGCTCATCGGCAACGGCGGCGGCGTCCTCAAGCAGGACACCTACGTGCCGTTCCCGACCGAGCAGCAGATCGCGAATCTACATCTGACGGTCGCGCAGAAAGTCTTCGGCTGCCCGCAGACGTCGTTCGGCAGCAGCACGGGGATTATCCCCGAGATCCTCGCCTAGCGACTCACGGGCATTTCGCCGCGAGGGGCGGCAGCGCGCGCCACCAGGCCGTCGTCTTCGGCAGCGGCGTCGCCGCGGGCTCGACGGGCTCGCCGAGGCGCGGCGTCAGCACGGAGACGCCCCGCTTCGCCGCCTCGGTGACGAGCGTCTCGGCCGGCTCGGACCACGCGTGGTACGCGAGCACGAACGTCGACCAGTGGATCGGGATCAACACCTTCGCGCCCAGGCGCGCATGCGCTTCGAGCGCGCCGAGCGGCCCGAGGTGGATGTCGCCCCACGCGCGGTTCCACTGCCCGATCTCGAAGAGCGCGACGTCGAACGGGCCTTCGCGCTTGCGGATCTCGCGCAGCGAATCGGAGAGCCCCGTGTCGCCGCTGAAGAACGCGCGGTGATGCGGGCCCACGATCGACCACGACGTCCACAGCGCGCCCGTGCGCCACGGCAGGCCGCGCCCGTTGAAGTGGCGCGACGGCGTCGACACGACGCGCACGCCGTGCGCGAGCGTCGCGTCCTGCCACCAGTCGTGCTCGTGGATCTGCGCCTCGGGCACGCCCCACGCGCGCAGGTGCGCGCCGATGCCGAGCGGCACGTGAAACGGCACGCCGCGCGCCGCGAGCGCGCGCACGGTGCGCTCGTCGAGGTGGTCGTAGTGCTCGTGCGAGATCAACACGGCGTCGAGGTGCGGGAGCGCGTCGAGCGCGATGGGCGGCGCGTGGAAGCGCTTCGGCCCGAGCGCCGTCGACGGCGACGCCCGCTCGCTCCACATCGGGTCGGTCAGCACGGTCGCGCCGTCGAGCTCGATGAGCGTCGTCGAGTGCCCGAGCCAGGTCACGCGCAGCCCCGACGCCGGCGCCGTCGCGAGCCGCGCGGGCGCGTCGGTCACCAGGGGCAGCGGGCACGTCGGCGTCCGCATCTCGTCGCCGAAGGCGAATTCACGCAGCGACTGCCCCCACTTCGCCGCCGCCATGAGCGACGTCTTCTCGGGGTTCTCGAAGCGCCCGTTCACAAAATGCGGCGACGCGCGCAGGCGCTCGGGATCGGGGCTGCCGCCGAACGCGGCGAAGTGATTCGACGTGAACCAAGTAAAAATGGCGGCGCCCAGCGCGAGCACGAGGACCGCGCCGACGAGGAACTTCACGAGCCGCACGAGGCGGGCGAGCAGACGACCGAACCAGGAAAACATCGCGCGCGAGCCTAGCCTGCGCGCATGTCAGCGTCGAATCGGCCCGCGCCGAAACCGCGTGCTCACCCGCCGGGCGATCGTTCGAAGTCGGCGGCCAGCTGGGCCGCCTCGGGCGACAGCGCGCACGTCCCGCCTCCGATGAGGCGACGGCGGGCCTCTGTGACAGAAAAGAGCTCGAGGAACCTGTCGTGAAAGGGGCGCGCGTGCTCGGCCGGTGTCTCGAGAGCCTCGCGCGCGAGCGTGTCGAACAGCGCGGCGACCTCGCCCTCGTCCTGCGTGTTGGTCGTGCGCCCGAGGTGCCAGTGGCGGACGGCGCGCGCGGCGTCGGACTCCTCGGGGCCGATCAAGAGGATGGGACGTCTGGCCGCGACGTACTCCGGCAACCGTCCCGGCAAATAGCCGAGCGACGTCTGTGACGTGCTGCCGACGTTCGTCGTGATCAAGAGGACCGCGGCCTCGCGCTGGGCGACGGCGACCTCGAGGCGAGAGGCCATCTTGAACTCGACGCGGTCGTGCAGCTCGCCGTGGGCGCGCAGCGTCTCGGAGAAGCCGAAGCTCGGCCCCGTGACGACCAACGTCTGGGCCACCTGGCAGTGGCGCATCGCGCGCGCCGCGCATCGAATCGCCGCCTCGTTGAACGGCTTGATGCCGCCCGAGAAGAGCACGACGGGTTTGACGCTCACGTCGCCGGGCGGCGCTTCGACGGGCAGCGGCGCCGGATTCGGGATCCACACGCCCTCGCGAAAACCAAAGGCTGTCTGGTAGTGCCGCAGCAGCGCGGGCGAAACCGCGGCGACGCGCGAGCGCGGCATCCGCGCGGCGAGGCGCAACCCCAGCTCGATGGCCCTCCGTTCGAGCGGCCCCGTCGCCGCCTCTTCCCAGGCGTCCAAGATGTAGAACGTGTGCCGCAGGCCCAGGAGGCGCGCCGCCATCGGGCCGAGCAGCGCGAAGGGCCCGTTGTGGGGGATCGAGACGACGTGGTCCACGCGGTGCTTGCGAAAGAACGCCACGACCTGCGGCAGGCGCGCCGCGAGCCACGTCATCGCCGCGGCGCCGAGCAGCGGCGAAAGGCCGTACTTGTAGCCGCGCAGGCGCGGGTACGGCAGGTGCAGCGTCGGCCCGTCGAGATCGCGATAGAGATCCGTCGGCGGCGCGACCCCGCGCTCGAGGCCCGAGACGACGAACGTGTCAGGGCGCCCCTGGAACAACCTCCACACGAGGATGTTCGTGCCGCCGAGCTGCGGCGGCAGCAGCGCCGTGACCAGGCCGACGCGCGACGGTTGGTCGAAGACGGATGCGGTTTGGTCAGGCTCCACGCGCGACACCATAACGTGCGGGAGGGTCACTTCGCACGAAACGCGCGACGTCGCGTGGTCGGCTGCCGAGGTCTCACGACGTCGCGAGGGTTGCGTAGGTTTCGAACAGACTGGCGGGCATCGGGTGGGTGAGCCGCCACGTGATCGCGATGGGCCGATCGCCGGCGTGCGACACGTACGTCACGGGACCGAGGTAGGCGTAGACATCGTCGGGAGTGGATCTGACGAACAGGTGGAACGAAAACCCGCTCGTTGGGCTGTCGATGTACCGACGGCCGCTGGGGCGACGCGTGCTCGCCGCGCCCTGGGTCTCCCAGTGGAAAAGATCCCGGCTGATGGCGTAGTCGCGGTATCGGGTCGTCGGAGAAAACTCGGTTCCGGACTTGTCGAGGGTGACGAAAAGCAGCTCAGCCCGAGGGCTCTCGAGTTTGAGAATCCCGCTCTGGACGACGTACTTCTTCTGCCCGGGACTCAAGACACGCACGGCGGTCAAGATCTCGCGACGCGTGTAGTGGTGATGAAGCGCGAGCGGCCAGGCGCTCTCCGGATAGATCGCGCTCGATACCGAGACGCGATCGTCGAGGACCTCGCATAGCTCCTTGAGCTCCGAGGCAATCGCGGGAAGCTCGACCAACTTCTTGATGGTCTCCTCGGCGGTGGGCATCAAGCCGCGTTCCCAGAGCTGGGCGTCGAGCATCTCGAGGCGACACCGATCGTCGGCCGAGAGCGAAGCCTCGCGCATCGTTGTGTCGGCCGCGGCAACAGATCGAAGGTAGATGCCGAGGCGGGCGGGCTCGTCGACGTGAAGAAGGCGTCCAAGACGTTTGCTCACGTCCTCGGTCGGTGAATCGTCGCCATCCGCGAGGCGGGCGCGGCGCAACAGCGTGGTCCAACCTCCCGACTTGGAGGACTTGGGATAGATCTCTTCGAGGTCGCGGCCCGTCTCGGCCAAGTACTCGCGCAACGATGGCGTCGTCGATCGCTCTGCCGCCAATTCGCGAAGATCGCGAACGACCGATTCCGCTCCGCCGAGCGCTCGCTGCAGGGAACGAACGATCTCGTCCTTCGCGACCCGGTCCAGCTGCATCGTGCATCCGCTGGGCAGGTACGGAAATCCGCCTTCGACGGCCTTGCGAAGGCGGGCTCGAGCGATACCTGTCATGGCAGACAGAGTCGTGTCGAAGCGAAAACGCTCGTGTTGTTGGCCGATGAAGTCGAGGACCAAGCAGGACGCCTTACGTTCGTGGTGGCGCAGTCCGCGCCCGAGTTGCTGGAGGAACAGGGTGGCACTCTGGGTGGGACGGAGCAGCAGCAACGTATCGACGAAGGGAAGATCGACGCCTTCGTTGTAGAGGTCGCAGGTGAAGATCACGCTGACCGTGTGCTCGCGCAGCTTTGCGGCGGCTTGGGTCCGTTCCTCCGCGTCGGACTCTCCGTGGAGAGCCATCGCTGAAACACCCGCCGCGACGAACTTGGCGGCCATGAACTTCGCGTGCTCGACGCTCACGCAGAACCCGAGCGCTCGAACGGCTCCGACGTCGGCGACCCGTCGCGCGAGCTGAGCCAGGATCAAGGTCGCGCGCGCGTCGTTGCCCGTGTAGAGCTGCGACAAGGCCGCCTCGTCGTACCCACTGCGCGTCCACCGAAGGTCTCTGAGGTCCGTTCGATCCGAGACCCCGAAGTATTCGAAGGGAACGAGCAGTTGCTGATCGAGGGCCTGCCAAAGGCGCAGTTCGTGGGCGAGCCGATCGCCGAAGTCGGGGAGCAGCGACTTGCCGTCGCTGCGCTCCGGTGTGGCCGTCAGTCCGACGAGAATGTCGGGGCTGAGCTGGCGAACGACCGCTTGGTACGACGGAGCAGGCAAGTGATGACACTCGTCGATGACGACGTGTCTGAAGTGCGTCGCGCCGAAGCGCCCGATGATGTCGCCGGCGGCGACGCTCTGGATCGTCGCGAAGACGTGTTCGAAGTGCTCGGGTCGTTCTCCGTCGACGAGCAGTTCGCCGAAGGCGCCATCTTGCAGCGCGTGCCGGAAGGTGTCCCGCGCTTGGACGAGGATCTCTTTGCGATGCGCGAGAAAAAGCAGGCGAGGACGAACACCTGCCGCCTCGGCAACGCGCGCGTAGTCGCAGGCGGCGATGACCGTCTTCCCCGTTCCCGTGGCGGCGACGATCAGATTTCGCCGATGGCCGTGAACCTCGCGCTCGACGCGTAGCTTCTCGAGGATCGCTTCCTGGAACGGCAGCGGGCGCAACGTGACGAGCGACGTCGTGGTCGAACGGGGGTTGGCCTGCGCGCGCAGGGCGCCGAGCAGCCGCTCGCGTGAGGCGTCACTGCCCGGCTCGTAAGGTTCGAATTCGGGATCCTCCCAGAGGCTGTCGAAGGTTCCCCGGAACTTGTCGATGACTTGCGGCAGATCCGTCGCGCTGATCTTGACCATCCACTCTTGCCCGCTCGCGAGAGCGGGCGCCGTGAAGTTGGCCGAGCCGATGTACGCGGTGGACAGGCCGCTCTCGCGGTGAAAGAGCCAAGCCTTGGCGTGCAGTCGCGTCCGACGGACATCGTAGGAGACCTTCAATTGAGCCCCCGGAAGTCGCGCCAGTCGATCGACGGCCTCCGGCTCTGTCGTTCCTGTGAACACGGTCGTCAGCATCCGAAAACGAAGGCCCGTGGCGCGCCGACTGAAATCCTCGAGGACGTCGGCGAGGAGTCGAACTCCAGCCACCGTGACGAACGCGATGATCGCGTCCACGCGATCGGCGGTGGCGATCTCGCTCGCGATTTCGGCGGCAAGCGAGGGCTCTGTCCGATTTCGCGTCAACAACGTCGAGATCGAGAGCGGAGACTCGGGACGTATCGCGGGGCGACCCTTGTGCACAGAGAGCAGGCGCCGCGGCGGGGGGGCGAGGGCTTGTTCGAGGACGGCGTCCTCGTCCAAGGAATGTTCACGTGCGAAGGCCGCGACCTCGGCGAGGAGCCGATCGGCGAGCGTTCGGGCGACGTCCGCTCGCCCTTCGAGCTTCACCCCGCCCAAGACGCGCGCGACTTCTTGAGCGACGTGACGGGCGACGACGCCAGGGCCTTCGTCGTCACCAATGAGATCGAGTTGCCGTCGGTCTTCCTCGAGGGAGTCGAGCTCCCTTTGGAGTTCCTTCGTTATAGGGTGTTCGTAGACCCCTTCCCGAAGTGGCGGCACACCGTGAGAATCGCACGTCGGGTCCCAGCGCGGGAGAAAGGCCCTTTGTGCCAAGCAACATTCTGCCGATCGCGTTGCGCGAAAGCGTCACAGAGGCAGTCGAGACACTCGTTCGGTCGACAGGGCTCGACGTCGATGCCCTCTTCGGTGCCCGCGTCGTTGACGACTTGGGGTCTCTGCCAGGTCCAGCGGCTCACGCGGCCGGACTGATCGAGGGCGCCGCGCTCGCATGCGATCTCACGGCGATCGAACTCCTGGACCTTCTCCTCGACGACCCGTGAGGACCTCGCAGTTCCTCGTCAACGGTTCGCGAAATTCGAGGGATTCCTCTTGTGATGAGCAACGGCGACGATCGCAATCACGTCGCCTTCCTTGACGTACGAGATCGTGTAGGGAAAGCGGCGTAGGACGTATCGCTGTCGCTGCCGTCGCGACGGCCAGGTGCCGGATGACGTCCCAATCAAGCTTGCGGCGCGGGCAACCTCAGCCAGCAGGGCCGCGCCAAGTCCCGTCCTTTGCTCGTCATACCAAAGCGCCGCCTCACGGAGCTCAAGGAGGGCCTGCCGCCCGAATCGAACGACGAGGCCATCTCGCCGAGCGGCGAGCTTGGAGCTGCTCCTCGATCTCTGCGTAGACTTGCTCGGCCGGGATGGTCTCGAGCCGCCCCGCTCGGAACGCTTTGATCCTTCGATCGATCTCCGCTTCCCAGGCCGGGCTGAGCTGACCGTAGTCGCTGCCTTGGAGGCTCTCGAGGAGTTCGTGAGCCACTTCGGCACGCCCCTCGGGGGCGAGCTTGCGCGCGGCGTCCAGGACCTTCTTCGTGGCTGCTGACACGATTGAGTGATTGTACATGGTTCTCCGTTCCGAAGAGCGACGCGGTGACCATCAGACATGACCTCGTGTCATCGACGAGGTCACCATTCGGTTGCTACAGCGCGTAGCCGCCGTTTTCGATCGTGTGCACCGCGATCTTCCGGCGCAACGAGAACGTGTTGACGCGGTCGAGCTGGTAGTACGAGTTGACGTCGCGGACCTCGCGGCCCCATTCCTCCTCGGCCGACATCCACATGAGCATCTCGCGCACGAGGTCGAAGACCTCTTCGTGGGCCTTCGCGACGAAGAGCTGGGTCATCGCCATCGGGATACGCGCCTTCTCCTCGCCGCTCGCGGCCACGATCTGCATCGTCCGCGTGATCGCCGAGTCCATGCCGTACGTGAGGATCATGCAGTCGGCGAGCCCGCCCAGCAGCTCCTGCTTGTCGGAGATCGCGGTCATGTACTTCTGCACGCCGAGCGACGCCACGTAGACGATCGCGCGCTTCGCGTAGTCGCACTTCTTGCGCTCGGCGCCCAGCACGCCGTCGGGGATGCGGCGGTCGATCTTCATCGGGTCGGCGAGCTCGCCCTGCACCTCGCCCACCATCTGCATGAGCGGCAGCTTGCCCTGCAGCGCGCGCTTCAACAGCGTGCCCGGCACGAGCAACCGGTTGATCTCGTTCGTGCCCTCGAAGATGCGGTTGATGCGCGCGTCGCGGCTCGCGCGCTCGATCGGGTAGTCCTCGATGTAGCCGGCGCCGCCGAATATTTGCAGCGTCTCGTCGGCCGTGACGTGCAGCATCTCGGATCCGAACACCTTGATGATCGAAGCCTCGATCGCGTGCTCTTCCGTCGCGTCGAGCTGCTTCTGTTGCAGCTTGGGGTCGTTGGGATCGATGGCCTTCCAGCGCGCGTCGAGCAGGCCCGCCGTGCGGAAGCCCATCGACTCCGATACGTAGATCTGCGTCGCGATGTCGCCGATTTTTTTCCGGATCAGATCGAATTCGCAGATCGCCTTGCCGAATTGCCGGCGCTCGCGCGCGAACTTCACGCCCATCTCCAGGATGTGCTTCGCGCCGCCCGTCGCGCCCACGCCCAGCTTCCAGCGGCCGATGTTGAGGATGTTGAAGGCGATCTTGTGGCCTTTGCCAATCTCGCCGAGCACGTTCTCGACGGGGATCGTGCAGTCCTCGAGGTACAGCGGGCAGGTCGAGCTGCCGCGGATGCCGAGCTTGTGCTCTTCCGGCCCGACGGTCAGGCCGGGCGTGCCGCGGTCGACGAGGAACGCCGTGAACTTTTCGCCGTCGACCTTCGCGAAGATCGTGAAGATGTCCGCGAAGCCCGCGTTCGTGATGTACAGCTTGCTGCCCGTGAGCTTCCAGCTCTTGCCGTCGGCGGACAGCACCGCCTTGGTTTTAGCGGCGAGCGCGTCCGAGCCCGAGCCCGGCTCGGTGAGCGCGTAGGCGGCGATCTTCTCGCCGCTGGCGAGACCCGGCAGATACTTTTCGCGCTGGGCCTTCGTGCCGAACAACGTGATGGGCATCGTGCCGATGCCGACGTGCGCGCCGAAGCTCACGGCGAACGAGCCCTGCATGGCGACCGATTCGGCGATGAGGCTCGAGCTCGACTTGTCGCCATCCAAACCGCCGTACGCCTCGGGGACGTCGTGGCCCAACAGGCCGACGGCGCCCGCCTTCTCCATGAGCTCGCGCATGAGGCCGGGCTTCTTCGCCTCGATGTCGGCCAGGCGCGGCAGGACTTCCCCGCGCATGAAATCGTCCGCCGTCTTCTTCATCATCCGCTGCTCGTCGTTGAGCATCTCGGGCGTGAAGACCTTGGCCGAGCCCGTGGGCTCGAGGAGAAAACCACCACCGGGGGTCAGCGTGATCTCAGGGTTTCCCATCTTGGAAGTTTAACATCGGAGGGATCTGCCGATAAGGTGAGGACATGAGCGCGCCGAGCCGACCCCGACGCCGCGGTGACCGCCCCCGACTCGCGCTCGTGCTTTCGGGTGGCGGCGCGCGCGGCGCCTACGAAGCCGGCGTTCTCCGCTACATCCGCGAAGAGCTGGCCGGGGATCTGGGCGGCCAGGTTCACTTCGACATCATCTGCGGCACGTCCGTCGGCGGCATCCACGCGTGCTTCTTCGCGGGCACGGCCGACATCCCCGAGAAGCAGGGGCGCCTGCTCTGTGACAGGTGGGAGAGCTTCGTCTTAGAGGAGATGGTCAGCTTCGGCGTCAAAGAGTTCCTGCGCGCGCCGGCGACGCTGCTCGGCGGCGGCCACATGGACGAGAGCGAGGGCCAACGCCGCCTCGGTGGAATCGTCCAGACGCGGATGCTCGAAAGGGTCGTCAAGAAGCTCATCCCCTGGCAGCGCATCTCGACGAACATCCAGCAAGGCCACCTCGAGTCGCTGTCCGTGACGGCGACTGACATCGGCTCGGGCAAGACCGTCGTGTTCGTGCAGCGCGAAAAGCCCGGCGTGCCCGAGTGGAGCAAGGACCCGTACGTGCGCGCCCAGGCCGTCACGATGGCGCCCGAGCACGCGATCGCGTCGGCGGCGCTGCCGATTCTTTTTCCCGCGGTGTGCGTGGGCGAGCGCTTCTTCTGCGACGGCGGCCTCCGCCAGAACACGCCCCTGTCGCCCGCGCTGCGCCTCGGCGCCGACAAGGTGCTCGTCATCGGCCTGCGTCAGCAGCCCGTCCCCGAGACGACGGCCGAAGAATCGATGCCCTTCCCGGGCGCGGCGTTCCTCGTCGGCAAGATCCTCAACGCCTTCCTGCTCGATCACATCGACTACGACCTCGATCGCCTGCGGCGCTTCAACGCCGTCATCGAAGCCGTGCGCGCCGTCGATTCGGAGGTCGATACCAAGCGCTTCGACGAGGTCGTCACGAAGATGCGCGGCGCGCCTTACCGCACGATCGGCGAGTACATGATTCGCCCGTCGGCGGACCTCGGCGAAGTCGCCGCGCACATCGCGCGCACGGGCAACTTCAAGGGCTCGGGAGGCGGCCCGGGCATTCAGCTCTTGCGTCGCCTCGCGACGGCGCGCGGCGCCGACGAGGCCGACCTTCTCTCGTACATCCTCTTTGACGGCCACTACGCCGCCGAGGTCGCGCGCCTCGGCTACGAAGACGGCCGCTTGCACCACGAAGAGCTCGCGAAGTTCCTCAGCGACTCCGTCGTCCGCGACTGAGCTCGCCGGCGCCTCACGCAACGGGTCGCGGCCGCGGACCGACACCTGAGGCGTGCTACGCTCGAAACGATGTCGGCGACGCTCAACCGCCCGCTCACGGCCGAGGCCGCGTGGACGCTCGATCCGCCCGGGCTGTGGGAGCTCGTCGACGGCCAGGTCATCTCCATGAGCCCGGCCGGGGCCCGCCACGGCCGCGTCGTCGCGCGCGTCACGCGCGCGCTCAGCGATTTCGTCGACGCGCGGAGGCTCGGCGTCGTCCTCGCGGGCGACGTCGGCTTCGTGCTTCGCCGCGATCCCGACACGGTGCGCGCGCCGGACGTCGCCTTTCTGACGGCGGCCCATTTGGTGGGGCCGCTCCCCGCTGAATTCGTGAACGGCCCCCCCGACCTCGCGGTCGAGGTCCTTTCGCCGAGCGATCGCTGGAGCGCCGTCGACAAGAAGGCGGCGGAGTTCATCGATGCTGGTGGCGTGGCCGTTTGGGCGATTGATCCGGGCGCGCAGACGGCAAAGACCTATTCGCGCTCCGGTTCGCACCTCCTCATTGCCACGGATGCGCTCGCCTGTCCCGAGCTGCTCGGGGACTTCGTGCTCCGCCTGCCCGAGCTCTGGTCGTAGCCGCGTCTCTCAGGCCGTCGGTGCTGGTCGGCCTCCGGCCCGGTTAGTCCTTCTTGCCGACGTCGGCGGCGAGGCGCTTGGCCTCGTCGAGTGCGGCGTTCATCTTCGCGAGGTCTTCAGGGCGCTGGGTCTGGAGCGCGCGTGACAGCAGCTCCCACGTGCGTTCGCGCGCGGCGGCATAGTGGTCGATGCGCTCGATGAGCGCACGTTGCTCGGACGTCCATTTTCGGGGCGCCGTGAGCGCGCGGCGGGCGTCGCGCCAGGGCGGCAGGACGTCCCGTTCGATCGCGGCCGCGACGTCGGCCTCCGTGAGCGCGTGACGCTCGAGGCGCGCGCGAAGAGCGTCATACGCGTCGTTGCCGTGGGCTTCGGCCTGGCCAAACTTCGCGATCGTCGCCTGCAGATCGGGCGGGGGCGGGAGCTTTCGGCCCGCGACGACGACGGCGGCCGCCGACAGCACGACGACGAGCCACACGCGCAGCGCCGACCGCGGGCGCGGGAGGATCAGCGGGCGCGTGAGCCACGCGCCCGCGGCGGCGCCGCCGAGGAGGCCGCCCACGTGGGCGGCGTTGTCGATCATCGGTAGCGAGAGCCCGAACACGATGTTGTAGACGACGAAGCTGCCGGCGACGCGGCCGAGGCGCGCCAGGACCGCGCGCGGGATGCTTCCGCGCTCGCGAAGGAGAAACGCTCCGAACGCCCCGTACAGACCGAAGACGGCGCCCGAGGCGCCGACCGAGACGTTGAGCGGATGCAGCGCCACGCTCGCGATCCCGCCGAACACGGCGGCGAACAGGTACACCGCGGCGAACCGCGCGCGGCCGAAGATCCGTTCGATCACGGGTCCGGAGCTCCACAGCACGAACATGTTCATCGCGAGGTGAAGCGCGCCGCCGTGGAGAAACGCGGCGCTCAGGAGGCGCCACGGCTGACCGCCGAGCGTCCGCGGTCCGAAGTTGCCGCCCCAAGTGACGAGGTCGCCGACGGTGGGGCTGATCCACGAGACGCCGCGGACGACCATCGCCCCGTAGACGAGCACGTTCAGGGCGACGAGCGCCTTGGCGACGCCGATCCGTGGCGTTACTTCATTGAGCTGCGCGAAGAACTCCGCGTTGGCGATGAGCTCCGCCGCCTTCGCGTCGGTCATGGAGGTGGACGACGGGCCGCGGGGCGGCGGAGAGGCCGGATCATTCACGGCGGGCCGCGGCGAGCTACTTGACGAGCCGGAGCTGCGGGCGGCGGCGGCGGGGGGCGTCCTCGATCGCGTCGTCGATCGAGACGCCGGGGACACCGACGCCCGTCGCCGGGTCGAGCGGCACGGAGCGGAGCAGGCGATCGGTGCTGTCGCGGCGCTTGTCCACCAGGCCGTCGGCATCGAGCTGGAGATCTTCCTCGTGCGTGATGCCCGGCTCGGCGGGCGCGCGGTCGCTGGGCGTTTTCGCGGCGATGATCGACACGTCTTCGGGGACGTCCTCTTGGTAAAGGACGCCTCGCCCGTCGTCGCAGGCGACCACGTAGACGGCCGACCACGGAACCACCGTCAGCTGCGGCGAGCGCGAGAACGAAAGGGTCGCGCGGACCCCGTAGGCGTCAATCTCGAGATCCGGGATCGGGATCGGCAAATCGTTCCCGTACTGCAGCACGAGGTGGGCCTCGGTCTTCAAGTGTGTGGGGACGATGACACCCGGACGCCGCGCATCAAGGTGGAGAGACGTCCAGCCCTCCCGAAGAAGCGCCAGGAATGCGTCCTGTTTAGAAGGTCGTTCGGGGGCCGCCATACTCGCTCGGAAGCTCGCTCGGGGAGAGCGAAAAGGTCCAAGATTCTTACTTGAGAGTGCTCAGGATGCAAAGGGTCCTGACCAAGGGGCGCATTTTTGCGTTACGCTGCACGTCGATGAACCGAACCACCCCGGCGCCGCCCGCGGCTGCGCCTTCACCCGGCCGTTTTCCGTCGGGTTGGCGGGCCCGCCTGGCGCGGGATCCGGTTCCGATCCTCCTGCGCGAGGGCAGCCCGGCCCTCGCGGCCCGCGTCCGACGCGACCTCATCGACGACGACGAGGCGCCCGGTCCGGAAGAGCTGGTGACGTATCCCGAGGTGAAAGCCTTCCTGAAGAAGCAGGAGGCCGACGGCGGCTTCGCCCCGAAACTCCCTGAAAAAGGCCTCGGATCGACGAAATTCGGCCGCGCCGTCGCGACGATCCGCGCGCTCGAACGCCTCGCCGACTTCGGCCTTCATGGGGATCACCCGGCGGTCGCCAAGGCGGCCAAGCTGTTGCTTTCGTCTCAGGCGAGCGACGGCAGCCTCGCCGATCTCGCGCTCGGCGAGACGCCCGAATCGCGCACGAAGGCGGTCGCGCCTCACTTCCACGGGTGGGCGCTCGCGGCGCTTTGTCGCACTGGCTACGACGAGGACGGACGGGTTTCCAAGGGGTTCGCCTTCCTGCAGGCGTCGCGGCAGGCCGACGGCGGCTGGGCGTGGCGCGGCGTGCGGACGGAATCGGCGGCGCGTCCGTCGAGCCACCTCGTGACGGGCATGGCCCTGCGCGCGTTCGCGTGCTCGCCCTCGCGGCGCACGTCGCGAGAGGCGCGGCGCGCAGCCGAGCTGCTCGCGACGCGCTTCCTGCAGCCCGATCGCTACCCGGATCGCAAGGCGTCGTCGTTCTGGGAGCAGATCGGCGAGCCGCGGTTTTACACCGACGTCCTCGACGGGCTCGATGGCGTCACGGCGGTCGGCCTCGGCAAGGAGAACTCGGGCGTGCGGACGGCCGAGGCGTACCTGCGCGGGCGGCAGAACGCCGACGGGCTGTGGTACCCGGGCGCGCCCGCGAAAACGCTGCCCGGCGATCGCCCCGCCGCGCCCGCCGCGAAAGAGCGCGAGGCCGCGCGTTGGCTGACCGTGCGGGTCCTCGTCGTCCTGCGCCGCGTGAACTAGGGGACACGGGTCAGGGAGAGGGGTCTGCTCTCTGCCTGGCCGACCGCTAGGCCTACATGGTAGAAGTGGCCGCCTCGAATGACCGAACACACGCTCAAGGCCGTCCGCGCGATTCATGACCTGCCGCTCCCCGAGCTCATCGTTCGGGCGCAGACGGTCCACCGCGAGCACCACCCCGAGGGCGAGGTGCAGCTGTGCTCCCTCCTCTCCGTCAAGACGGGTGGTTGCCCCGAGGATTGCTCGTACTGCCCGCAGTCTTCCAAGTACGAGACC